>NZ_CP041025.1:0-300000 GCF_006385135.1 Paremcibacter congregatus
ATGACTGTGGCGGCACCGCAAAACGATATAATGGAAACAAACATGGAAGCAGAATGGTCAAGAGTTCTCGGGCGTCTTCGCACCGAATTTGACGATAGTGTTTTCAACAGCTGGTTCAAGCCATTGGCTCTGGTCAATATCGAGGATGGCTGTGCGATCATGGCGGCCCCGACGCGGTTTATGCGCAACTGGCTTGAATCCAATTATGCCGACCGTATCCGCAACGCCTGGGCGACGGAAAATGCGCTGGTGTCCGATATCAATTTTATCGTCATGACGGGTTTTACTGCGCCGGCGGCGGAAGATAACCGTCCTCAGCAAGCGGCGCCATCCGCCGCCGTGGGGCGTTCTGCAGATTTCCCGCGAGGATCCGGCAACACGCAGAGCTTGTCGGATTCCCGACCAGTGGAAGTCAAGGACAGCGAGTTTGGCGCCCCGCTGGACCCGCGGTTTACTTTTGAAAGCTTTGTTGTCGGCAAATCCAACGAACTTGCTTATGCGGCTGCCCGCCGGGTGGCGGAAAATGAAGACGTGCATTTCAACCCCCTGTTCCTGCACAGTGGTGTCGGGCTCGGGAAAACCCATTTGATGCATGCGATTGCCTGGGCCAACAAGGAACGCTTTCCCCATCGTCGGGTGGTGTATCTTTCCGCTGAACAGTTCATGTATCAGTTCATCAGTTCGATCCGCTACAAGGACACCATGTCCTTCAAGCAGAAATTCCGGTCTGTCGATCTGCTGATGATTGATGACCTGCAGTTTATCGCCAACAAGCAGTCCACCCAGGAAGAATTTTTCCATACCTTTAACGCGTTGATTGATCATCGCCGTCAGGTGATTATTTCCGCCGACCGGTCGCCGACCGATATGGAAGGCATTGAAGAGCGCATCCGGTCCCGTTTGGGCTGGGGCCTGGTGGCGGATATTCATCCGACCGAGTATGAATTGCGTCTCGGTATTCTGCAGCAAAAAGCCAACCAGGTGCCGGAAGTTGAAATCAGCAATCAGGTTCTGGAATTTCTCGCCCGCAGCGTAACCAGCAATATCCGGGAGCTGGAAGGGGCGCTTAATCGCATGATCGCTCATGCGACGCTCATTGGCCGGCCGATCACGCTGGAAATGACCAAGGAGGTGTTACAGGACCTTCTGCGCGCCAATGTGCGCCGGGTCAGTATTGATGAAATTCAGCGCCGGGTGGCGGATTACTTTAACATCCGCCTGTCCGACCTTCTGTCCTCTCGCCGGGCCCGTCAGGTGGCGCGCCCGCGCCAGGTGGCCATGTATCTGGCCAAACAGCTGACGGCGAAATCCCTGCCGGACATTGGCCGTCAGTTTGGCGGTCGTGACCATACAACCGTCATGCATGCGGTGAAACGCATTGATCAATTACGCCTCACCGATAGTGTTCTGGAGGAGGATATTCAGCATCTGGAACGGATTTTTGGCACCTAGATCCTGATGGTCTTCTAGCCCGAGTCGTTTCTTGCAAACGGCGGGGCTTTCTCCTGAAACGACTCAGCGCAATTCTCCCAAAAAAGACCTTTGACCAGAGGGTTCAATATGCTAATCTCTGCGGCTACAGGTTCTTTTTCTCAGAAGGCCTTTGGTTTGGGCTTTTCCGCTTGGAAACTAAAGAGTTTTTCTGAATTATATCAATACCTTATGCTTGAGATAAGGGAGGGGGTATAAATCCTGTAACCGGGGGGGTAATGCCTTCGGAAATGCCGAAGAGACGTTAAAAAATAATAGTTAAACATGCAGATGAGAAGCGCGATTATAATATGAAGCTCAAAATTGAACGAAGTGCGTTATTGAAATCACTGGGTCACATTCAAAGTGTTGTTGAAAAACGCAATACCATCCCGATTTTGTCTAATGTTTTGCTGGAATGTGACGGCACCCAGCTCAAGCTTGCGGCGACCGATTTGGACCTGGCAATTTCGGAGGCCGTAGAGGCCGAGGTGATGGCTCCTGGAGGCATCACGGCGCCGGCCCATACGCTGTATGATATCGTGCGTAAACTGCCTGATGGATCTCAGGTGCAATTGTCTTATGATGCGGAAAGTCAGCGCCTGACCATCAGCGCCGGCCGGTCGCGTTTCACGCTTTCCTGTCTGCCGCGCGAAGACTTTCCGGTGATGTCAGAAGGCGATCTGCCACACAGTTTCGCGGCCCCGGCGGCCAGCATCAAGCGCCTGATCGACAAAACCCGTTTTGCGGTGTCTACGGAAGAAACCCGGTATTACCTCAATGGTATTTATCTGCATGCGGCCAATGACGATGACGGTGGCGCAGTCCTGCGCGGGGTGGCCACCGACGGTCACCGCCTGGCGCGGTTTGATATGGAACAGCCCGAAGGCCTGAACGACATGCCTGGCGTGATTGTGCCGCGTAAAGCCGTGGGTGAATTGCGCAAGCTGGTGGATGAATTCGAGGGCGACATTCAGGTGTCCCTGTCCGAAACAAAAATCCGCTTCACTTTTGCCGATATCGTTCTGACTTCAAAACTGATCGACGGCACGTTTCCGGATTACAGCCGGGTGATCCCGGAAGGCAACGACAAGATCATGGAAATCGACAGCAAACAGTTCGCCGAAGCGGTGGATCGTGTTTCGACCATTTCCACGGAAAAAACCCGTTCGATCAAGCTGAGCCTGAGCGGCGATAACCTGAAATTGTCGGTCAATAGCCCGGAACATGGCACCGCCAAGGAAGAGCTGGCGGCAAGTTATGGTGCGGACGAGATGGAAATTGGCTTTAATTCCCGGTATCTGCTGGATATCCTCAGCCAGATCGAGGGCGATCTGGCCCAGATGGTGCTGGCGGATTCAACGGCTCCGACCATTTTGAAGGATCTGACCGATGAGGGCGCGCTTTATGTTCTCATGCCGATGCGGGTCTGATGGAAATCCTGACGGACGAATGTGACGGGGACGAGTTTAATGGGGGGTTTCTGGTGAAGCCCCGGAGAAGTAAAGGCCGGTGAATAACCTGGTACAGCTTAATACGATAGGGACGCGTACGGACCTGACAACGGGGCGGGATTTTCGCCGCCCTGATTTGTTCGTCGGGCGGCTGCATCTGACAGATTTCAGATCCTACCATAGGGTGACGCTGACCCCGGAAGCGCGGTCGGTTGTCCTGACCGGGCCGAATGGCGCCGGAAAAACCAATATTCTAGAAGCTTTATCCTTTCTGGCGCCGGGCCGCGGCCTGCGCGGGTGCAAGCTTTCCGACCCAAGCCGTTTGACGGACGACCGTCATGCGGGACGATGGGCGGTGGCGGCGCGGTTGGAAACCCCGGACGGAACGACGGACCTTGGCACCGGTCTGGTGGCGGGTGCGGACGGGGACAGTCTTGACCGGGAAGCCCGTGATCGACGGATTATTCGGGTGGATGGTGAAAATGGCGCGAGCCCGGCTCACTTCAGTGATATTTTACAGGTCGCCTGGCTGACGCCGCAAATGGACCGGTTGTTTATTGAGGCGACATCAGGTCGTCGCCGTTTTCTGGACCGGATTGTTGGCAATTTCCATTCTGCCCACGCCCGTGAGGTCAATGCCTATGAGCGGGTGATGCGGGACCGTAATCGCCTGTTGAGCGAGGGAAGCCGCGACCCGGCCTGGCTGACGGCGCTGGAAAGTCGGATGGCGGAACACGGGGTTGCGGTGGCGGCGGCTCGACTGGACGCCCTTGACCGGCTGTCCCAGGCCATTGGTGCGGCGACGTCGTCTTTCCCCCGGGCGACCCTGGCGGTTGACGGCGGACTGGAACAGGGATTGATGCGGGGACCGGCAGTAGAAGTGGAAGACGAGTTTCGGCGGGTGTTACGGGAAAACCGTGGTCTTGATGCCCGCAGTGGCCGGGCCATGGCGGGCCCGCACAGGACTGACCTGCTGGTGACCCATCAGGAAAAAAATATGCCGGCGGCGTTATGTTCGACCGGGGAACAAAAGGCGCTGTTGATCGGTATTACACTGGCCAGCGCCCGAATTACGGCCACCGCTTTTGGGGCGGCACCGGTGTTGTTGCTTGATGAGGTGGTCGCCCATCTGGATCAGGCGCGACGGGCGGCGTTGTTCGACGAGTTGGCGGCCCTGGGCGCCCAGGTATGGTTGACCGGTACGGATCGGGTTTTGTTTGAGGACCTTGGGTCCCGGGCGCGATACTACCGGGTGGATAACAGTATCGTAAGTGAAGAATAATGTGAGCGGGAAGACGTGCGCAGCACCGGTGATTATACCGATTTTCTCGCAATTTTAGTAAGGGACACAATGTTATGTCTGATGATATACAAATGAAAGACGCCACAGAGGGCGCGGAACAATATGGCGCGGATTCCATCAAGGTCCTGAAAGGGCTTGATGCGGTGCGCAAGCGTCCGGGCATGTATATCGGTGATACCGAGGACGGCTCCGGTCTGCATCACATGGTGTTCGAGGTATCGGACAACGCCATTGACGAATCCCTGGCGGGCTACTGTGATCTGGTGCTGGTCTCTCTCAATCCCGATGGGTCGATTTCGGTCACCGATAACGGCCGCGGAATTCCTGTGGGCATTCATGAGGGAGAAGGCGTGTCGGCCGCTCAGGTGATCATGACCCAACTGCATGCCGGTGGCAAGTTTGATAACAACAGTTATAAAGTATCCGGTGGATTGCACGGGGTGGGGGTTTCCGTGGTGAATGCCCTGTCCGACTATCTCGAATTGCGTATTTGGCGTGACGGTAAAGAGCATTTTATGCGTTTTGAGCATGGCGAAGCTGTTGACGACCTTGTGGTGGTGGGCGACGTGGAAGGCAAAACCGGCACGAAAGTGACATTTTTGCCGGCGAGGAGCACCTTTGGCAACATTGAATTTGATTTTGAGCGTCTGAAACACCGGTTCCGTGAACTGGCGTTCCTGAATTCCGGGGTACGTATCCGCATTCAGGATAACCGCCATGCGGAAATGGACGAGATTGAGCTTTTTTATGAAGGCGGGATAAAATCTTATGTCACCTATCTTGACCGTAACAAAAGCCCGTTGATCCCCGAAGCGATCAGCATCAGCGGCGAAAAAGACGATATTGTTTTTGAATGCGCGCTGCAATGGAACGACAGCTATCATGAAAACGTTATGTGTTTCACCAATAATATTCCCCAGCGGGACGGCGGGTCGCATTTGGCGGGTTTCCGGGCGTCCCTGACCCGGACGATCAATAATTACGCCACTGAGACCGGGATTGCGAAGCGGGAAAAAGTGAGTTTAAGCGGAGATGACAGTCGCGAGGGGCTGACCTGCGTTTTGTCGGTGAAAGTGCCGGATCCGAAATTCTCGTCCCAGACCAAGGACAAACTGGTGTCGTCGGAAGTGCGTCCAGTGGTGGAAAGCCTGCTCAATGAAAAACTGAGCGCCTGGTTTGAAGAGCATCCCCAGGAAGCTAAAATCATTATCAGTAAGATCGTGGAAGCCGCTGCGGCGCGGGAGGCGGCGCGTAAGGCCCGTGAACTGACCCGGCGCAAAGGGGCGCTTGATATCTCTTCCCTGCCCGGAAAACTTGCCGATTGTCAGGAACGTGATCCGGCTAAATCGGAACTGTTCCTGGTGGAAGGGGACTCTGCGGGCGGCTCTGCGAAGCAGGGTCGGGCGCGGAGCAATCAGGCGATCCTGCCCCTGAAGGGTAAAATTCTCAATGTGGAGCGGGCGCGGTTTGACCGGATGCTCGGGTCTCAGGAGATCGGTACCCTGATCACCGCCATGGGCACCAGCATTGGCCGGGAAGATTTCAATATTGAGAAGCTGCGCTATCATAAAATCATCATCATGACCGATGCGGACGTCGACGGGGCCCATATCCGGACCCTGCTGTTGACGTTCTTCTACCGCCAGATGCCGGAATTGATCGAACGTGGTCACCTCTATATCGCCCAGCCGCCACTTTATAAAGTGGCGCGGGGCAAATCTGAGGTCTATCTGAAAGATGATCCGTCACTGGAAGACCATCTGGTGGAACAGACCTTGGATGATATGGTGCTGCGGCTGCATGACGGCAACCAGATGGCCGGGAATGATCTGCGCGACCTTGTGGAAACCACGCGCAAGATTTCCCGTTATCTCCACCGCATTCCGATGCGGTATAATCGGGAACTGATCGAGGAACTGGCCCTGGCCGGGGCGCTTGATCCGGCGACCTTGCGCGATGCGGCGAAAGCCAATGCGGCGATTTCCGCAGTGGTAGAGCGCATGAACATGAAGGCGAGCGAAGGTGAGGATACCTGGGTCGCCCGTCTTGACGAAGAAGGTGACGGTGTGATCTTTACCCAGGAAGTTCGGGGCATTAAAGACGTACATCGCATCGACAGCAGTTTCATCAATTCGGTCGAGGCGCGGGCGCTCAATGAAACGGCGCCGGTACGCCGGGATGTATTCGAAAAAACCGCGACCATCAGCCGTAAGGATGATGTGCATGAGATTAACTTGCCCAGCGATCTGATCAAACTGGTGTTGAGCTATGGCCGTAAAGGTCTGTCGATCCAGCGGTATAAAGGACTGGGCGAAATGAACCCGGAACAGTTGTGGGAAACCACTCTGGACCCCGAAGCCCGGACTTTGTTGCAGGTGAAAGTGGACCACGCCGATACCGCGGACGAGATTTTCACCAAACTGATGGGGGACGTGGTGGAGCCGCGCCGTGAATTTATTCAGGATAACGCACTTAACGTGGCCAATCTGGATACATAAGGATGAGAGACGTCGTCAGGTTTTGTGTCGTCGTTGGTCTTCTTCTGGCGGGAGTGGGGGGTGCCTGGGCTTTTGGCGGCCCCTCAGAAGAAGAGCTGGTCGGGGTGATTACACCGCAAGAATTGCAGGTGGCGCCTTATCAGGCATGGTACAGCCGTCAGACGGCAGACTACGATGTGGATAAGATAACGGCCGGTGATTTACAGGCCCTGATGACCGGGGTAGAGGTTACCATTGTGATGGGGACCTGGTGCCATGACAGCCAGCGTCAGGTGCCGCGTTTCTACAAGGTCTTGCAAACGGCGGGTATTTCACTGAACCGGGTGCGGATGCTGGCGGTGGATCAGGATTTTACCACACCGGATAAAGCGGAAAAAGGGCTGGGTATCACCAATACCCCAACCTTTATTTTCAGCCAGGATGGTGTGGAAATCAATCGCATCGTCGAAAGTCCGGTCGAAAGTCTGGAAAAGGATATGCGGGCGATTCTCACCCGTGCATCTTATCGCCACAGTAAAATGGATGACGTCGAAGACTAGAGGCTTAAGCCCGCCCCTGCTGTTTTTGAAATTTTTGAGTTTTTCTGAGCAACATTTTACGTTTTATGGTGGAAAGGTGATCAAGAAAGATCACCCCGTCAAGATAGTCAAGTTCATGCTGGATCACGGTGGCGAGATAGCCGTCAGCCTCGAGGGTAAGGATCTGGCCACGAATATCCTGATAGGTAAGGGTCAGACTTTTTGCCCGGGTGATTTCCGCCGATATGCCGGGAAAACATACTGACCCTTCTTCAAAACATTGTGTTTCTGCGCTTTTTCCGGTGATCTTTGGATTGATGAAGATTTGGGGGGTGCGGTTGCCGTTGTCCTGAAGGTCGATCACGATAATGCGTTGCAAACTCCCAACCATATTTGCCCCCAGACCAACGGCTTGTTCCTGATAAAGCGTGGCGATCATGCGCTGTGTCAGGGTGGCAAGATCTGTATCAAAGGAGGTCACCGGAAGGGCGATTTGGCTAAAGATCGGATCAGGGCCGTAGATGAGCGGCAGCGGTGTCATGAGGTGACCCGCTCCGTAGTGAACAGGGGACTTTCCATGATTGCGCGGGCGGTGCCGATATTGCAGGCCATTGGCAGGTCATAGACAATGGCCAGTCGGGTCAGAGCCTTGACATCAACATCATGGGGCATGGGGCTTAGGGGGTCGACGAAGAAAATCATGGCGTCGAGTTTGCCTTCCGCGACCATGGCGCCGATCTGTTGGTCGCCGCCAAGAGGTCCGCTTTTCAGCCGGGTGAGGTCGAGATCGGGAAAACGTTCCAATATGCGGCCGCCGGTGGTGCCGGTGGAGAACAGTTTGGCGCGGTGAAACAGGTCACGATATTCTTCAACCCAGGCGACCATGGCCTCTTTTTTGGCATCATGAGCCACAAGAGCGATACGGGGATTTTGCATAGTGAATACTCAGATAAAAGGTAAATACTCAACATGAGCGGATCTCCTTTTATATGCCTGATCCGGGTAATATAGTCAAATGGAGGATCACTATGCTCCCTGTCAACGTCGCTATATTTCCTTTATGATTTCGATTAAAGATGTGGTTGAAACGGATGGTGTTCTCGGAAGGTAGATGACGTCACAGATATCCTTGAACTCATCAAAACGTCCGGCCCAGTCATCTCCCATGACCAAAGCATCGGCCTTGTTTTCCAGAATATATTGTCCTTTAAGATCAAGAGACTCTTCAAAGAAAACCTCATCGACATTTTTTCATTGACCTGAAAAGCTTTTATAGAAATGCCCATCATTTTTTTGCATCTTTGGGATCTTCGCGAGCTTGTGGAACTGGCCTCTTTTGAGGTGGCTTAACAGACCTTTTTTGAAATCTTCCCGAATGCGGCGGATCACCCGGTTATTCTTATCCTTCTGTTCCGGGGTGAGCGAATAGGTGTTTTCTGCATAGCGCCGGAAGCGCATTTCATCACAAAGTCGATCGAGGTAATGCTGGCTGCCCCAGCCTGAATTGACGAATATATTCACGCCGCGACCGCAATGGACTTCGGGGGTCCAGCTAAAGCCATATCTGGGGTTGGCTAGCGCTATATCGGCGAAGAACAGATAATCTTCTCCCATATAACGATAATCAGGTTGGAAACGTTGGTTAGGGAATTTCTGAAAATCGTATACAATCGTTGGCGGTAGCAGGATATTGCCGGAGAATAAAATACGATCGAACATATCGCCGATGAATTCGTATTTTTCTGGCAAACCATCAAGTGGAACCATCTCATCGGAGCGTAGGCGGGTGGGAAATTTTATCTTCTGTTCCCGATCAAAGGCGCTGATGTCGCGACCCACATGATATAGATTTGAAAAGTAAAAATCATATCCACGTTCTAATACAGAAACAGCATTTATGAGATGGTCTGGTGACCATGTATCATCGGAATCAAGGAAGGCGACATATTTTCTAGTTTTTGGAATATGGTTTAAGCCTGTATTTCGGGCAGCTCCGGGACCTTGGTTTGTCTTTAACAGGACAGTCAATTTTTCCGGATATCGTTGCAATAAAGGAGCAAGCTCGTATTGAGCGGGATGAGGAGAGCCATCGTCGACAACTATTATCTCAAAATCATCAAAGCAGTTTTGATCCAAAACTGACTGTACTGCTTTTGTGATTAATCCGGCCTCATTTTGATAAAATGGTATAATAACCGAAAGTGCTATATCCCCCATATTCTGTTCCTAATGAGTAATCTTGTGCGTAACTGTATGTATTAATCAAAAATAGTATAAGAAAGCATTATACTAACAATAAACTTGAAATTATCAAAATATTTAAAAATTTAAGTGCCAATAATTATAGGCTGTTTTTTTCAAGAATAGTCTGGTGAAGGTGTAACCACCTTCACCAATTCTAACGGAAAGATTGATTCTTTAAACTTTACTTATCCTTGCTGAATTCTTCTTCATGCAGCCAGGATGCGTGACGTTGTGTGGTCTTGCTCTTGGTCCAGTCTTCCAGCATTTGAGGGGCGACGTCATGCAGACGCTGCATTTCTTCCGCGGTTGCCGTATCATAGGCGAGTTCAAGACGATGGCCATCAGGGTCGCGGAAATAAATCGACTGGAAGATATGGTGATTGGTTGGCCCGACCACGTCATGACCATCTTTTTCCAGCCGTTCCTTGACCTTAAGGGCCGTGGCTTCATCCTTAACCTTGAAGGCGATATGCTGTACCCAATCCGGGGTATTGGGGTCCCAGGTCATTTCCGGTGAATTGGGCAGCTCAAAGAAGGCCAGAACATTACCCTGCCCTGCGTCGAGGAACAGATGCATGTAGGGATCCGGTTCGCCCGTGGAGGGAACCTTGTCCTCGGAAATGGCGAGAACAAAATCCATATCAAGATACTTCTGATAGAATTCAACGGTGGTCTTGGCGTCCATGCAGCGATAGGCGACATGGTGGATGCGCTCGAGAATCATGGGTCACAGCTCCTGTTAATGATGCAATAGAGGTATAATAGTTACATATGAAACTAATGTCAAGCTTTTCCAGCGTGCAGGCTGTAAACCCGGGCTATATTTATCATTGCCCTGATCTGGCCCATCTTTTATGGTCTGTGAACAAAAAAGAGGACGCTATCGATTATGGTCAAAAGACCCCTGGGGCACAATATGTCGCCTGACAAGAAATCAAAACCCACAAAACCTGCCTCAAAAGCGGCGGTGAGAGGGCGGCGCAAGGCTGTGACGGCTGCCGCCGATGCCAGGAAACAGCGCACGGGATGGCGCAAATTCTTCTACCGGTTTTTTGTCACGCTGGTCTGGGGGATGATCCTGATGATTCCGGTCGCGGTCTATTACGCCCATGATCTGCCGGATATTTCCGATATGAAAGTGGCGTCTGGTCGTTCGACCATTATGGTGATGGATCGTGATAACCAGCTTCTGGCCTCTTATGGGGATGTGTACGGGGATTGGCTGGAGTATGACGAGATTCCACAGGATCTGGTCCATGCGGTGATCGCCACAGAAGATCGGCGATTTTTCGACCATAATGGTATTGATGTATGGGGTATTGGCCGGGCTGTGGTGCGCAATGTCACGAGCCGCCGCATGGCGCAGGGGGGCAGTACCATTACCCAGCAATTGGCGAAGAACCTGTTCCTTAGTGCAGAGAAAACCCTGAAACGCAAGGTACAGGAATTACTTCTGTCCTATTGGCTCGAGATGAACTTCTCGAAACAAGAAATCCTGACCTATTATTTTAACCGGGTCTATTTTGGGTCTGGCGCATACGGCATTGATGCGGCGGCCCGCACGTTTTTTGGTCATGAAGCCCGGCGTCTGAATCTGGTCGAATCGGCAATGATCGCCGGGGTTCTCAAGGGGCCTGCCCTCTATTCTCCCCTCCGGGATCTGGAACGGTCTTACCGGCGTACGGAAGTGGTGCTGGACAATATGGTTGAGGCGGGCTTTATCCCGCAGGATGCCGCCGATCGCGCCAAGGGCCGTTCGGTCAATGTGGTCAGCGCCCAAACCGGGGGGGATGAACGCTATTTTACCGACTGGATCGTTGAACGGGCTGCCGAACTGGTGGGGCCGGTGGCGGAACCAATTATTATTTACACCACTCTTTTGCCCGATGTTCAAAGCAAGGCCGGCAAGGGTCTGCACCAGATCATGAGCCAGGAAGGCGAAAAATATAATGCTGGACAGGCGGCATTGGTGTCCCTGGATATGGATGGGGGTATTCGGGCGATGGTTGGCGGCGTTGACTATGGGGAAAGCCAGTATAATCGTGCGACTCAGGCCCGACGGCAACCGGGGTCGGCCTTTAAACTGTTCGTCTATCTGGCGGCCTTGGAGGCTGGATTGGGACCGGATGAAATCATGCGCGACAGCCCGGTGATTCTGGACGGGTGGGAGCCAAAGAATTACACAGGCGAATATCGCGGCCGGGTCAGCCTGAAGGAAGCTTTTGCGCATTCCCTCAACACGGTGGCGGTGAAATTGTCGGAACGCATAAACCGCAAGGCCGTGATGTATATGGCCCAACGCTTAGGCGTTACGAGCCCGATTGTCGAGGAGCCGTCGATGTCTCTTGGAACATCGGAAATGTCTTTGCTGGAACTTACGGCGGCCTATACGGTGGTGGCCAATGGCGGTTACCGGGTGGCGCCTTATGGTATTGTTGAAATTCAAAACAGCGCCGGTCAGATACTTTTCCGCCATATGCCGGGTCCGCCGGAAAAACTTTTATCTGATGAAGTGGTTATGGTGATGAATGATCTGTTGCAGGCTGTGGTCGAAAATGGCACGGCGCGGCAGGCGCAGATGCCATTCCCCGTGGCGGGCAAAACCGGCACGACCCAGGATTACAAGGATGCCCTGTTTATGGGGTATGGTCTGAATATGGTCAATGGCGTCTGGGTGGGCAATGATGATGCGAGCCCGATGAAGCGGGTTACCGGCGGTGGCACACCCGCGCGGATCTGGCGCAATTTCATGTATCGGGTGCATATGGGGCGCGATGATGCGGCCTTGACGACCCCGAATGTTAAGCCCCGGGAAAAGCCCGACCATACATCGCCGCAATGACGTGCGGTGGACTGGTTTGATGTGAATCATGGGCGCCGGATAAAATTAGAGTCATCATTGACGTTTCTGTAAGATTCCCCTGATAAGGTAGGGCGTAATCATAACGGGCGGCAATCATGGGACAACCAATGGCGCATATGAAAATAGCGATTAAAGACATTAAACGATATATTGGCCGGGAAATCGGCGTCTCGGACTGGATTGATATCAGTCAAGAACGGGTGAATCTTTTTGCCGAGGCCACGGGGGATTTTCAATGGGTGCATGTGGATGAAAAACGGGCCCGGACGGAATTGTCTGATGGTAAAACAATCGCCCATAATTTTCTTCTGCTGTCTATGATCCCTCAACTGTTTGATCAGGTGGTATCCATTACCGGTTTGCGCTACGGTCTTAACAAAGGTGGCGAGAGAGTCCGGTTTATCAAGCCTGTCTCCACAGGCAGTCGCATTCGCGCCCGCATCGGGCTCAACAAACTGGAATATGTCGATCAGACCGGCATGACGGCGACATTTCATATCCTCATGGAACTGGATGGCGGCGAGAAACCGGTCTTGAGCATGGATCTGCAGTTGTTGTTGGTGGCGGGGTAGTTTCAGGCCCCTATATTTTCCGTGCCAGATATTTCCTGTCCAGATATTTCTAGCCAATAAGCATCAGGCGGCTGCCTTCCGTTTTGAGCCACCGGCGGGATTCTTTCCATTCGGGATCAAGGTGGGCGACAATTTTCCAGAAATTCGGGCCGTGGTTCATTTCTTTCAAATGCGCCATTTCATGGGCAACCACATAAGACAAAATTTCCGGGGGCGCCATGATCAGGCGCCAGGAAAACGACAGGGTGCGGCGACTTGAACAACTGCCCCAGCGGCTCTTGGTATCCCGGACCGATACGGTATGAGGTTTGGGGCTGACATGGGGGGTGAATTGCTCAACGGCGGCCAGCAAGGCAAGACGCGCCTGTTTCTTCAACCAGTTTTCCAGCCTTTTTTCAAAACCTTCTCCTGGTCCCCCAACCCGTAGGCTGCGGCCTTCGATGGTCACGCGGGCTGGCAGGTCCCGATCATGCAGGATGCGAAAATTACACCCCTGATAGGGAATGGTTTCGCCGGGCAGGAAACGAATACGTTTCGGGCTGCTATCGGATTGCGCCTGAATCCAGTCATGATGTTTGTGGGCAAACTGAACCGCTTTACGGTCGGACACACCGGGGGGCAGGGTGATGCGGGCGGCGCCTTCCTGGGCGTCAAACCGCAGTTTCAACTGGCGGGCGCGGGGGTGACGCCGTAGAATGAGGGGGAAATCACCGACATAATGTTCGGTCATCTGTCTTCCTCCGGACCGTCATCCTCAGCTGCCGGACTGTTGGGCATCAGCTCATCCCATTCAACGAGATGATCTTCCATATCACCGGCATCTCTTTCCGAGATCACTTTGCCACGGACGGAAATCCCGGCGTCATGGACGCTTTCGGGGTTTCCGGAATTCAAGGGGTGCCAGGGGGCGAGATCCTTACCTTCGCTGATCAGGCGGTACGCGCAACTTTCCGGCAACCAGTGAAAATCCCCGATCTGATCCGGGGTCAACTGTACACAGTCAGGCACCAGTTGCTTGCGCACCGGATAATTCCGGCATTGGCAACTGGTGGTGTCGAGTAGGCGGCAGGCAACATTGGTATAGGAGACTTCGTGGGTGTCGGCGTCTTCCAGCTTGTGCAGGCAACACAGGCCGCACCCGTCACAGAGGGATTCCCACTCTGCCACGGACATTTCGGTCAGTTTTTTGTTGTGCCAGAATTTACCCTGTGACGTCATGACTAACCGATAATATCCTGCAGGCGCTTGGCCATGACTTCGGGGTCGGTCTGGCTGGTGAAATGGGTGACATATTCGCCATTGCGGTCCATCAGATAGGTATAGGATGTGTGGCTGACCAGATAGGCCTGTGGATCGGCGCCCTCTTCGACTTTATCAATGGCGGAATAGACGCGATAAGCTTTTTTCACTGTCTTCACCTGGTCCGGGGTTCCCGTCAGGCCGACCATGTTTGGATGAAATGCCGGGGCGTACTGTGCGAGAATTTCAATGCTGTCCCGGGCCGGGTCAACGCTGATAAACAGGGGGACAACCTCGGCCAGTGTTTCTGGCGGCACCCGGTCGAGGGCATCGGCCATAATCTGTAATTCGGTTGGGCAGACGTCCGGGCAATACGTATAGCCGAAATAGATCAACATGTATTTGCCCTTGAAGTCGGCCTCGGTCACGGTTTTGCCATGATGGTCGGTTAGGGAAAAGGGGCCTCCGATCAGCGCCTTGGTATTTTCCAGCGCAGTGCGCGGCTTCTCTCCTGTAAACAGGCCAGGATAGAAGACAAGCAAGAGCGCCAGAATGGCGGCCATCAGGATCGTGGGAAGAATAATGAGTTTCGATTTTGGCATATGCGATTCCTGTGGTACTTTCTGCGAGTTAAGGTTTAAGGACTTTAACTTGACGGTTTCCCCCTATATATAAGGGGCATCGATGATGAATGCGAGATATATTGAACAACGGGAGTATTATATGCGGATGACCAGACTTTATGCTGTTTTGGGGATAATGACCATGATGGGTCTGACAACAGTTTTGAATCCGGGAATCGCGCAGGCGCAAAGTTTTTCCGCGTCTTATAAATTCCTCAAGTCCATCAAAGAACTCAATTATCGTGAAATCAAGATGGCGGTGGAAAAAGGCGTCAACGTCAACACCCGTGATTACGATGACAACACCACGCCTTTGATCATGGCGGCCAAGATGAAAGAAGTTGCCCTGGTCGGTTATCTTCTGTCCAATGGCGCCAAAACGGATCTGTACGGGAAGGATGGACGCACGGCGCTTAATGTCGCGGCTGCTGCGGGGGACAAGGCTACCGTGGAGGTGCTGATTAAAGTCGGTGCTGATCTGAATATGGCCGATGACAATGGCTCAACGCCCCTGATTTCTGCGGTATTGGCGAAAAAACATCACATTGTGAAAATTTTACTGGAGGCTGGCGCGAACTACGACCTGGAAGATTATTCAGGACGTTCCGCGTTACAGCACGCCATCGACACCCGCCGTCGCCGGACGGAGCAACTGCTACGGGATGCCGGGGCCACGCGTTAGGACATTATTTAGTGGAGGGGCCGTATTTCTTGTCAATCAGAAAGCCCTGATACATGTGAACGCCGGCGGCCTTGCCAAATTCCAGCGCTTCGGGCGTATCGCAATGGCACAAGACGATACGCATCTTGCCGTGATCCTTTATGGCGTCGATAATCTTGGTTTCCGCCGCAGACCCCAACAGATTCTTGTAATCGGCGCGCCAGTTTATTTTCAGGAAATCAACACTGAGAATTTCGCGGTCCAGCACTGCGAGAGATTCCGCGTCAATTGCATCCATGGAAATGCGGCAATCAAGCTGAGTCAGCTTGTCCCGGGCCTTGTAATAATTCCGGATATCAGAAATCACATCAAACAGGCACATTTCCAGGATCAGGGGCTGATGATTGCCTTTCTTGAATTTGGCAATGAATGTATCAAATTCCGGCGTGAAGACGGTCTCCACATTGATATTGATGCTGGTGACCGTGTGAGGATCAATATATTTTTCCGGCAAGGCGCGCATCAGTTTGCGGTCAAACGTGCGGGTCAGCCGTTGAAACAGCCATTTGTCCGCATGAATATTGTAGTTGGGCAGGAACTTATTTTTAATTTCGCTTACGGAGACAAAATGCTCGACGAAAATCGGTTGCGGGTCTGCTTGTCCAACGATCACATAGGCGGTCTGCTGTGACAGCAATTGTTGCATTTCAATATTGACCAGGTTGCGTTCAAGCTGGTCGAGCTGCACAGGTCCCATGGGAGGCACGACAGGTTTTCGCAGGGCAATAGGATCGTAGAGCGGCCGGGTTGTCGCCTGTGGCTTTTCAGGTTCTTTTTTCTCTGACGTCAGGGAGGGAACCAAATTCTTGACCATATCTTTCAGGCTTTGAGGCGCGGCGGGGGCAGCGGCGGCATCCGGCAGAACTTTAAGAGTTTCCACTTTGGCGACGAATTGGTCCAGGTCCTTTTCCAGGTCATACCAGTCACAAAGGTCAGCGTCGCGGCCGGCGTCCTTGTATTCTTTGATGATGGGGCTGTCCTGGACGGCGCGCCGTGCGGCGACAATGGCAATGTCCATTTCGGAAATGCTGGCGTCCTTGCACATAAACAGAACATCAAATTTACGGGTCCAGAAAAGCTGCCCCTGTTTGTTCTTCACCAGTTTATTGAATGCGGTGGCGATTTGGCGACGATGATAGGGCTGCTGATGATGGCGATCGAGCAGGGAAAAATGTAAATGGATCGCGCGGTAACCACCGGGGTGGCGCCGGACCTGACGCAGGGCAGAAAGCAACTCATCCACCTGACAAGGAGGAGCGGAACTTTCCATTGGGCTAGAGCTTTCCATCGGCTTCATCATGCACGTCCAATTAAGAGATACAGTATATATTTCCTTATATTACGCGTAGTAAGGGCGTATGACCAGCCTATTTTTAGCATGTTGCCGGGCGGGGAGTAACGATTATTTGTCCGTCGCGGCCGTCTTACATACGGTGCAGCCACCAGGCGTTCTCGTTAATCGAATACAGCGGTTTGTAATGCAGGACCGCTTTTTCTTTGACCACATAGGAAATTTGATTGTCGAGCACCAGCCGGGTATCCCCGACAGAAACCACGAGAACGGCATGGGGCACGTCAAGATTGGTGTCCTGAACGACGACAATGCGCATTGCATCCACATCAAAGCCGAGTTCCTTGAGCGACAGATATTTGGCGATGGCGTAATCTTCGCAGTCGCCGTCCTTACGAAAGAATTGTCGTAAAGTCGCCCAGTAATCGGGCACCCCCCAATTGCGCATGTCTGTGATATAGGGCGCCTTGTTCATATAGAGGTTAATCTCTGTAATCTGTTGATCAGGGCTTCGGTCTTCCAGAGAGTTCAACAGGCTGTGCCATTTCGTGACCTGGCATTTCCGCCTTAACAGCGGATTGCGGGATTGGGAGGTCACGCAGTCGATGTTTTCCTGAGACAAAGCCGCACTCTGGTTTTCACTTTGTTGCTCGGTCTTGCTCCGCTCCAGCATGCTGTTCCATTTTTTGAATGCGACCATTTGCCGGCTCATGGTTTCATGGGAGCCAAACAGGCCCGTTTTTGGGGCGGCGGATGCCGGGGACAATAAGACGCCAAACCCGCAGGCCAGAATGAAGAAAGGGCGGCAGAATGTCAGGAGAAAAGAATGGCCGGGAACAGGGAACTTCATCAATACGCATCCAGGGTTGTCGAAAAGATCTTGTTTGGTTATTAAGGGCTTGCATCATAGTCATATTATGACAGATAATCCATACCATCGTTGCCGAATTATAGCCGCGGTAAGGTTACCTAAATCTTAAGGAAAGACAGAGCATGACGAATTCTTCCACAGGAAAAACCATGACGGCGGGGGGCGTATTGGCCATTCTGGTGATCCTGGGGGCTGTTGCCGCGATGTTTCTGGCCTTACGTTTTGCCCAGTCAGAGGCTGACCGGGACAGCCTGGTCTGGCAACGCCAGATGGCGGTGGTGATCAACAGCCGTGAAGTGGCGCTGGAAGAATGGCTTGCGGAACAGAAGAAGGTTATGGCCCGGCTGGCGGAAAACCCGTCTTTGAGAATTTATCTCGGCAATATTACCGCAAAAAATGCCGAGGCGACGGCCCCCAGTCAGGATGATCAGGCGCAGGCGGCGTATCTTGAAAACCAGATGAAGGCGGTGGCGCTTCAGAACGGATATGTTTCGGCGCGGGACCCGGACTATCAGGTCAAAGCCGAATTACCGCAAAAGAGCATTTCGGGACTGGCGCTGACGGACCCTGCTGGGCAGCTGGTGGTCTCTACGCCCCATATGCCGTCGGTTATTCGTAGCGTGGCGGATTTTCTGAAACGCGGGGCGGGTAGTGAGGTGATTATTTCCGGCCCTTATCTGGCAGAAGACGGGACGCCGGTTCTGGGTCTGATCGCGCCGGTTTTCGGGGTGCAGGACGACAGCAGCAGCCCTGCAATAGGTTTCGCCGTGGGCATTAAGAAGGTCCCGCAGGACTTTTATCAAAAACTGCGGCAACCGGGTGATACAAGTGCGACGGCCAAGAATTATCTGGTGCGTAAGGTGAACAAGGCGGTGGAATACCTTTCTGGCATGCGGGATCAGCGCGGGGCGGATTTGCCTCCTCTCAGTCTGACGCTGGATGGGGGGAATATGTCTCTGGCCGCCGTGTATGCTCTGGAAAGCGCCGGGGAGAATACGGGGGGATTTGCCGAAAAAGTCAATTACAACGGTGAAAAGGTTCTGGTGACCGGTCGTAAAATCAAAGATACGGATTGGGTGTTGGTGCGGACGGTGGATTCAGCGGAAGTTCTGGGCGCCATCAAGGCGCGGAAAAGAACGATCATCTGGATTGCGGGTCTGACCATTCTGGCGGTGACGATTGCGATTTTGCTGGTCTGGCGTCACGGGGTATCGGTGCGGGTGGCGCGCTCTGCGGAGCAACAGCGCATCCTGGCCCGTAAATACGAGAAACTCAGCCATTTCCTGCAGATTGTCACGGACAGTCAGCCGACGGCGATTGCCGCAGTGGATCATGACGGTCAGTATAATTTCGCCAATATTCAGGCGGCGAAGGATACGGGTCTTGCCCGGGATCAAATGATGGGGCAGAAAATTTCCGCCCTGAAAGGGGCGTTCATTTCCCCTCATGCTGAACAATATGTGCGGCAGGTCATGACAGATCATCAACCGTTGTCGGTTCTGGAAAAATTACCGGACAGCCAGCTGACCATAAAATCGGATTATGTCCCGTTGAATGTGGATCAGGAGAAAGGCGTCCTGATGGTCACGGAGGATATCTCCGAAGTGGTCCGCGAGCGGGAGCTGAAGGAAGCAGCGCTGAAAAATCTGGTCAGCACCCTGACGATGGTGATCGACAGCCGGGATCCATACAGCGCCCGTCATTCGGAACGGGTGGCCAAGGTGTCATTGGCGATCGCGGTGGAAATGAATGTGGACGATGTGACCCGGGATACGGCGAACATCGCGGGGGCGTTGATGAATCTCGGGAAGATTCTGGTGCCGCGGGAATTGCTGACCCGGCCGAAAGGGTTGTCGGAAAAAGAACTGGCGACGGTGCGCAACAGCATTATGAAAAGCGCCGATATGCTGGAATCGGTTGAATTTGATGGCCCGGTGGTGGAAACCTTGCGCCAGATCAGAGCAAACTGGGATGGGTCTGGCATACCGGAAGGCTTGCAGGGGGAAGATATTCTGCTGTCTGCGCGCATTGTTTCGGTGGCCAATGCTTTTGTCGGCATGTCCAGCGCCCGCGCCCATCGTGCCGGAATGGATATGGTACAGGCGGCAACATTGTTGTTGAATGATGCGGATCGAATTTATGACCGTAAGCCGGTCACGGCCTTGATGAATTATCTGGAAAATAAAGACGGGCTGGATCAATGGCGCGACTTTGGGGTGCCTCTGCCGGAAGAGGCTAAATGATCAGAAGGCGACGTCAGGCGTGAGCGATGGCGGCGTCTTTGACCATCTTGTGCAGACGGAGGAGAACTTTGTCGCCTTCCGGCCCACCGGAGCCTGATATTTTATCGCGATTTACCTGATCCATGGCTTCGATGTGATCTCTGATGATGGTGATGTCGACTTCTGCGACGGTTTCTTTGTAGCGCATATACTCGCACAGGGATGTCGCGATATCTGTCATGAGATAATAGCCGAAATTGCTGCCCAATCCTTTCATGTTATGAACAATCTGGAAAATGTCGGGAATCACAGAGTCGGGCTTGTCAGTCTTATTCTCTTCAAGGATGTGAAGGTTACTTTTTAGCTTACTTAACTGGTTTCCTGTCCAGTTTAAGTAGGTATTCTTCAAGTTTCTGGTTCCCTGCGGATCAGGGAATCGGGGGTAGTTACGCGTCATGATAAACAGTACCTGGATTATGGTTTACGAGGCCCTCTGAAGGCCCAGGTTAACAAATCGTATACAAAATCTTACGGGCAGGAAGTAAAGAATGTCTTAACTTTTCGGGGAAGAGAAAATTAAACCACAATCTATGGGAGGTGTGCGTTAGGATAATGTTAAACAAAAAAAACGCCCTGCCATAAAGGCAAGGCGTAGTATCAAGTACTTATCAGGGCTAAAGTACTCAGGGTATCTAACAGAAAAAGATCCTGAGAGTTCAGCCTAAAAATTCAGCGAAACTGCCAAAAATCAGGCGTCCCAGTCTTTCATGATCTCGGCACGACGTTTAATCATGCCACTTGCGATATAAACGCAAAGACCACCAACAAGAACGACTACGATCATAAAGGTCGCGGGCAGTAACAGATGTGGCCCGGCCAACATGATGGACATCACAAGTAGTAAAGTAATGACGCCGCATCCAATGAACGTAATTGCATTTGCCATGAGTAATCCTTTTCAATTACAAGAGTAGTTATAACAGCCCTTTGAAACTGTTCACCTTGATATAAATCAATTAATCTGAGGTTTCAATAGTCTTGTGGCCCCGATGTAAATTGGGGCCACATAAAAGATGTCTTTATTGACTTCTGAGGGGGCGTTGATGCCCCGGTTCACTTCCTACAGATCTTCGCGGTAGAAAACATGCTGACCCACCTTGATGGTCGGTTGCAGATGTTTGGCCCAGCGGGGCTGGACATAAGTGGCATGGTAATGGGTTGACCGGGCGGTGACATCGCTCATGGCGTTTTTCAAGGTTCCGCCAGCGACGCGCCGGGCCTGATTCCAGGCGACCATTTCATAAGGGTTGTCGGACAGGCCGTCACAGGCGAAGGAAAACTGACACATGTTGCGGCGTTTCTCATTCTGGAAGACGACGCCACAGATATTGTCCGGGTAGCGTTTGTCCTTCACCCGGTTGAGAATTACATACGCCACGGCGACCTGGCCTTCGAAAGGTTCGCTGCGGGCTTCAAAATAGACGGCCTGGGCCAGGCAATGGAATTCCTGTTCGCTGATCCCGGACGGCAATTGCGCCAACAGAAGGTCAAGGTCTGCATCATAGGCGTTGGCAGGCGTATAACTTTTCAGGGCTGAGGCCTGAACGATTTCGCCAGTCGGAATAGAGGCTTCGACTTCTGAATAAGACAGAATATAAAAAGTCGACAGGCACGCCACAATAACGGCGGGTATGATACTTATGATGAGTTTATGCTTTCTCATAAGTCATGCTCCTTATTTACCGGTTTTTTGACCGGATGGTGTAAATTTGCTGAAATTATATTCAGCAAACCAATTCCGACGGAAATGTTCCATCGAAACCCTCTTGCAACATGGCGCCGTTAACGGCCTTATTATTATGATAATTTTTTGGGCATGATTTTTTCATGTCCCGTACCGGTTCAGCTCTCCCGGATTTTTCCTCTCAAATTTCACCTGCGATTTATATATGGTGAATTTATATTGCGGTGCAGCATCAAGCTGCGATTCGGAGCGATTTATAACAAATTTTAACTTTTTGTCAACCTTTTGTCAATCTTCTAACAATTTCGTGAGAAGTGGCTTAGACAGTAAAAAAGCCCGTGCAAAGATAATTTGTTCATAGTATTCTGCGGCTATGAAGAAAAAACCCATAAAACTCAATCCGTTACAAAAACGCACATTGGCGTTATTGCAACTTCTTGCGCAGAGTCCGGAAAGCTCCATCCCTGATGCGGATACAGGAGAAGTTACCGTGGCCTATTTACCTAATCCTCATGGCGACCATGTTCATATCGGGGCTTACGTCGTATCGGCCAAGGATGTCAGCGGGTTCAGCAATGAGGCGGTATGGCGCGCCCTGGACCGCAAAGGTCTGATTCGGTCGGGGTTTCCTGTGCAGGCGACATTGACGGTGGCGGGGCTTGGCTATGAAACGGGGCTTCAGGATCAATTCGAACACTCTAACCATTAAAATTAAAAAGGATGTGTATATTATGACTTTGGGAACGACATTGGGACTAACGGGAGGAAAGGTGAAGGCATGGACATTGGCCTGCATCGGGGCTGTGACGTTAAGCGTGACTGCTGCGCCTGTCATGGCGAAAACCCTTGACGAAGTTATCGCCGGCGATCACCGCAGCGCGAAAAACAAGGCGCGTGATTCCTATCGCCATCCGAAAGAAACGCTGGAATTTTTTGGCCTTCAGCCGGATATGACAGTTGTGGAAATCTGGCCGGGTGGCGGCTGGTATCAGGAAATTCTGGCCCCTTACCTGCATGAGAAAGGTACCTATTATGGAGCTGGATATGACGTTGAGGCCACCCGAGGCTATCGGGTGCGCGCTCTTAAAGAGACCTTGGCCCGCAAGACAGAAATGCCGGATCTGTATGGCACAATGAAAATTACAGAGCTTTCGCCTCCGGCAAAGCTGGAGATTGCCCCGGCCGGATCGGCCGATATGGTTCTGTCCTTCCGCAATTTCCATAATTGGAAGATGGGGGGCACAGAAGACCAGGTTTTGGGCGCAATTTACAAGGCATTGAAACCAGGGGGCATTTTTGGCATCACCGACCACCGCAATGAAAACTCCGCCGGTCGGGATGGCTATGTCAAGCCGTCTGACCTGATGGCGGCGGCGCAGAAAGCCGGCTTTGTTTTTGTCGCCAAAAGTGAAGTTAACGCCAATCCCAAAGACACCAAAGATCATGAACGTGGTGTCTGGACCCTGCCCCCGAGCCTGAGCGGCAATCCGGAAAATCATGACAAGATGCGGTCCATCGGTGAAAGTGACCGTCTGACCTATAAATTTATGAAACCGGTAAAATAATCCGGCGTCCGGTATGATCTGAAAAAAGCCCTCCGTACATCGCGGGGGGCTTTTTAGTATCGTTTATTTGGTATAGGGCCGTTTCGGGGGCCTTAGAATGGTGTCCCGTTGATCCATATAGGGGTCCGTCTTGGGGTAATCGAGCATATAGTGTAAGCCGCGACTCTCGGTACGGGCCAGGGCCGACCGAATGATCAGATCGGCGACAACCACAAGATTGCGCAGTTCCAGGCTGTCGGGCGTCACGCGGTAGCGGCTATAAAATTCACGAATTTCCCCGGCCAGCATATCGACACGGCGCGCGGCGCGTTCCAGCCGGCGGGTAGACCGCACAATACCGACGTAATCCCACATGAAATGGCGCAGTTCGTTCCAGTTATGGGAGACCACCACTTCTTCGTCGCTGTCCATGACCCGGCTTTCATCCCAGGCCTGGATTTCAAAATCAACGCCGGGGCGTTTGATCAGTTGCAGAATGTCGCGGGCGGCGCTGTCGGCATAAACCAGACATTCCAGCAGGGAATTGCTCGCCATACGGTTGGCGCCGTGCAGACCGGTGTGGGCCACTTCGCCGATGGCATACAGGCCACTGACGTCGGTTTGCCCTGACAGGTCTGTCATCACCCCGCCACAGGTATAATGTGCGGCCGGCACCACCGGTATGCGCTCTTTCGTCAGATCATAACCAAGGCTCAGACAGCGCTCGTAAATGGTCGGGAAATGTTCCTTGATGAAGGCGGGCTCTTTATGGCTGATATCCAGATAGACGCATTGGATACCGAGCCGCTTCATTTCATGGTCGATGGCGCGGGCGACAATATCGCGTGGGGCGAGTTCCAGCCGCGCATCAAAGCGGTTCATGAAACGCTCTCCGTCCGGCAGACGCAAATAAGCGCCTTCGCCACGCAGGGCTTCGGTCAGCAGGAAAGTGCGGGTTTCCGGATGATACAGACAGGTCGGATGGAACTGATTGAATTCCATATTGGCCACCCGGCAGCCAAACCGCCAGGCCATGGCGATGCCGTCGCCTGTGGACCCGTCCGGGTTGGAGGTATAGAGATAGACCCGGCTTGCCCCGCCGGTGGCGAGAACCGTCGCCTTGGCGCGGAACACATCCTTGCAGTTTTTTTTCGTATCAAGCACATAGGCCCCGAGGCAGCGGCGTTGTTCCGGGTCCGGGTGACGGTCGCTGATCAGATCGACGGTCATGTGATTTTCAAACAAGGTAATGTTGGGATGCCTGCGGGCCTTGTCTTCCAGGGATTCCTGCACCGCCTTGCCGGTGGCATCGGTGGCGTGCACCACCCGGCGGAAAGAATGCCCGCCTTCTTTGGTCAGATGATAATCGCCGTCGACAAAGGCGTCCTTGGCGGCGGGGTTGTCTTTGGTAAAGGCGACGCCCTGTTCCACAAGCCAGGCGATGGCCTCACGGCCCTGTTCCACCACATGGGCGACGGTCTTCCGGTGACAGAGCCCGGCACCGGCGATCATGGTGTCTTCAATATGGCTTTCGATGGTATCGCGGGTGTCAAGCACGGCGGCGATGCCGCCCTGGGCCCAGTTGGTGCTGCCTTCGTTGAGTTTGTTCTTTGACAGGATGGCGACCCGGGCATGGTCGGCGACCTTCAGGCCGAGGGTCAGCCCCGCCGCACCGCTGCCGATAACCAAGACATCAAAATCATGAAACTCTGACATGACAATTTTCCTTCAACTATGGCGTTATGCCGTGTCTTTGACCTGGGCCTTGGCGGAGGTGATCTGCAGGAAGATATCTTCCAGATCGCTTTCCTGGGTCGAGAGATCGGTGATTTCAATCCCGGCATCCTGAAGATGCTGCAGAATCTGACCAATACTGACATGGCTCGGGCTGAAATGCACCACGATTTCGCCCAGACTGTTGATCTGCGCCCCCAGGGCGGTCAGCGCCGGCGGCAGGGCCGAGAGGGGCGCCGTCGTCCGGATGGTGACAATCTTCTCATCAATATGGTTCAGCAGATTTTTCGTACTGTCGCAGGCGACCACTTCGCCGTGGTTAATAATGGCGATCTCGTCGCACAGTTCTTCTGCTTCTTCCAGATAATGGGTGGTGAGCACGATGGTGACGCCCCGGGCGTTGAGTTCCCGCACATATTGCCAGAGGTTCTGGCGCAGCTCCACATCGACCCCGGCGGTGGGTTCGTCCAGCACCAGAATCGGCGGGTTATGAACCATGGCCTTGGCCACCAACAGGCGGCGTTTCATGCCGCCGGACAGATGCCGGGTATAGCTGTCGGCTTTATCCAGCAGGCTGACGGCATCCAAAATCTCCGCGCTGCGGCGGCCTTCGGCTGGAATGCCGTAGAAACCGGCCTGCAGTTCCATCATTTCCCGCGGCGAGAAGAAAGCGTCGAAATAGACTTCCTGGGGCACGATGCCGATGCTGGCCTTGGCGTTGCGGGGCTGCTCGTCAATGTCAAATCCCCAGATTTTGGCGCTGCCGGCCGTTTTGCGCACCAGACCGGCGAGGATATTGATGGTGGTGGACTTGCCGGCACCGTTCGGGCCAAGCAAGCCGAAGATGCTGCCCCGCTTCACCGAAAGATCAATGCCTTTCAGAGCATGCTTCGGGGCCGCCTTCTTACTGCCGCTGTAGATTTTTTCCAATCCCCGAATTTCCAGGGCCAAGGGGTGGTCTGTCATAAAAATACCTTGTGTAACCGGCGGGAGCGCATTAGATTCTCAAGCCTATTTACCCGGTCATCTTGCGGGCAAGGATTATCGGTATCACCCGGTTAATCTTTGGTCAATGACTATTGATAAAAACATGGGATCCCTACATGGGGGATTACAGGAATTAAGGGCTCTTCATGACCGATAATACGCCGACGGCGATACCACAGCATCTTTACTTGATTGACGCATCAGCGTTTATTTTTCGGGCTTATCATGCCCTGCCGCCTTTGACCCGCCATGACGGCACGCCGATTAATGCCGTGATGGGCTTTTCCAACATGTTGTTCAAGTTGCTGAAGGATTTCGACGACAATGTGCGGCCGACCCATCTGGCCTGTATATTTGACCGAGCGCGCAAGACATTCCGCAATGATATCTATCCGGAATATAAAGCCCACCGTCCCCCGGCCCCGGAAGATCTGGTGCCGCAGTTCCCGATTATCCGTGAGGTGGTTGACGCCTTCAATGTACCGGCCATCGACAGCGATGGTTATGAGGCGGATGATGTGATTGCCACCTATGCCCGTCAGGCCGAAGCAAAGGGGTTTGAGGTCACCATCGTATCTTCGGACAAGGATCTGATGCAGCTGATCAGTGACAAGATCAATATGTTTGACGGTATGAAGAATAAATTTATCGGGGCGCAAGAGGTGTTCGAGAAATTCGGTGTCGGGCCGGAAAAGGTGATTGAAATACAGGCGCTGGCCGGCGACAGCGCCGATAATATTCCGGGTGTGCCGGGCATCGGGGTCAAGACCGCCGCCCAGCTGATCATCGAATATGGCGATCTCGACAGCCTGCTGGCCCGCGCCCATGAAATCAAGCAGCCCAAGCGACGGGAAAAGCTGATGGAAAATGCCGACATGGCGCGCACAAGCCGGGAACTGGTCACGCTTGTCACGGATGTTCAGGGGTTGCCGGACATTGACACGTTGAAGGTGCAGGATATAGATGCGGAGCAGGTATTGCCGTTTCTGGAAGAACAGGGTTTTAGAAGTCTTCAGGTCAAGGTGATGTCCCATATGGCCCCCGACCAAATTCCTGATTCTGTACAAAATATGGCAGAGGCGGTGCCGGCAGAAGTCGTCTATGAGACCGTTACTACATTGGCACAATTGGAAAAGTGGGTCGCCAGTATCCGGGCCGCGCATCAGGTGGCGGTTGATACGGAGACCACATCCTTGAATGCGATGGCGGCGAAGCTTGTGGGGATTTCCCTGTCAGTCACCAGCGGGCGGGCCTGTTATATTCCTTTACGTCATACGACGGTGGTGGCGGGCGAGCTTGATTTTGGCGACGCTCAGGCGCCGGACCAGATTCCCGTTGATAAAGCGCTGGCCGCCTTAAAACCGGTTCTGGAAGACCCGGCGATCCTTAAAATCGGCCAGAACATCAAATATGATTATCTGATCCTCGCCAAGGAAGGCATTCATATTCATCCCTATGATGATACGATGATGATGTCTTACGTTCTGGATGCCGGGGTACATGGCCATGGCATGGACGAATTGGCGAAGCTGCATCTGAATCACGACTGCATTCCCTTCAAGACGGTCTGTGGCAGTGGCAAAAACCAGATCACGTTTGATCAGGTGCCGGTCGACAAGGCCACCCAATATGCCGCTGAAGATGCGGATATCACCGGGCGGTTGCATCGGGTGTTGAAACCCCGGCTGTCGAGAGAAAAAATGACCACGGTCTATGAGACAATAGACCGGCCGTTGGCGGCGGTGGTCGCGGGTATGGAGCAGCATGGCATATTGGTTGACCGTCAGATGTTGCACCGGCTGTCCAATGATTTTGCCGAACGCCTTGCGGTGCTGGAAAAGGAGATCCACGGTCTTGCCGGGCGCGAATTTAATATCGCTTCCCCAAAACAGCTGGGGGAAATTCTTTTCGGTGAGCTGGGTCTGCCGGGGGGCAAGAAAAACAAGAATGGCAGCTACAGCACCAATGTGGACGTCATGGAGAAACTGGCCGGAGAAGGCCATGACCTGCCGCGGCGGGTACTGGACTGGCGGCAACTGGCCAAGCTGAAAAGCACCTATACCGATGCGCTGCAGAATGAAATAAATGTCGACAGTGGCCGCATTCACACATCTTACTCCCTGGCGGCAACCACCACCGGGCGGCTGTCGTCCAATGAGCCGAATTTGCAGAATATTCCGATCCGCACCGAGGAGGGCCGGAAAATCCGGCAGGCCTTTATCCCCAAGCCGGGACATAAATTCCTTGCCGCCGATTATAGCCAGATTGAACTGCGTCTGCTGGCCCATATCGCCGATCTTGACAGCCTGAAGCAGGCTTTTCGTGACGGAATAGACATTCACGCCATGACCGCGAGCCAGGTGTTTGGCGTCCCGCTTGAGGGGATGGACCCGATTGTCCGCCGACAGGCCAAGGCGATCAATTTCGGGATTATTTACGGCATCAGCGCCTTCGGGCTGGCGCGGCAACTGGGGATCGGCAACGGGGAAGCCAAGCAGTTCATTGACACTTATTTTGAACGTTTTCCCGGTATTCGTCACTATATGGAAGAGACCAAGGATTTCTGCCGCCGTCATGGCTATGTGGAGACCATCTTTGGGCGCCGTTGCCATATTGCCAACATCAATGACAAGAACGGCATGCAGCGGTCCTTTGGCGAGCGGGCGGCGATTAACGCGCCGATACAGGGGGCGGCGGCGGACATCATTCGACGGGCAATGAGCCAAATGCCATCCGCGCTGCAGGAAGCCGGACTTGATGCCAAAATGCTGCTGCAGGTGCATGATGAACTGGTGTTCGAAGTGCCGGAAGACCAGATTGAAGCGACCATTCCGGTGGTTAAGCGGACAATGGAGCAGGCAGCGTTGCCGGCGCTTGAAATCAGTGTCCCTCTTACGGTCGATTGTGGCACCGGCGACAACTGGGACGAGGCGCATTGATGGGGAACGTTTTTTGACGGATAATGAGGCTAAATAAAGAGAAGGGCGGAATAACAGTCACGTTATTCCGCCCTTTTGGTTTGCTGCTGTGGCCTTAAAAATTCATCATGGCCTGCAGTGTGAAGGTGCGGCCGCGGCCGATGAAGTTATAGGTCGATTTGGCGCCGAAGCTGCTGCCGGACAGGGGTGCGTCCCCGCCAAACAACAAGACCCGCTTGTCCGTCAGATTTTGTCCCAGAACCGCAATTTCCCACCCCCCGGCTATATTCGCCAGCGCCACACGGGCATTAATCTTGGCATAGCCTTTCTGGACCAATACCGGATCAAGACTGGCAGAAGCATGATATTCGGAGGTATAGAACATATTGATGTTGGTGCGCAGTTCCAGATCATCAGTTATATACATATTGTGGTCCAGTCCCAGGGTGCCCTGCCATTCGGAAACCAGTTGATTGGTTTCGCCGCTATAATCGCAGAAATCCTGGCCATTGATCACACTGTCCGGGGTTTGCAGGAAATTACACCGACCAAGCGGATAATCTTTGAACTCGAAATCATTGTAAGCCGCGGAACCGGAAAGAACCAGCCCCTCGGCCACCTGCCAGCGGCCGTCAACTTCGATGCCTTTGATGTCCGCTTTGGCCGCGTTGCCGACGTTAAAACCGAGCGTGCCGTCAAAGATCGATACCTGCAGGTCTTTATATTGGGTATAGAAGGCGGCAAAATTCAGCTCAGCCGCGCCGTCCGCCAGTTTCAGCTTGCCGCCTAGCTCATAGTTGGTGGCGTTTTCGTCTTCAAATTCGAAGGAGTCCTCCATGGTGGCGGAAGCCGCTTTGTTGTTGGCGCGGAAGTCAAACCCGCCGGATTTGGAGCCTTTGGAGAAGCTGGCGTAGAGCATGGCGTCGTCGGTGGCGTCAAATTGCAGTTTGATATCAGGAGAGAATTTTGTCTCGCTGCGCTCCCCGGTAACCGGGTGGGTGCCCAAGGCTGAAGCTTTAGCGCCGAAGGCCCCGGCGACTTGTGCTGCGACCACAGGCCCAGCTACAGGGCCGTATATTCCTGAGTAAACCGAGGTCAACAGAGGTAGAACCTCAGCCCCAAGTTCTGCACCTCTGATATTGGATGCCCCAAGTTCAAAAGCGAGACCAAAGAAGTCTGGGGCCAGGCTGGCCTGGGCGCCGGTAAGGGGTGTGCCGTCAATGTTAGTTACCGTCATTTCCCGGGCGCCGGATTTTTTCTCATGAGTCAGGCGGCCGCCCAGTTGCAAGGTCAGTCGGTCGGACATGTGATAGGACAGTTGTGCAAAACCGGAATAGACATCCGCGTCCACATGGGCCGCCCGGGGAACAGCGGTATTTTTAAACAGGTCGCCGGCTCCGGCAAGACCATTCACCGCAAAAATGGGCCCAAAAGGCGCAAAGGCTGGGTTGGCGTTTAATGCGTTAATCAGAACCGAGTCCTCCGTGACGCGCAGCTGATCTGTGAAATCATGGTCGCTGGTCTGGAAGTAAGCCCCAAGAATATAATCAATTTTTTCACCGCCAGGGGAAACTAGGCGAATTTCCTGGGAAAACTGTTTGTATTTTTCTGTCATGGGCAGGTCGAAGACATCAGCACCGGTGAAATCGCAATCACAATTTTGATCATAGTTGAAATTGCTGTATCCGGTGATGCTGGTCAGGGTATGTTCGCCCATGCGGTAATTCAGCGTCATCACCGCTTCGGTGCTTTTGTTGTTGCTAAAATCGCCGTTGGAATGACGCTTGTCATCCCGGGTGTTATTGAGCACAGATGCATCCGCGCCAAAAACGCCAACCAGGATTTGGCTGTAGGTCAGGCCGCCAAAGGATGGTATGACGCTGGGCAGCTCATTGGCGATTTCAATATTGCGCCCCAATGTATCAAATCGGCTGTGCTCCAGCTTAAAAGTCATTTCAAGGTCATCACTGAGATCGGCAACCACGGTACCGCGCAGGGCCCAGTCTTCTTCTTGGGGTTCGTCACGATTGAGTGTCTGGTTTTCCATATAACCGTCGAGATCATGATAACGCCCGGCGAGGCGGACACGGATCTTGTCGGATATTGGGCCGGAGACATAGCCGGTGAATTCTTTTTCATTGTCCGAGGGTTCATAGCCGGCCCGGACGGAGCCTTCAAATTCCAGGGTTGGTTTGGCGGTGACAATATTCAGGGCCCCGGCAACGGAGTTTTTACCAAACAGAATGGATTGCGGTCCGCGCAGAACCTCGACCCGTTCCATATCCATAAAGGGTTGACGGGATTGCTGGGCGCGCCCATGATGGATGCCGTCAACGTAGATGCCAACGCTTTGTTCAAACCCCTGATTGTTGCCTGATCCGGCGCCGCGGATAAAGACGTTGGTGCCGATACCGCTTTCCGCCATGGTGAAGTTCGGGACGGCGAACTGCAGGTCAGCCATTTTTTCAATGGATCGTTCACGCATATCCATCCCACCTATGGCGGCGACAGAAATGGGAACATCTTTCAGGCTCTGTTCGCGATACTGGGAGGTTACGACGATTTCTTCAAGCGTCATAACTTCTTCTTCGGCAAAGGCAACTGATGATGTGGTAGCGCCAGAAAGAAGCGTCAGGGTAATCAGTGCGGATGTGGTTCTCAGGTGTGCGAAAGTATACAATTTAGTCCTCCCGTGGATATGTAATGACTGGCTGTACGTTTCCTCAGCAGGTGACTTTTCGGTATTTTTTCCGTGTCTTTTATTATTGCATGAAACGACAGGCCTGGTTGCCGGTACAGCGGCCCCTAATTTACCGCTTGCTTTATTATACTATATTTGCGTTGAAAATCAACATAAAACAGTCGTTTGTTTATTAATTGTCTGGCTGGACACAGTTTCTTCTCTTAAAATACGTAAGACGCTGAAATAGAACATATAATCAGGACTATCAGGATTTGATGCCTGATATGTACTTGTTGAAATATGTATATTAATGCGTGTAATTAGGGAAGTCTAATGCCAAAATGGCGAATTCGAGGGCCTATCGTTTATTGATTGAGACATCGGAGATGAGAAGTTTGGCATCCTCATGGCCTAAAACACGATTGGTGGCGATCTGTAGCGTATCGCCAAGGGCGGCGACGCTGACCGGCCTGTTTACGTCGAAATAATCGTGCGACAGGCGGTTGGTCTCAATCAAATAAGCATTGCTGAGGCGCGGCATGTATTTTTGGGCCTGGGCGCGTTTTTTGTTGTCCACCACCCGCAAGCTGGCGCGAATGGTCATGCTGCCTTTGGGGCGTCCCTTATGATACATGGTGACGGCATAGGGGGGAATGGTGAGGTAAATTTCTTCTGTGAGAGCGCCGCTGTCTTTTTTGTCTTCTGCAGTCGCGGGAAGAGCTGTCATCAAGGTGAGGAAGCCTGTTATCATCAGAATGCTAAAATGGCGTCGTTTCATGGTTATGTCTCTTGTATCACCGGTTGGTCGGGGAGGTGTCTCATGTTACAGGTTGGTCGCAGATCAACAGAATAACAAGGGAATGTCATTTTTTGGTTAATGCGGGAAAAATCTGGGCAGAAGATAATTTTGCAAATTGCAATGAAAAATGCAAAAACACATTTTATATTTATTACATTTTGCAATAAATTTGGTCTTTTCGGGGCAAAGTCTAACAAAAAGGTGCAGATATCAAAGGATCCAAAAGTTGGCATGGGATGTGCATAGTATAGATTGCCTCTGGAGCAGGGGCGGAGAAACAGGCACTTATCCGACCCCCAACGGACCGCTTGCCTCCGCCAACTCCATGCTTCATCTGATGAAGTGGAGTTAGGCGGCCCAGTTGAGTATCGGCCGTCGCCTCATCAGGCAAGTGTAGATTAACGGATTTTCTCTTCTGAGTATGCGTAGGAGGAAATTCTCAAAATCGACGATGGCGGCCCTGTTGTGTATTGGTCGCTTGCTCACACAGTAACTGAGTAGTGAGATATGTCTTTTCTGCATAGTATGTTTTAAGACTGCAAAGATTTTAGGCGCCTCGAGTTGTGTATCGGGCGCCTTTTTTTGCGTTTAAAGGGGGATTAGATAAACAGGCTGCCGCTGTAATTCCCGGTCAGGGCGGAAATGCGGTTAAGCCCGTCCTGATAATTGTTCAGCTGACTGAGCAGATGGGGCGGTACGGTGCCTTTTTTAATTTTTGCCTGTTTCAGGATATCGGCTTTTACGGGATCATAGGTCAGGGAGCGATAAGCACGCTCGATGGTTTCCAATGCTGCCGCGATCTGACCGCTGACATATTCGGCTTCTTTTTTGGTGCGCAAGGAAAAACCGGACAGTAATGCCAATCCAAAAACACCACCAAGATTCTCCGGATCGGTGCCTAATGTTTCTTCGCCAATGGCGTAAACTTTATCAGAAGGCAGAATTTTTGTGGGTTCCATGCCGAGCTTGATCAAGGCATCCTGGGCGCCTTTGCCTGCGGAGATGTCGATTGTTGCGCCAGCCTGGCTTTCAATCTTTAGCTCAGGCCCGTTCTCGCCAATGATCTGCACGGCCTTGACGTAGCGGAAAGAGGCCCGCTGAACTTTTGTTGCAAGATCCGCAAAGGTATCGTCGGCTTCCAGTGTAATCTTCCGCTGACTGCCGCCATTGACCGAGATATAGAAGTAGTCGCCGGTCCGGGCCGAGGTCTGGGTGTCTATATCGTGGGTTTGTCTGTTGTTATAAAGGCCGGTTGGCAAGCCGAGCTTGGTCAGCACAGATGATCCAGTTGCGGAAAATGCCAAGGATGAGCTGCCTTTATAGCCGGTGGAACCGCCAAATTGTCTCAGCCAGTCGGCAGTACCTGTTGTGGCGTCAATCTTGGCGGCAAAGCCATCGGTGGTTCCGAATTTTGTTTCGCCCGGCAGGGTGCCGTCGGTTTTACCGGCAAGATAAACAGCCCCGTTATGTACGGTAAGCCCTTCGAGGCGGTCATTGCCGCTTGACCCGAGATAATGGGTCCAGTTGGCGGTGAGCGAGGCGCCGTTGTCGGTGAGTTTGGTCAGAAAACCATCGGCGCTGCCGCTGTGGGCATTGGTGGTCGTGCCGCCTGAAAGGCTGCCGTTATAAGATGTGCCGGTGATAAAGACCTGACCGCTGTCGTCTACGGCTATATCGGCGATTTTGCCGCCCGCCAGATTACCAAGATCATACGTCGCCAGCTCATTGGTCAGGTCCGTCGCATCCAGCTTGCGGATGATTGCGCGCCCATCTTCCCGGGAGGCAATGAGAATATTGCCGTCGCTGGCGATGGTGACGGCCTCGCCATATTCACTGCCTGTGCCGCCGATCTGTGTTAAATCGGCTATAACGCCGTCTGCGCCGCCCAGTCGGGTGACATAGATATCAGAACCGCCGCCAGCGGTGGTTGTGCTGTCGAGCCTGCCGGAAATGGAGCCTGTGACGATGACATCGCCATTGGCGTCGATGGCCAGGCTGTTGGCCTGGTCCTTGGCAATGGTGTCCTGTTGATATGTCCAGAGTTCTTCCCCGGCGCTGTCGAATTTGCTGATAAAGCTGTCGAGGCCGCTGAATGTATCGGAAGTCACCAGTTCGCCATTGACCTGGCCGGCGATGACCACATTGTCATTGCCGTCAATAACCAGATCGAAAGCCTCTGCTTCATCGGAGGCGCCGAGCAGCCGTGACCAGAGAACATTGCCGGCTGCATCCTGCTTGCTCAGGAAAACATCCTGATTCTGAGATGTATTTATCTGTGTCCCAAAATCGCCTTTTGTCGTACCGACCACATAGACGTTACCCTGACTGTCGACCACGCTGGCGGTAGCTTTGGTTTCGAAAAGTTCGGCAGGCGCCGTGATCGTTTCCCCGTCCTCATCGGTGCTGGGTGGGATGAAATTATTCAAATTTGTTCCGGCAATCTGGGTATTGAATTCCGTAGTGGGGTCTGCCGCCGCAAGATTCCGCAATTTGGTCAGGGTAGCGGTTTCGACACTGTCGGAACCAACCGCCTTGTGAGAACCGGTCACATAGAGGGCGGGTTCAGTAATCTGGGCTGATAAAGTCACTTTTTCACTACTTATGCCATCGACCATTAAGGCAAATTTGCCGGTGCTGACTTCTTTTACGCCAAAACGACTGTCATATTTCGAGACCTCGTTCCCTTCGGTGTCCAGTTTTGTAAGGGAAATAATCTGCTGGTTAATGTAGGAACTCAGACTGCTCAGTGTAATGGGTTCCGTGATTTGCGACAGGTCAATGGTGATGTCATCATTGACTGTGCCTGTATTCAGATTGACGGTAAAGACTTCTGTGCCGGAAAGTCCAGGGATTACCTGTGTTTTTGAAGAAACCGAGAGGGCGGAACCAATAATATCATAATTATTTTTACCCAGAGAAACATCGCTCTGGAGCCGTGGTTCCTTTTTTCCGAACATCAGGCTCAGTTTGTCGAGTTCTGCGGCGCGGATATAGTCCTGTACTTGGCTTAATCCGCCGCGAAACTGATCGCTCAATTTGGCCAAAATCGCTGTTGGGGTTGATTCTTCCTTGGCATAGTCGGCCACGGTCTTCAGATTATTGAGGGCCTGATACAAAGCAAAAAGGGCGCGTTCGTCCTTATCGCGGGTCTGCCGAACGTTATCGGTATTGAGGTCAATAAAGTTGGTTTTACCGCGCAAGGCGTTGTATTTTGCCGCCAAGGTGCGGTCGGAACCGGCCAGGGCATCCCACGGCGTAATTACCGCCGGGCCACGCTCAATCCTTGTCGGGGCATTTTGAATGGCGGAGACAGTTCGGGTGACAGTTCGGGCGTTGAAATAGGAGCCAAGCAAATTCGCATCAAAATTAATCAATGTGAATGAGCTGGTTGATGTATTGTTAGAATTAAACCCAAACATATGGCATCCTTACATAAATTCGTATCCCCGCGGGTACGAACAGAGTTCCATTACTCAGTATACTAAGAATCAGTTAACAAAGTATCACTTAAAGATAGCATGTGATATGTCGCACAACAATAGGACGATTTTGCCTAGTGATCCCGGCAGCGCCAAAGGGCTGGCGCTTATTGATTTTTTAGGGTGTTTTCGGGGCTAATTCAAATGAACTATTGAACTCGCCGCCGATCAGGCTTAAATCTTTGACATCAGGAAATTCTAAAACAGGAAAGTGGTATGGGCGGTTTTGCGTATGATTTGGCGTGGTTGGTGGGCGCTGTGTTCGGGGCGATCAAATTTGGTCTACTGGTGTATATTGTGCTCGGCCTGCTGGTTTCTTTCTCTGTCGTCAACAGTCACAATCAATTTGTCGCGCTGGTCATGGGGGCGCTTTATCGTGTTTTTGAACCGATGCTGGCGCCGATCCGGGCTATACTGCCCAATATGGGCGGGTTGGATTTCTCGCCGGTTCTGTTGTTTATCGCGCTCGAATTCGTCAGCCGTATTCTGATGCGGGTGTTGTATAGCCTGGCGTAACGCCTGATGCCGCTTACCCCGCAGGAAAAGGGTGTCCGTCTCGCCATCCGTCTGACCCCCAAGGCCTCGAAGAACGGTTTTGGTGCGGTGGAGCAGACAGCGGACGGCGGCGCACAGGTTAAAGCCTATGTCACCACAGTACCCGAGGACGGTAAAGCCAATAAAAGCCTGATCAAGTTACTGTCGAAAGCGCTGAAAATACCCGCAAGCCAGATTTCTGTTGCATCGGGCCAGACAAATCGTAATAAACAGATCTTATTTGACGGTGCGCCAGACGAGCTGATGCGCCGGTTAGGTCATTGGATAGAGGATCTCACCCCATGAGTACAAACACCACGGCAGATAATATCATCGACGGAAAAGCCTTTGCGGCGAAACTGAAGGAAAAAGTCGGTCGGCAGGTGGCTATTCTAAAGGAACAGCATGGCCTCATCCCTGGCCTTGCGGTGGTTCTGGTGGGGGCGGACCCGGCGAGCGAAGTCTATGTACGCAACAAGAACAGCTCGACCAAGGCCGCCGGCATGAACAGCTATGAGCATCGTCTGGACGCATGCGTCAGTGAAGCCGAGTTGCTGACTTTGGTTGAACAGCTTAATCACGATCCGGCGGTGCATGGTATTCTGGTGCAGCTTCCCCTGCCGAAGCATATCAATGAGGCGGCAGTGATCGACGCCATTTCGCCGGACAAGGATGTGGACGGTTTTCATGTCATCAATTCAGGCCTGCTGGCCACCGGCGGCAAAGGCATGGTGCCCTGCACGCCACTTGGCTGCATCATGATGTTGAAAGACCGTCTCGGCAATCTGTCGGGCCTGGATGCGGTGGTGGTCGGGCGCTCCAATATCGTCGGCAAGCCGATGGCGCAATTGCTGCTGAATGAAAGCTGTACGGTGACCATCGCTCACAGCCGGACGAAGAATCTGCCCGATGTGGTGCGGCGCGCCGATATTGTTGTTGCCGCGGTGGGTGTGCCGGAACTGGTCAAGGGCGACTGGATCAAAAAGGGCGCGACCGTGATTGATGTGGGCATCAACCGCATCACGACAGATGAGGGCAAGACCCGTCTGGTCGGCGATGTGGAATTTGCGGCCGCCGCCAAAAACGCCGCCGCCATCACCCCGGTGCCGGGCGGTGTGGGACCAATGACCATTGGCGTTCTGCTGCAGAATACCGTCACCGCCGCCTGCCGTCAGGCGGGCGTCACCGAGCCTGAGGTTTAACGCTGATGATCTGGTTTTTTCACTCGTCCTGGAGGTGAATTCGGCGTAGAGTTCTGGTGTAATTCGTTAAGGAGGGGGAAATGTGTTGACCATCACCGATGCCTATCTAATCCATACGTTCTTTGACCTTATCGCGGCGCTGGGGGCTGTTGCCGGGGGATATTGTGTTTATCGCTGGCGACTGGAGGAACATTTACCACAGATGACCGATAGGATTGGCTATGGCTATTTTCTGTTTCTTAGTCTGGGCAGTATCGTCGGAGCCTTTCTGTTCGGAACGCTTAATCTGTATCTGTCGGGTATTCCGGAAATTGGCCGCAGTATTATCGGGGCCATTTTCGGCGCAACACTTATGGTGGAACTCTATAAAGGTCGAAGAGGCACAAGAGGATCTACGGGTTATATTTACGTGATTCCCTTGATAGTTGTGATCATCATTGGTCGGCTGGGATGTTTGTTTTCCGGTCTGGCGGATGACACTTTCGGCGTAGCGACTGGAAAAGCGTGGGGTTGGGATTTCGGTGATCAGGTTTTGCGACATCCCGTCGCGCTTTATGAAAGTGTGTCGATGCTACTCTTTTTGATTGGCAGTCTGGCGATCTTGCAGGCGCGGGTTGATCTTTTCACACGTTATGGATTTTATGTCTGTATTGGCTATTATGCCGTTCAACGGTTCTTTTGGGAGTTTCTTAAACCTTATCAGGATATCGCAGGGCTGTTAAATGTGTTTCAGATAATTTGCCTGATATTGGTTTTCTACAGCATAATAATGATAGGTAAAGCACGATATGAGTAACGAGACGCGCAAGCAGACGCCTTATATATTTTATGGTCAAACCACCTCTTTATGTGAGGAATGTCTTGATCTGGTGCCTGCAAAAATCCTGATTGAAGGTACGGATGTTTTTTATCAAAAGCGGTGCGCTATGCATGGCGTTCAAAAAACAAAAGTGTCAAGTGATGCGGATTATTTTCGTAAGACGAAAGCGTATATTAAACCAGGCGACCGGCCTCTCACGTATCAAAGCAAGACGGACTATGGCTGCCCCTTGGATTGTGGGCTGTGCCCGGATCATGAACAGCATAGTTGTCTTGCCCTGATTGAAATCAATGAAGAATGTAATCTGGAATGCCCAGTCTGCTTTGCAGAATCCTCACCGGAGAAGAAAACACATCGTTCTCTTGTCGAAATAGAAGCCATGATGGATGCATTGGTGCGTAGCGAGGGCGAACCGGATGTTTTGCAGATCAGTGGTGGAGAGCCCACCATCCATCCGCAAATTTTCGACATCTTGGATAGTGCGAAATCCAGACCTATTAAACATCTTATGATCAATACCAATGGCGTTCGCCTGGCGCGAGACCGGGATTTTGTCCGGAAACTTGCGGATTATGCACCGGGGTTCGAAGTTTATCTGCAATTTGACTCTCTGGAGAAGGCGGTGCTTGAGAATCTGCGCGGTATCGATTTGAGGACGATACGCCGTAAGGCCTTGGAACATCTTGAGGAATTTAATATCTCGACCTCTCTGGTCGTGACGGTTAAAAAAGGGGTAAACGACCATGAAATCGGTGCGATCATTGATCATGCCCTGACCTTTAAATGTGTACGGGGCATCACCTTCCAACCGGTGCAGGATGTGGGACGTAACGCGGGATTTGACAAAAACACGGACCGGCTTCTTCTTACCGATGTACGCCGTGCAATTTATGAGCAGTCCGATATTTTCACACCTGACGACATCATCCCCTTGCCGTGTAACCCGGAATCCATCGCGATTGCATACGGCTTGCGTTTGGGCAAGCAGGTCATGCCGATTACATCGCTAATCCCGCAGGAGGATTTGATCGCGGAAGTGCCCAATGCCGTAGCCTTCGAGAAAAATGACAGGTTGCGCGACAAAGTGATTGATTTGTTCTCTCTCTCAAGCGGTGACTTGAATACGGCCGAGCGCATGAGCTCTTTGCTCTGTTGTTTGCCTGAGGTGCCTGTTCTGGAAAATTTGGGGTATGAGAATATCTTCCGGATTACAATTGTTCAGTTTCTTGATGCGGCTAATTTCTGCGTCGGGAATGTAAAACGATCTTGTATTCATTTTATCACACCGGAGTTGGAAATCATTCCTTTTGATACTTATAATCTTTTTTATCGCAATGGGCTGGTTCATGAGATGAGAAAGAAACAAAGGGGATTATATGACAGTTAAAAAATTCTTTGGACATCTTTTAAGGGCAGGTGGAATTCTTATGGCTGTGCTGGCTGGGGGCTGTGGGTTGGTTTTCATGGTTGTAGATATATCGTTTGGCGAGCTCGTCTTGATACTTGGTGGCGTCCCCTGCTTGATTGGTATAGGGTTATTTTATTGGGGAAAGAATATACTCAAGAAAGAAAATGTCGATGTTGAAAAGGACATGAGTGTCTGGGATTAGTCGTGTAATAACTTAACAGGTAAAAAAAAGAGAGGGCCCCCATCCTTTCTGACATACCTTCATTTAAGTTGTTTTAGGATCACTAAACCCGCACGAAATTGCCGTGTGGAAGCCGAGGCTGATGGGTTTCAGGTGCACCGGTCCTGGTGGATTTCGGCGGACAGGGTGGTGAAAACCCGTCGTGACGGGCGCAAGATTGTTCTGATTATGCGCAATGGTCTGGAAATTCCGGTGTCGCGAACCCATCAGGCGATGGTCAAAGAACGATTTTTAGGGTAACTGTAACAGAGGGGATGTCTGTTACTGCAGGGAGTGAATGATGTACGAGCTATTTATTGCGACTTTTGTGACTTTCTTTGTGGTGATTGATCCTCTGGGGATTGCGCCGATTTTTGCTGTCATGACCGATGGGGCCAGTACGTCTTTCAAGCGACGCATGGTGTTTAAATCAACCCTGACAGGGGCTATTATCCTGCTTTTGTTCGCGTTCCTCGGCAGTGGTTTTCTGTCGGCGCTTGGCATTAGCATGATGGCCTTCAAGACCGCGGGCGGGGTATTGCTGTTTATGATTGCATTGGAAATGGTGTTCGAAAAACGCACCGAACGCCGCGAGAAAACTTCCGAGGCTGTGTTGCATGAACATGAACTGGAGCATGAACAGGAAGAAGCCGTCCGGGTGCAGCAGGCCTCAACAAAGGGCGGTCAGAAAGCCGTGGTGCCAGTGAGTGATGAGGAGGATTTCGAAGATATTTCTGTCTTTCCCATGGCCATTCCTTTTATTGCAGGGCCCGGCAGTATCGCAACCATCATGTTGATGATGACCCATCATGAAGGCAGCCGCACGGAACAGGGTGTGATTATCGGGGCGCTGCTGATCACAATTCTGGTGACGATCATCATGTTGCTGATGGCGAGTAAGATCATTGATCTGATGGGTCAGACAGTCGCCAATGCCATCACCCGCATTTTGGGTGTGATCTTGGCCGCGATGGCCATTCAATATATATTTGACGGCATCAAAGCCACCTTTATGGGGTGAGGCCGGTATTTTGAAGAATTTAACTGATACTATAAAAAAAAGAGACTGATTTATGGCGAGAAAGACGGGATTATGGGGCTACGTGGTGGCCGGTATTTTGGGTATGGTGAGCATCGGGATCACAGCGGCGACGGCGCGCGATCCCCACTCCTTTGCTAATGTGGAGCAAGTGGCGAGTACGCACCTCAATCTGGATATTATCGTTGATTTTGACCGGAAGGTTTTTGAAGGTACGGCGGAATATGACATCAAACGCCTGACGCCTGGCGCGCATCCTTTCGTTCTGGATACCCGTGATCTGGTGATCCATAAGGTTGAGGTCAAGGCCTTGGACCAGGATTGGGAATTGGCGTCGTTTGAACTCGCCAAGGCGTTGCCGCCGTTAGGCTCGAAGCTGACCGTCACTCTGCCGGTCACGGCCAAGAAGGTGCGTATCCATTATGCCACGCGACCGGAGGCCACCGGCCTGCAGTGGTTGACCCCGGCCCAGACCGCGGGCAAGAAACATCCGTATGTCTTCACGGAATCTCAGCCCATTCATACCCGCAGCTGGGTGCCGATTCAGGATACGCCGGCATTGCGTTTGACGTATCATGCGCGGATTCGTACACCGGAAGACCTGAAGGCGGTGATGAGCGCGCTTAATGATCCGGATGCGCCCCGCGACGGTGATTATGAATTCGATATGCCGCACAAAATTCCCCCGTATCTGATGGCGCTGGGGGTGGGGGACCTGTATTTTAAATCCATGTCTGAAAATACTGGCGTGTATGGCGAAGCCTATATTCTGGATGGGGCCGCCGCTGAATTTGCCGATACCTATAAAATGATGCAAGTGGCGGAAAAAATGTATGGCCCTTACCAATGGGGACGTTACGACATTCTGATGATGCCGCCGAGCTATCCCATGGGCGGTATGGAAAATCCGATGTTAAGCTTCATCACGCCGACGGTTATCGCCGGTGATAAAAGCCTGGTGGGGCTGATTGCCCATGAATTGGCGCACAGCTGGTCTGGAAATTTGGTGACCAATGCCAACTGGAATGACTTGTGGCTCAATGAAGGCACCACATCCTATGTGGAAAACCGTATTATGGAAGAAGTGTATGGTCCGAAGCGCGCCTTGATGGAACAGGTATTGGCGGTTCAGGGCTTGCACCGGGGACTGAAACGGCTTGACCCGGCCGACACCAGCCTGCATGCAAATTTGGACGGTCGGGACCCTGACGATGCTTTTAGCGAGATTCCTTATGATAAAGGGCAGCTGTTTTTACGTTATCTGGAAGAGAAATTTGGCCGGGCGCGGTTCGACCCTTTCCTGAAGGGGTATTTTACCGCCCATGCATTCGAGAATATTTCATCGGAAAAATTTATCGCCTACCTTCAGGCCAACCTGTTGAAAAAATATCCGGGCGTTGTGTCTATGGAGAAGGTCAGGGAATGGATTTATGGCACTGGCCTGCCTGAAGATGCGCCAAATCCGACATCCAATGTGTTTGAGGTGGTTGCGCAGCAACAGAGCGACTGGTTGGGGGGCAAGATGCAGCTCAGCCAGATTCCGACCGGTGAGTGGACAGTTCATGAATGGCTGTATTTTATCACAAATCTGCCCAAGGACCTGAAGGCTCAACATATGGCGGAGCTGGACCGGGCCTTTGACCTGACGCGCTCCACCAACAACGAGATCGCCCATGCCTGGCTGTTGCAGGGCCTGAAACATGATTATAAGGCGGTCACGTCCCGCTTGCGGGAATATTTGCCGGTGATCGGGCGCAAGAAACTGATCCTGCCGCTTTATGAGCAGTTGGCGACAACACCCGACGGCTTGAAGCTGGCCCGCGAGATTTACGTTGCGGCCCGTGAAGGTTATCATCCTTCGGCGCAAAAGGCTCTGGATAAGGTTTTGGCGCAGTGAAATGAGAATTTAATTAATTCTCAAACAATAGTGAAAAATATGAACAGTTAGTGGTGCAAATCACTAACTGTTTTTGTTTTGTGCGCTGTTAAAATTCATAAAAGTCATATTAATTCATATTTTTCAATGACTTGTCGATTTATAAATAAACTGGCACGGTCTGTGCAATGTAGGAAATATCAAACAAACAACCTTTACTTACGGAGATAAGATATGACCTTTTTTGACAAATTGACCAAGAAGAAAACTGACACTAAATCCATGTTTCAGGCCCAGCCGGTGACGGCGCAATATGCCCGTCGGGCGCGTCGTAGCCGCCGGTCGTCCTTTTCCTTTGCCTGATCACATGACCATTTTGGGAGGAAGAATGATGACTGAAAAATTTTTGATGATTGTTATGACTGTCATGAGCTTTGCGATCCTGATCCTGGGATTGGTCAGCTTTCCGATGATGGCCTCGGCCGGGGAAAGGGAGGATCTATCGCGCCTTCTCGCTGCAAAAGATCGCCAGCTTTTTGATAACAGCTTTGGCAATTGCAATGCGGCGGAGATCGACAAGATTATCGCGCCGGATTTTGAATTTTATCATGATAAAGGCGGCGCGACCCTGTCGAAGGAAGCCTTTATGCAGGATGTGGCCAACGGCATGTGCAAAACGCAGGACCCGGAGAGCGGTTATAAGTCTTTTCGGGTGTTGACAGAAGGCAGCCTGAAGGTTTTTCCCCTCTATACCAATAGCAAACAGGAGACGCTCTACGGCGCGGTGCAGACCGGGGAGCATTCCTTTTATGAAAGCTATCACGGCTCCAACCCGCAATTTCGCTCCGTGGCCAAATTCACCCACCTGTGGATGCTACAGGACGGTGTCTGGCGTATCACAAGGGTGATCAGCTATGATCATCAGGCCCCGGCGGAGTAAAGGGTTTGTTGTTAGGGGGATTTGTGGAGGATATCCTCCACATCGCTATATATTGCCTCTGGATCAATGATTTGAATATTGGACAGAATGATGGTGATGGTCTGATTTTCCGGCGAGACGGCAACCAGGCTGTTGACGCCGAGAGACGGGCCACCCTCATGACCATAATAGGCGTGGGTGAGTCCTGATTTAGTCGATCTATAGTCCACCATCCAGGTGGCATAACCATAGAAATTCCCTTTCTCTTCCGCATGCTTCGTCCGCATCAGACGCTTGGCGTCCGGCTGAAGAAAATCCCCGAAATACAGAGCCCGGGCGAAAGTCACTAGATCATCCGCCGTGGAATATATCGCTGAGGCGCCCCCCGCGATATCGCGAGAGACATAAGGGGCGGGAGTATAGCGCGCGCCCATGGTCATATAAAGTTGGGCGGCGTTATCCTGCGGTCCGGTGAAATAGCCGGTATTGGGCAAATCCAAAGGTTTTAAGATATAAGTCTCCAGCACCTCGGCATAAGGCCGTCCGGTGACTTTCTCAATGATGGCGGTCAGATAGACGTAATTGGTGTCGGTATATTTAAAGCCCTGACCCGGCGGGAAGAGCAGGTCGCGCTGACAATAGGCGATCACTTCTTCCAAACTATGTTGCTGCCCGATAAACGCCAGCAGATCAAAGTCCGGACCCAGTCCTTCGTAAAATTCCGGCAGGCCGGACTGGTGAGACAGCAGATGATGAAGGGTGATCTTTTCACCAAGTTCCCGTCGGAGATAGGGGAAATATTTCCCCAAGCTGTCGTTGAGCGAAATCTGTTCCGCTTCGACCAACTTGAGGATCAGCGCGGCGGTGAAAATTTTGGACGGAGACGCGAGATAAAAGCGGCTGTTGGGGGTGAGGGCGATGTTCCGCGCTTTATCATGGAACCCCTGGGCGGCTCGGTAGAGCGTATCCGTTTGATCGGCGACGAGGACAACGCCGTTGAAGCGACCTGCCGCAAAGGCATCCGATAAATAACGGTCTAATGTCAGGTCTTTAGCGGGTGACATCTGAGGAAGTAAGGTCAGACTCAAGATTAGTAAAAACAGACGCATATATTTTCCTCGGATTTTATTTTTCCGAACTCTAGGGGGGATGCAGGGGCCTGTCAATCCAGCGGGCCATTTTGGGGGATGCAAAAAAATAATGTCTTTTTGTCGATCTGGTCCAGCTTTGTTCGTTTTTATGGCGGGACCGAAATAAATCGGTTACCGTTAAAATCTGAACAGGAGAATGACATGAAATATATGGCCTTGATTTATGAAAATGAAAAATTGTCCCCGGCACCGGGGACCGATGCGTTTAACAAACTGATTGCCGCGTTCATGGCGGCGGAGGAAACTTTCAATAAGGATGGGGTCTATGTGGCCGGTGAGCCTCTTGAAAATATCAGCTCGGCAACGACCGTACGTGTGCGTCACGATAAAATGGAGACTACCGACGGCCCCTTTGCCGAAACCCGGGAACAGCTAGGCGGCTTTTATATTTTCGAGTGCGCTTCTCTGGATGACGCCCTGAAATATGCTGCGATGATCCCTTGTGCCAAGACGGGCTCCGTCGAAGTGCGCCCGGTCATGTCCATTCCCGGCATGTAAGACACGCCCATGGCTCCTCCCCTGAGATTTGATGTTGCCCTCCAGGCCATCGTCAAGGAGACGTGGGGGAGCCTGCTGTCGGGTCTGATCCGGCGCTGCGGAGATTTTCAATTGGCGGAGGATTCCCTGCAAGATGCGGTGGAAACCGCCTTGACCCGCTGGCGAGAGACGGGTCTGCCCGACCACCCGCAAGCTTGGCTTTATAAAGTCGCCTGGCGCAAAGCGCTCGACAGGATGCGGCGTGATCAAAATTTTCACAAAAAACAGGCGGAAGTACAATTTCTCCTCGAACAGGAACAGACGGCGGAGCTGGGGGAGAGTGACTATGATATTCCCGACGAGCGGTTGCGGCTAATTTTCACCTGTTGCCATCCGGCGCTGGACCGCAAAGTCTCCGTCGCGCTTACCTTGCAACTGGTGGGCGGTTTGACGACGGCAGAAATTGCCCGTGCCTATCTGGTCAAACCCGAGACCATGGCCCAGAGATTGGTTCGTGGCAAACGCAAGATTCGCACCACTGCTATCGCTTATGAAATCCCGTCCGCAGCGGATTTCGCCGACCGTCTGTCGGCAGTGCTGGCAGTGCTCTATCTGATTTTCAACGAGGGCTACGCGGCTTCTTTTGGCGCGGAACCCATTCGCAAGGATTTATGCCTTGAGGCCATTCGCCTGGCCCGTATTCTGTGCCTGCTCTGTCCCACTGCGCTGGAGGCCCATGGTCTGTTGGCCCTGATGTTGTTACATGATAGCCGCCGTCCGGCACGTTATGATTGCCACGGGGCTTTCATTCCTCTGGAGGATCAGGATCGCACAGTATGGCTCAAGGATCAGAGCGAGGAAGGACGTCGGCTGGTCCGCCGGATCTTAGCTCACGGCGCACGACGGGGGGAGGCGGCGGGCGTCTATCAATTGCAGGCGGCGATCAGCGCGGTGCATAGCGATGCCATGCGGGCGGAAGAGACAAATTGGCGGGAAATCAGCTTGATCTATGAGCTGCTTTACCGGCTCAAGCCGACGCCGGTCATTGCGCTCAACCGACTGGTCGCCCGGTCCTATGTTGAGCCGCTGCCGTTCATTTTAGAGCAATTGCAGGCGCTGGCCTTCGGGTTGGAAAATTATCAGGCTTTCTATGCGGTGGAAGCCGATTTTCACCGACGGTTGGGGCAGCGGCAGGCCGCGCGGACAAGTTATCTCAAGGCGATTGAGCTGAGCGCCAATGAGGCGGAGCAGGCGTTCCTGACCGCGCGCATGCAGGCCCTGTAACGATGTGACGACGCGCCTGCGCTATGCGTGGGTGAAATTTCTCTCTTTTCCGGCGTGACTTTAGGGGGGCTTCCTTTTATGAAGAAACCTCGTGTATTTTCAGGCAGGACGAGAGACGATGGCAGAGCGGGACATTTCCATTGCACCCGAAGCGGTGAAGGCGCGGATCAGGCGGCAGTTCTCGGAACTGACCCGTCTGTCCTTTCCGATCGTCTTTCAGCGGCTGGGCATCATGACCATGGGGCTGGTCGATACCTTGATGGTCGGGCGCTTCTCTTCCACGGAACTGGCCTATCAGAGCATCGGCAATGTGCCGGTATCGACGATGATTGTGCTCGCCATTGGCCTGATGATGGGCACCATGGTGCTGACCTCCAATGCCTTCGGGGCGGAGCAGTTTATCAGATGTGGCCGGATCTGGCGGCGCGGGGTGCTGTATGGCCTGTTTCTTGGCCTGATCGGTTTTGGCCTCTGTCTGATGGGAGAGCCGCTGCTGCTGGCGCTGGGTCAGGAGGCGGATATCGCGCGCGGCGGCGGGATCATGATGCAGGCCATTGCCTTTGGCATTCCCATGACCAATGTGATGCTGGCTTGCACCTTCTTTCTCGAAGGCATCAACCGTCCCCTGCCGGGCATGATGTATATTTTGGTTGCCAATCTGATCAATATTTTTCTCAACTGGATGCTGGTTTACGGCCATTTCGGCTTTGATCCCATGGGGGCGGAAGGCTCCGCCTGGGCGACAACTATCGTGCGGACGTTTTTGGCGTTGGGGCTGGTGCTGTTCGTCTGGCGGATGAAAGATCACGCCCGCTATGGCATTCGTGAAAAAGTCGACCTGCGTCTTAAAAAATGGAAGCGGCAGCGTAATATCGGTTATGCCTCCGGCCTGACGGTGGGGATGGAGCATTCCGGCTTCGCCGCCCTGCAGGTGATGGCGGGCTGGCTCGGGCCGCTGACCCTGGGCGCTTTCGCCATTACCTTCAATGTCTACGGCCTGCCCTTTATGATTGCTTACGGTGTCGCAGGCGCGACGTCGGTGCGGGTAGGGATCGCCATGGGACGGCGCGATCATCGCGACCTGCTGCTGGCGGGCAGCTGCGGTCTGGCCTTTAATTTCATGCTAATGTTGCCGTTGATGGCGATCCTGCTGATTTTCCCGAGGGAAATAGCCAGCCTGTTCACGGTTGAGGCCGATCTGATTGCCGCGACCGTACCGCTGATGATCCTCACCGGCTGGATGTTGCTGGTGGACAGTGCCCAGGCGGTGATCGGAAACGGGCTCCGGGGCCGCCGGGACGTGTGGTTGCCGACGGCGCTGTATTTCCTCAGCTATATTGTCATCATGACGCCGCTGGCCTGGTATCTTGCTTTTCCACTGGGCCGGGGGGCGGAAGGGTTGTTCGAAAGCACTGTCATTGCCAGTATTGTTTCCTGCATCTTGCTGGTGGCGCGGTTTTATTATCTGTCCTACCTGGATTTTGCCCCGGAACGACAGCGGGCAATCGCCGGTCAATCCTGATCCCCGCCGATCGCGATTCTGCCCGTTCACACCTTGCCTGTTTTGATCAGGCAGCCTTGACCTGAGGCCGGGCTGCGGATGCCTGATTGCGTATTGACAGTTTCCGCGCCCGGCGCCGGACCCGGATGTAATAGAGGGACGGCACGAAAATCAATGCCAGAATCGTGGCCCCGACCATGCCGCCGGCAATGGCGGTGGCCAGCGGCGGCCACATCACGCCACCAAACAGAATGAGCGGCGCAAATCCACCCAGCGTCGTCAGGGTGGTGGAAACAATATGACGGCTGCTGTTGATCACGACAGTGACGATGGCTTCCGGGTCGGCGAGCCGGGCCTGTTCATTGGCCCGCAAAGCCGCCAGCACAACGATACTGTCGTTGATGGCCAGCCCGATCAGCCCCATGGTGCCCATGATGCCGGTGAAGCCCATGGGGAAGCCAAAGAGCCAGATGGCGAGGAAAGCCAGTCCCATACTGAAAAAAGCTACCCCCCCGATGATCAGGGCTGACGTAAAGCTGTTGAACGCCAACACCAGAATACCCATCATGATCACCAGAAGGGGCAGGACAGTTGAGAATAACTTGCCTTGGGATTCAGACCGTTTTTCGGCCTCGCCCCCAAATTCGATGCGATAGCCGGCGGGGAGTTCCACATTTGCCTGGGCCAGCCGTTGTTGAAAATCCGCCAGTGCCGTACTCGGCAGACTGTAGGGGGCGATATGAGCCTGAAGGATGTTGAGCCGTTGATTATCCCGGCGACTGATGATGCTGTAGGTGGGCACCAGTTCTAAGGTCCCGAGACTGCTGAGCGGCACGCCGCCCATCTGCTGACCGCTGGGCAGCAGGCTGCCGTTCGGTGACACCAGGGAATTCTGAAAGATATTTTCGATGTCGGAACGGTTCTCTCCGCCAACCCGCACCCGGACAGGCAAATTTTCGCTCCCTTCCAGTACGCTGCCGCCCACATGCCCTTCGAGAGTGCTGTTGAGCTGTCGCGCGATCTGGTTGAGGTCAAAGCCGGCGGCGCGGGCGGCGTCTTCATCCGGGACAAAGTTCAGCTTTGGCTGATTGCGGGATATTTTTGCCTGAGTATAGGTGACATTCTTGGTTTCACCAAGTATCCGGCGAATTTCCTCGCCCTTTTCCGCCAGAATGCTCAGGTCCTGCCCATAGATGAAAACTTCGATCGGGGCTTCAAACGGAGGCCCCTGTTCAAAAGGCAGAGCCAGAATGATCGCATCAGGCAGGGCGTCCATCAGGTCCTGTTGTAGGCGAGGCAGGATATTCAGGGTTGCTTCGTCTGATGTGACATTGACGAAACCGCCGGCGAAACTGTTCTGCCCGGTCTGGTTCAGAAACGTGTTGTAGAAAACCGCCGGCGCTGCCTCGGCAATCACCCAGTAATCCTGGGTGATTTCGGGATATCTCGCCATCACGTCACGGGCGATATTAACCTGGCGGGTGGTTTCTTCGAGACTCGTCTGGCGGGGCAATTGCAGTTGCAGTTGGAACTGATCCCGGTCCACAGGCGGGAAGAATTGCTGCACCAGAGTGGTGCTGAGCAGGAAGCCGAGAATGGGCAGGGTGACGGACAGGCCGGTGGCTTTCCACGGGTGGGCGAGACACCAACGTAGGCTGGCGCGGAATTTTTCGCGCAGGGCGATATTCTGATAGCCGTTTTGCAGGATACTGCGGTTGTCGTTCAGCAATTCTCCGCGGTCGAAATACCCGGCCAGAGCCGGAATGATGGTCATGGCGAGGAACAGACTGGAGAAGAGGGACAGGATCACCGCCACCCCGAGCGAGCCGATAAATTCGCCTGTCGGGCCGGGCGAGAGCACAATTGGCATAAAGGTCAGCGAGGTGGTTACCGTCGAAGCCAGCAGGGGAATGAACAGATGCCGGACCATGGTGGTGATGGCTTCGCCAATTTCCTTGCCGGCGCTACGGGATTTGCGATATTCATCAATGGCGACAATGGCATTGTCTATTAACAGTCCCAGCGCAATGATCAGGCCGGTAATCGACATCTGGTGCAGCGGGATATCCATGATCTGGAATGCTGTCATGACCATCAGAACGGTCAGGGGCAAGGCGGTGGCGACCAATATGGCCGAACGCCAGCCCATCATGAAAATCATTACCAGGATGATGATGCTCGCGCCGAGGAAAATATTCCCCATCAGACCCGACAATCGTTTGGTGGCATAGACATCCTGGCTAAAGATAACGTCCATTTTGACGCCCTCGGGCAGGGTCTCAGCATATTTTTCCGTTTCGGCCCGCAGACGGTCCACCCATTTGTCGACGCGAATGCCGCTGCCGATTTTTGCCCCGACAATGATGCCCTGTTTGCCGTTGAGCAGCGCGGTGCTATAGACCGGATCTTGATAGGACTTCTTGACAGTCGCCACATCCCCGACCCGCAGAAAGTTTCCGTCTGCGGTTTGGGTCAGGGGAATGTTACGGATGTCTTCTTCGGATTTCAGTTCACCACTGACTTCCAGCACCAGATCGTGGCGGCTGCCCCGCAATTGGCCCGCCGGAATTTTGGAGTCTGCCTCGGCGATGGCGCGGGATACGGCTTCGGCTGTCAAGCCGACGGACGCCAGCGCATCGGGATCGACCGTCACCAGATATTCTTCATCCAGTTCACCAAAGATATCGGTTTCATCCGTACCGGGAAGCGGAGAAAGATGCCGTTCCAGATCGCGGGCGAAACGCCCGAGAATATCAAGTTGCGGCGCTTCGGATGCGCCGTCCGGCATATCCCAGGTGACCCCGACCATGAAGGTAAAGACAGCGCTTTTGCGGTCTATGATATAGGGGGTTTCCGCCCCGGCCGGCAGGTCGCGCTGGGCGTCTTTCAGTTTGTCGCGAATCTGGGACCAGACGTTGGGAATATTGGCGGCGGGAACCTCGTCTTCCAACTGAATGGCGACAGTCGAGAAGCCGGTGCGGGACGTGCTTATCAGTTGCTTGATTTCTTCGATTTCACTAAGAGCGGCTTCAATTTTCTCGGTGACCAGGGCTTCGACCCGTTCGGCGCTGGCGCCGGGGAAGCGGGTGTTGGCGGCATCAAAGCGGTGGAGGAAGGTAGGGTCTTCCTGTCGTGGCAGGGTGCTGATCGCGGAAAAACCGGCGACGAGAATAAGGCCGATGACCAGGGTGGTCAGGCGGCGATTGCGGAAAAACAGATTTTGCCACATGGTTATTGCCCTTTCGCCAATTTGACCATTTGGCCGGGCACCAGGCGATGCAGGCCGCCGGTGACGATGCGGTCACCGTCCTGCAGGGTGCCGCGGACAAAGACCCGTTCCGAATCTGTATAGAGCAGTTGTAGCTCCTGTCGGGCCACGGTGCCATGGGTGGCGCCATGATTGCCTTTTGCCGGGGTGACAGTATAAACGCTCCACAGGCCGCGCCGGCTTTCGGCCAGAGCATCACTGGGCAGCCAGAAGCCGTTGGCGGGAACCTCATGGGCGAGGGTGAGTTGCGCCAGACTGCCGGCATGCACCGGGGCGCTGGTTTCCAGGATATCAAAGAGAGCGGTCACGGTGCGGGTTGCCGGGTCCAGGCGGGCATGGGTGGCGCGCAAACGCGCGGTGAGGCGGGTACCGTTTTGTTGAAAAACATGGATGTCGCCGGGGCTGAGTTTGGCCACGGCCGCTTCGGGCAGGCCGAGATGAATTTCCAGTTTTTCATCTTCAATCAGACGAATGACCGGGGCGCCGGCCCCGAGGGCGGTACCCTCATCCTGATAACGTCGTACAACGCTACCGTCAAAGCGGGCGGTAAGGGTCGCGAGAGCCTGGTCAACCCGCAGGCTTTTCAGGGCGGCCTTGGTACGAAGAATGGCGGATTCGGCAGCGGTTTTCTGAGCCTTCCGGCCCGCCAGATCGAATTTGACCTGATCAAATTTCTCGGCTGAAATATGGCTCTGTTGTCGCAGGACCTTATATCGGTCATAGGTCGCCTGGGCGCGATCCAGTTGCGCCCCGGCCTGATGATCCAGGGCGATGCTTTGGCTCAGTTCTGCGTCCAGTTCTCCGAGCCGGGCCTCCAGCCGTCGCATGTCCAGCCGGGCGAGACTGTCGCCTTTCTTGACCCGCTGGCCTTCGTCAACCAGGACTTCCGCCAGCAAACCGCCTTTGTCAAATCCGTGGTCGCTTTCCCGGCCGGCGACAATACGCCCGCTGTATTTCTGGTGAATTTGATAGTGATCCTGCGCCTTGATTTGGCTGGTTTCCACCATGAGAGCCCGGGCCAGTCTGGTCTGTTCTTCATCGAGATTGGCCTGCGCCGATGATCTGGTGTAAAGCACGGCCCCGGCAATGGTCAGCAACAGAACACCGCCAATGATGATTTTCATTCTGGCGGGTCTGGCGCGGGCAGCGCCGGTTTTATCGGTGGGATTGGCGGTGGCGTCACGGGGGTCCGGGGTCTGGGTCATGATTTTCTCTATGGCTTCTCGGGTCGCGGTGTTGTGTGGTTTTGCAAAAGGAATCACAAACTATGTTTACGGTGACAACATATCATTAATATTTACACTGTCAACATCGCTGTTGCAATTATTCTTTTGGTCGGGGGATGTGCGGGGGCTTGCCGCACTCGGACAAAAGGCAAAAAGCCGTGTGTCTTCAACATTTTGACAAACTGCATTTGAGTAAATAATATGAAAGGTGGCGCCGGAGCATTATACCGTGTCACGGGGATCGTTAACCGGGGGTTTTAGGGTATTTGTATGAATTATTTACGCAGTTTTTTGTTTAACGCCTTTTTTTGGATTTTGGCGCCGCTGTGGATTCTTCTTGTTCTGACGCCATTGTCGTTTTTCAAGTCCCCGGCACCGATGCGCAAGGCGATTATGATCTGGTTCCACATTGTGTTTTTCATGCTGGATAAAATCAGCGGGATCAAAGTTGAAGAACGCGGGATTGAAAACCTGCCCAAGGATCAGGGTTTCATTCTATGTTGTAAACATATGAGCAATCTGGAAGCGTTGATTGCCTATCGTCGTATGCCGAATTTGACGGCGCTGGCGAAAATTGAGCTGTTTCGAATTCCGGGTGTGCGCCATGTACTTAACAAGATGGGGGTGGTGCCGATTGATCGGGGCAAGGGCACGGCCCAGGTCAAAACGCCAGAGATCGCGGCGACCTTGCAGGAAAAGAAAATCCCTTTGTTGTTGTTTGTTGAAGGCACCCGCATTCCGGTGGGGGAGCGCCGGCGGCTGAAGACCGGGGTTTATTATCTCCAGAAGGACACCAATCTGCCGGTGATTTGCGCCTCGACCAACACCGGGGTGCATTGGTTGAAAGGCAGCCCGTTTAATAAACCCGGCACGATTGTGATGCAGTATCATCCGGCTCTCGAATTTGACCTGCCCAAAGCGGAATTCATGGAGGAGGTGCGGCAAAAGGTCGTCCTCCACAGTGAGGAACTGATGGGGGTCGAGGGGAAAGAGGTGTGATCTTGCTCACAATTCCGCCCATTGCCGCAGAAGATTGTGGTAGGTGGCGGTTAGGGAGAGGACGATCTCGTGATCCTCGCCAAGGGTTTGGCGCGCTTTCAAAATATTACGATCAAAATCATAGAGCAGGCCGCGCTGGCCGTCGTCCTTGACCATCGACTGGGTCCAGAAGAAGCTCGCCCACCGGCTGCCCCGGGTGATCGGTTCGACCCGATGCAGGCTGGTGGCAGGATAAATCACCATATCACCGGCGGCGAGTTTGACGCGCTGTTCGCTGACAGTATCGCCGGGGCGCTGATCATGTTGTGCCTCACCGGTATGCTGCTGTGGACCAAATTACATGGCACCCGTATTGCCGCGATGCTGCTGTTCAGTGGGGCCATCATTACGGGCGTGATTGTGACTTTACCGAGCCTGATGGCCTATAGTCTATGAGGAAAATCATATTGTCATCTGTAAATGCGCACATGTTTTCCCTATATGTGTTGAAACCCGTTGGGACTTTTCAATTTACAAGGCGAGGTGAGCAAGATGAAGTATGAAATGATGGTGGGGCTCGAGGTGACCGATGATGACCTCTACAGTCAGTATCGCGCGGCGATGATGCCGATCCTGCAGCGCTACGGCGGCGGGTTTCGTTATGATTTCCGGGTGTCAGAGGTGTTAAAGAACGCTGAAGGGCGTCCCATCAACCGGGTTTTCGCGATCTATTGTGACAGCAAAGCCAGTATGGACGCGTTTTTCGCCGATGAAGGCTATCTACAGGCCAAGCAGGAATTCTTCGCACCGTCAGTAGGAGAAACCACAATCATTTCACAATATGAAATTGCGATATAAGATTAAGAAAAGGCCCGGCTTATGGGGTTAAGACGGGCCTTCAAGAAACTGCTGTCAATTTATACTCAATCCATATGGAGAATCAGCCCGATGCGCAGGGCTTCGGTGCTGGGGTCGAACGTCAGGCTGTCGGCATTGGTGCGCCAGTTGATGTCAGAATGGGCGGTGCGGACATATTCTATCCGGAGCGCGATATCTTCCATAATGCCGACTTCAAACCCGGCGCCATAACGATATCCGCCGGCGGAAGACGAGAAGTCCTGCCCGCTGACACTGGCTTTGAATTTGGTGGACGTATAGCCACCGAGGCCATAGACCAGAACCCGGTCAGATACGGTAAAGCCAAGGCGGGCGTTAATATCAAATGCAAATCCGGCTTTCAGCTTCAGAGTATCTGTGCCATAGGCGGCGGGGGTGACGGTGGGTTCTCCTCCGTCCGGATCGGGGGTTTCGAAAGCGGGGGTGACGGTGTTGACGGTGGCGGTGCTGCTGCCGCCGGCAAGGCCAAGGGCGCCTTCAATGCTGACATACATGGGGCCCCAGAAGTTGGTGCCGATGCCGCCATACAGGCTGCCGCCATATCCGGTGTTTTTAGCGCCGTTTCCAATACCGGTGAAAAAATTGTTATCGAGTTCATCCACGCCGGGTTCCAGGTCTTCGTAGGAGTTTTTGGATTTGACCTTGGAATAATTGGCGTTGAAGCCAAGATAAAGCCCTTCGAACGGATTGCCGTCTAGGCCGGCCTGCGCAGAAGTTGAGGCGAACCCGAGCATTGTGGCGCCAAGCAAGGCGATTTTAAGTTTGTGAGACATTGTGTCCTTATTCCCTTTTTATTTTTAGTCTTGTCCGGTCTGTTTATCCGGCTCTGCTGTGTCAGATTTGTGTCCATATTACATTTTTTTGCCCGACAGGAAACAAGAACTTGACTCTGACCTGATTTCCTCATATTTTCCGGCCATTCCACGAAGATAAGTTTCTTATCGTGTCCGAGGATACACATCAGTCAGCGAAGGTTCGCCCACTGGTGTCTTTGTGTTATGTAATTTTGTTGAAGGTTGTGATGGCCAAAAACCAGGACAGCCTTGAGCGTGTTTCAGGGGACCGCAGGGCGGAACCGGAAACAAAACAAAAAAGAGAATTATATGTTTGACAGTTTAAGTGACAAACTGGGCGGTATATTTGACAAGCTGAAACGGCAGGGCGCTCTGAAAGAGAGCCATGTCAACGAGGCCATGCGCGAAGTGCGTGTGGCGCTGCTCGAGGCCGACGTGGCCTTGCCGGTTGTCAAAGATTTTATCGCCAGTGTCACCAAACGGGCTGTCGGACAGGAAGTCATGAAGTCGGTGTCTCCCGGCCAGATGGTGGTCAAGATTGTCAATGATCATCTGGTGGAAATGCTCGGCAGCGAAACCGTCAGCATCAGTCTTGCCGCCGCGGCCCCCGTACCGATTCTGATGGTCGGCCTGCAGGGGTCTGGTAAAACCACCTCTGCGGCGAAAATCGCGAAACGTCTGACGGAAAAAGAAAACAAGAAAGTCATGATGGCTTCCCTGGACGTTTATCGTCCGGCGGCCATGGAACAGTTGAAGATCCTCGGTGAGCAGATCGGGGTCGCGACCCTGCCGATCATCGATGGCCAGATGCCGGTGGATATCGCCAAACGGGCGATGACGGCGGCGAAACTGCAGGGCTTTGACGTTGTGATGCTCGATACAGCGGGCCGCCTGCATATTGACCAGTCCCTGATGGGCGAAGTGGTCGGGGTGCGTAATGCGGTCAATCCCCACGAGACGCTTCTGGTGGTCGACAGCCTGACCGGTCAGGATGCGGTCAATGTGGCGCAGCAGTTCAGTGACCAGATCGGCATCACCGGTGTGGTTCTGACCCGTATGGACGGCGATGGCCGTGGCGGGGCGGCGCTCAGCATGCGGGCGGTTACCGGTCAACCGATCAAGCTGGTCGGGGTCGGTGAAAAGCTGGAGGATATGGAAGAATTCCATCCGGAGCGTGTCGCGTCCCGGATTCTCGGCATGGGCGATGTGGTGTCCCTGGTGGAAAAAGCCGCTGAAACCATCGAGGCTGAAGAAGCCGAGGTGATGATCAAGAAGATGAAGAAAGGCCAGTTCGATTTCGAAGATCTGCGGTCTCAGCTTCGTCAGATGAAAAAGCTTGGCGGCATGTCCAGCATTCTTGGGATGTTGCCAGGGCTTGGCAAGGCCCAGAAGCAGATGGCCAGCGCCAATATTAATGACAACCTGCTGAAACGTCAGGAAGCAATGATCAACAGCATGACGCCGCAGGAACGCAGTAATCCGAAATTACTCAATGCGTCGCGCAAGAAGCGAATCGCCGCCGGGTCCGGTGTGTCGGTTCAGGACTTGAACAAGCTGATCAAGATGCAAAAGCAGATGGCGACAATGATGAAGAAAATGGGCAAAGGCGGTCGCGGCATGGGGATGCCCGGACAGCTGCCGCCCGGAATGGAAGGCTTGCTTCCGAAATAAAGAATGGAAGGCCTGCTTCCGAAATAATACCGAAGCCCGTCAGGGCTGAGGCCAGACTAAAGAATGACTAAAGTAAATACTGTTTAACTAACTGAAAGGATAAGCCGCAATGGCTGTTAAAATTAGATTGTCTCGTGGTGGTGCGAAAAAGCGTCCTTATTACCGTGTTGTTGTGGCTGATGCCCGCTCCCCACGTGATGGCCGTTACATTGAAAAAGTGGGTACGCATAACCCGTTGCTGCCAAAAGACCATGAAGATCGTGTGAAGCTTGACGTTGAGCGGATCAAACATTGGTTGGCCGAAGGCGCTCAGCCGACAGACCGCGTTGCCCGTTTCCTGGACGCCGCCGGTATCCTGAAGCGCGAAGCCCGCAATAACCCGAATAAAGGTAAAGCCGGCGCGAAAGCTCTGGAGCGGATTGAAGAGCGTAAAGCCAAAGCTGAAGCTGCCCTTGAAGCCGCCGCCGAAGCCGCTGCTGCCGCCAAGGAAGCCCCTGCTGAAGAAGCGCCTGCAGAAGAAACTGCAGAAGCCTAAGGCTGGGCCGACACCGCAAGGAAGAACCGCAGATGTCTCGACCACAATATGTACATTCCCGACGTGAAGAGCCGGAGATTGGTCCCGAGTGGATTTCAGTCGGCGTGATCGTCGGGGCTGTCGGGGTCAAGGGCGCGGTTCGCCTGAAGGTGTTTTCCGAAGATCTGGAGGCGATACTGGCCCGAGGGCCGGTGACGCTGTTCCCCGATGTCAACAGCACAGGTGAGCAGGTTGACTGCAAGCTGATGCATAAGATCAAGGTAGGCTACGCCGTGCAACTGGCGGGCCTGACCGATCGGACGGAAGCGGAAAACCTGAAGGGTGTGAAGCTTTATGTGGCGCGGGATAGTCTGCCGGAAATCGAAGATGACGCCAGTTTCTATTACGAAGACATGGAAGGCCTCATCGCCCGGGATCAGACAGGAACGCCTTTCGGGGTGGTTCAGTCGATTTATAACTTCGGGGCCGGCGACCTGATTGAGGTCGCGCTGGATGACCGGGACAATAACCCGGCGTCCGGCACACAGATGTATCCTTTCCGGGACGAATTCGTTCCGGAAGTGAATATTAAAGACGGTTATCTGGTGATTGATCGCAAGGCCTTTGGCGACGATCAGGCATCGGATGAGGCATAGGACCTTAAAGGAGACCGGATGATGGCACAAGTGAGCACGCCCCTGTGGCAGGCCCAGATCTTGACCTTGTTTCCGGAAATGTTCCCCGGTCCCCTGGGGGTTTCCCTGGCGGGGAAGGCTCTGGAGAAAGGGATTTGGACCATGGATGTGGTGCAGATCCGGGATTATGCCACGGACAAGCATCGCAATGTGGACGATACGCCGGCGGGCGGAGGTCCGGGCATGGTGATGCGGGCGGATGTACTGGGCGCGGCCATAGATGATGTGGTGGCCCGGCGCCAGACGCTGGATCAGGACGCACCGTCAGGGGGCGGAGAGCTTGCGGATTTTCCCGTGGTCTATCTGTCGCCGCGGGGCAAACGACTGGATCAGGCGCTGATTCGGGAATTTGCCGCCAAGAAGGGCATAACGCTGATTTGCGGCCGGTTTGAGGGTGTCGATGAGCGGGTTTTGGAAGGACGTAATGTCATGGAGGTCAGCCTCGGTGATTTTATTCTTTCCGGCGGAGAAGTGGCGGCGATGGCATTGATGGATGCGGTTGTCCGGACGCTTCCCGGGGTGATCGGGCAACCGGAAACCCTGGACGAAGAAAGTTTTGAATCGGGGTTGCTTGAGTATCCCCACTATACCCGACCCAAGGTTTGGGAAGGGCGTGAGATACCGGACGTGCTGCAATCGGGGCACCATGGCAAGATCAAGGATTGGCGCCTTGAACAGTCAAAAAAACTGACTGAGGAGAGACGGCCGGATCTTTGGGAAAAATATCTGCGCGATCAGGAATGACGTGCTGCGAGACGTAATTGAGACGGTGGATGACGGGTTTTTTTGACCGGAAATTCTGTCAAAAGCCGGTGATGAAATTTGATGTTGGAATTTGACGGCCCTTGCTATATAAGCGGGGCAGCTGATAAAGAGAGAGCGTTATGAATATTATTGAAAAATTTGAGCAAGAGCAGATTGCCAAGCTGACTGACGGCAAGGTTATTCCTGAATTTGCAGCCGGTGACACTCTGCGTGTGAACGTGAAAGTTATCGAAGGCACCCGCGAACGTATCCAGGCCTATGAAGGGGTATGTATTGCCCGTTCAAACAGCGCCCTGAATTCATCCTTCACGGTGCGTAAAATCTCCTACGGTGAAGGTGTGGAGCGTGTATTCCCGCTTTACTCTCCGAATGTAGAAAGCATCGAAGTGATTCGTCGCGGTAAAGTCCGGCGTGCGAAACTTTACTATCTTCGTCCTCTGCGCGGCAAGAAAGCCCGTATTGCGGAACGTAAAGACTGGATGAAAAAAGCAGCTCCTAAAAAAACTGAGGCCATTACCACCTCAGAGGAAGCCTGATTGCTTAAAGACATTTAAGAAATCCGGGCTCCTTAAGCAAGAGAGCCCAAGCAAAGAATCAAGGGGCTCGGATCAAACGAGCCCCTTTTTTTACATCTGCTCTTTAACTAGACTGTGGAAATCTGTTTCAACTATCGACCTCATGCCATCGCCACAAATGGCCGGGTCAGACGTGAGACTATAATGACTGATAAAACTGAACACCAGAAGACCCTCTATGACAAGCTGTGGGACGCCCATGTGGTCGAACAGCAGGAAGACGGCAATTGCCTGATTTATATTGATCGCCAGATCATTCATGAAGTGACAAGCCCCCAGGCCTTTGAAGGTCTGCGCATTGCCGGACGGCCGCTCGCCAACGCCAAGGCCATGTTGGCGGTGCCGGATCATAACGTACCGACCTCCGCCGACCGGGCGACCGCCAAAAACGCCGAGGATTCACAGATCCAGCTCGATACGCTGGAAAAAAACTGCGCCGAGTTTGGCGTGGAATATATCCCCATGATGGATCTGCGTCAGGGCATCGTCCATATCGTCGGACCGGAACAGGGCTTTACCCTGCCGGGCATGACCATTGTCTGCGGCGACAGCCATACCTCGACCCACGGGGCCTTCGGGGCGCTGGCCTTCGGCATCGGCACCTCGGAAGTCGAACATGTCATGGCGACGCAAACGTTGGTGCTCAGCCGTCAGAAAAACATGCGCATTGATGTGGACGGGGTGCTCGGCAATGGCGTCACGGCCAAGGATGTGGCGCTGGCCGTGATTGGCGAAATTGGCACTGCCGGTGGCACGGGCCATGTGATTGAGTTCACCGGCTCCGCCATTCGGGGACTTAGCATGGAAGGCCGCATGACGCTGTGTAACATGTCAATCGAAGCCGGCGCCCGTTCCGGGCTCATAGCCCCCGATCAGGTGACCTTTGATTATGTCATGGGCCGGCCCAAATCGCCGAAGGGCGGCGCGTTCGAACAGGCCGTGTCCTACTGGAAGACGCTGACCAGTGATGCAGGCGCCACCTATGACAAGGAAGTCTTTATCCGGGCCGAGGATATCACGCCGCAGGTCACCTGGGGCACCAGTCCGGAAAATGTTCTCCCGATCACCGGGGTTGTCCCCAATCCGGCCGATGTCCGTGATCCGGAACGCAAAATCGCCATGCAGCGGGCCCTGGATTACATGGGGCTCGAGCCGGGCACGAAACTCAGTGATATTCCCATCGAACGGGTGTTTATTGGGTCCTGCACCAATGGCCGGATCGAAGACATTCGCGCCGTCGCCGACGTTGTGAAAGGCCGCAAGGTTCACGCCGATGTCGCCGCCTGGGTGGTGCCGGGCTCCGGTCTGGTGAAACTGCAGGCGGAAGAAGAAGGCCTGGACCAGATTCTGATCGAGGCGGGCTTTGACTGGCGCGAGCCGGGCTGTTCCATGTGTCTGGCGATGAATGCCGACAAGCTGGAGCCCCATGAGCGTTGCGCCTCCACGTCGAACCGTAATTTTGAAGGCCGTCAGGGGCCGAAGGGCCGTACCCACCTGATGAGCCCCGCCATGGCGGCGGCGGCGGCCTTAACCGGTTATCTGACCGATGTCAGGGAGCTTTGATCATGGATAAATTCACCAAATTGTCCGCCGTGGCGGCACCTCTGCCGATGGCCAATATCGACACCGACATGATCATCCCGCAGAAACACCTGAAGACCATCAAGCGCACCGGGCTCGGCATTTACGCCTTTTCCAATATTCGCTATCAGGATGACGGCACGGAGCGGGAAGATTTCGTGCTCAACCAGCCGGCCTACCGCAAGGCGGAAATTCTGGTTACCGGCGAGAATTTCGGCTGCGGATCAAGCCGCGAGCATGCGCCCTGGGCCCTGAAGGATTTCGGCATCAAATGTGTGATTGCGCCGAGCTTTGCCGATATTTTTTATGGCAACTGCTTCAAGAACGGCATCTTGCCGATCACCTTGCCGCAGGACACCATTGACCTGTTGCTTGATGATGCGAGCCGCGGGGCCAACGCCATTATCACTGTCGATCTGGAAAATCTGGAAATTTCCGGCCCGGACGGCGGCAAGGTTTCGTTCGAGATCGACCCCTATCGGCGGCATTGTCTGCTCAACGGGCTGGATGACATCGGTCTGACCTTGCAGAAAAAAGACACAATTTCTGACTATGAAGCGGAAAAGCGATTGAGTCAGCCTTGGTTGTTTAGCGACTAAGGGAATACTAAGGAAAAAAGATGCGTAAAGAACTTTCTTTATTGATGTTGCCCGGCGACGGGATCGGGCCTGAAATTATGATCGAAGCCCGGCGGGTGATTGACTGGCTGGCGGAAAACCGCAGCCTGAAAATCACGGTGCATGAGGATATGGTTGGCGGGGCCGCCTATGATGCCTATGGAAAGCCCTTGTCCGACGAGGCGTTGGCATTGGCCAAGCAGGTCGATGCGGTGCTTCTCGGTGCGGTCGGTGGACCGAAATGGGACGGGGTGGATTACGACAAACGTCCGGAAGCGGGGTTGTTGACCCTGCGCAAGGAGCTGGACCTGTTCGCCAATCTGCGGCCGGCGGTTTGTTTCGAAGCGCTGGTGGACGCCTCCAGTCTGAAGCCGGAACTGGTCAGTGGCCTCGACATCATGATCGTGCGCGAACTGACCGGCGGGGTTTATTTTGGCGAACCGCGTGGCATTGAAACTCTGGAAAACGGGGAACGTCGCGGGATCAATACCCAGGTCTATACCACGTCTGAAATTCATCGTATCGCCCATGTGGCGTTCGATCTGGCGGGCAAGCGCGATGGACGGGTGACCTCGTCCGAAAAAGCGAATGTGATGGAAAGCGGCCTGCTGTGGCGGGAAGAAGTCATTAAGGTCGCGGAATCCTATCCGGATATTACCCTCGACCATATGCTGGCCGACAGCTGCGCCATGCAATTGGTGCGGGCGCCGAAACAGTTTGATGTGATTGTCACGGACAATCTGTTCGGAGATCTGCTCAGCGATGTGGCCGCCATGTTGACCGGTTCGCTCGGCATGTTGCCGTCGGCTTCTCTGGGGGCCAAGGGGGGCGGGGCGTTGTATGAGCCGGTGCATGGCAGTGCGCCGGATATCGCGGGCCAAGGCATCGCCAACCCGATCGCGACGATCCTCAGTCTCGCCATGGCGCTGCGCTATACCTATGAACGTCCAGAGGAAGCGCAATTGATCGAGGATGCCGTACAAGGCGTGCTCGCCGGGGGTCTGCGCACCGCCGATATTATGCAGCCGGGCAAGGCCAAGGTATCCACCTCGGTCATGGGGGACAGTATTTTGCGTCAGCTGGATCGGCTGAACGCATAACGTAATGCGAAAAGACAAGAGACACTCTGTACGAGAGACACTCTATTTAAATAAAAGATTAGGAGTACACTATGTCATATAAAATAGCCGTTGTCGGCGCCACCGGTAATGTCGGTCGGGAAATGCTGAACATTCTGGCGGAACGCCAGTTCCCGGCATCGGAAGTGGTGGCGCTTGCCTCCCGCCGGTCCCTGGGTCAGGAAGTCACATATGGTGAGAAAACCCTGAAAACAAAATGTCTGGATGATTATGATTTCACCGGAACAGATATCGCGTTGATGTCTGCGGGCGGGTCGATTTCAAAAGCCTGGGGCGAGAAGATCGGCGCCACCGGTTGTGTGGTGATCGACAATAGTTCCCATTTCCGCATGGACCCGGATGTGCCGTTGATCGTGCCGGAAGTCAATCCGGACGCCCTTGCCGGTTACACCAAGAAGAACATCATCGCCAACCCCAACTGCTCCACGGCGCAGATGATGGTGGCGTTGAAGCCGTTGCATGATTACGCGACCATCAAACGGGTTGTGGTGTCCACATACCAGTCCGTGTCCGGCAGTGGCAAGGCGGCGATGGAAGAGCTCTGGAGCCAGACCCGGGCGATTTTTGTCAATGATCCGATCGAACCGACTGTCTATCCGAAACAGATTGCCTTCAATGTGATCCCGCAGATCGACGTCTTCATGGACAGTGGCGATACCAAGGAAGAATGGAAAATGGTTGCCGAGACTGGCAAGATCCTTGACCCGGACATCCGGGTTACCGCAACATGTGTGCGTGTGCCGGTGTTTCTTGGCCATTCTGAATCAATCAATATCGAATTCGAGAAGCCGATTGATGAAACCCGCATTTACGAAATTCTGCGGGAAGCCCCCGGTCTGATGGTGGTCGACAAGCGCGAAGACGGCGGTTATGTCACGCCGGTGGAATGCGCCGGGGAATTCGCCACTTACATCAGCCGCATGCGCCGCGATGTCACGGTGGAGAATGGCATTAATCTGTGGTGCGTGTCCGACAACCTGCTGAAAGGCGCAGCCCTGAACGCGGTGCAGATCGCGGAAAGCCTGTGCAACAGATACCTGAAAAAAGGTTAAGGCATGGTTTGCCGCCAAAGGATCCTGTTGTTCTGAGGCGGCAAGACAAAAGATAATTTTATAAGGAGACGAATGGCTTTCATTCGTCTCTTTTTTTTGTCGTTTCGTCGTATTGGGCCGGGTGGCTGGGCGATGGCCTGTTAGGCTCTGGCCCATTAACTTAAAAGAGGTGTAGAATGTCTTATCAATTTAATCTGAAACAAAAAGCCGTCGCTGGAATATCGGCGCTTTTGCTGAGCAGCACATCGGTTTTTGCCGTTGATGAAGCCCCGGCCAAGATCAATGATTTCTTCGAGGCGGTATTTATCGAAGCGGTGATGGATTCACCGGAATCCTTGACGTATACCCGTTTGATGGAGCAACAGGGGAAGCCGTGGCGTCATGACGAACTCGACGACAACAGCCGCGCCCATGCGGATGCGTTGATCGCGCTGCAAAAACATAATTACGATGTATTGAAAACGTATGACGAGGCGGCGTTGAGCGACAGCGAACGTCTGTCGAAACAGATCATGACCTGGACGATGGAAAATGATTTCCGCAACAATAAATTCCGCGACCATGACTATGAAATCACCCAGCTGGACGGGTTGATGACGGACTATCCACTGTTTATGAACGGCTATCATCAGGTGTCTGACCAGAATAGCGCCGAGGATTATGTCGCCCGTCTGCATGCGGTGGGGGCGCAATTCGAAAATTCCATGAAACGTCTGAAACTGCAGCAGGAAAAAGGCATCATTCTGCCGAAATTCCTGATCCGCAAAGTTATCGACAATAATACCGCCTTCACGGCGACGGCGGCGACAGAAAATATCCTGTATAAAACTCTGGCCAAAAAACTCGACGGGGCTAAAGGGATGACCGCGGCGGATAAAACCGCCCTTCTCGCCCGGGCGCAGTCGGCCATTGAAACAGAGGTTTATCCGGCGTACAACACCATGATCGTCTATTTCAAAGATCTGGAAAAGATCGCCACGAATGAGGCGGGCGTATGGAAATTACCGGACGGAGAAGCCTATTATGCGGCGCAGATTCAGTCCAACACCACGACCAAAATGTCGGCGGAGGAAATTCATAACATCGGCCTGCGTGAAGTCGATCGCATTCAGGGCGAAATCCTGGGGATCCTCAAAGGGGAAGGTTATGATACAAGCGCCGGTTTTGAACCCCTGATTCAGCAGCTGGCGGAGGAGGAGCGGTTTTATTATCCGGATACAGACGCGGGTCGGGCGCAAATCCTGAAAGATTACCAAACCATCATTGATGAGGTGAATGAAACGGTTTCCGGGGCGTTCAATGTCAAGCCCAGAATGGGGGTTGATGTGCAACGTGTTCCGAAATTCTCGGAGAAAACCGCGCCGGGCGCCTATTATTCCGGCCCGGCTCTTGATGGCTCCCGCCCCGGCACATTCTGGGCCAATCTCTATGACATCAAGGCGACGCCCAAATATGGCATGCGCACCCTGTCCTATCATGAGGCGGTCCCGGGGCATCATTTCCAGATCGCCATTGCCCAGGAGTTGAAGGATATTCCGATGTTCCGTAAATTTGGCGGCTTTACCGCCTATGTCGAGGGCTGGGCGTTATATTCCGAGAAACTGGCTAAGGAAATGGGGCTGCAGGATGACCCCTATGACGATATCGGGCGGCTGCAGGCGGAATTGTTCCGTGCGGTGCGTCTGGTGGTTGATACAGGGATGCATCATAAACGCTGGACCCGGGATGAGGCCGTTGATTATATGGCGAAGAACACCGGCATGGCCATGTCCGATGTGGTGACGGAGATTGAGCGTTATATCGTGTGGCCAGGACAGGCGCTGGCTTACAAGGTCGGCATGATGAAGATCGTCGATCTTCGGGCCAAGGCCAAGAAAGCTCTGGGCGCGAAATTTGACATCCGGACATTCCATGATGTGGTGTTGACCAACGGCGCTCTGCCGCTGGATATCCTCGCCAAACAGGTGGAAGATTACGCCGCGGGCAAGTGACAGGATACCGGTTTTAAGAGATTCCGGATATAATATTGACCCCGGTATTCTGATATGTCGGGGTCTTTTTCTGCCTGTGAGCCTTTGAGAATATTTATATGATAAAAACCTCAAAACAAAACAACATATTGGATAAGCAGTTGTTTACATATGGTATTTCATATATAAACAACTGGTAAGGCACGGAAAATACACAACATAATAACATATTTTCATGCTTTACGGGAGCTACATCAAAACTGTCAAAATCAATATTTTCATTTCAGTAAAGAGGAAACACCATGAAACTACACCAGATTTTATATACACTTCCCGTTATGTTAATGGGCGTGTCGCCCAGTATGGCGCAGGAGGAAGCCTCGGGTTCTTTGGCTTTGGAGGAAATCGTTGTGACGGCGTTGAAGCGCGCCACCAATATTCAGGACACCCCCCTTAGTATCAGTGCCGTTAGCGGAGATATGCTGGAAAGAATAGGCGCCGATGATATCGTTGATTATTTCGCTACTGTTCCGGGGTTGAGCATCGTGGATCAGGGGCCGGGTGAACGTCGGCTGGTGATCCGGGGTATTAACGGGGTTGGTGAAGCCCAAGTTGGCCTTTATTATGATGAGACCTATGTGACCGGTGCTCCCGGCGCGGAAGCGGATAGCGGGGCCCGTCAACCAGACTTCAAACTGATCGATATTGCCCGGGTAGAGGTACTGAAAGGTCCGCAAGGCACACTTTATGGTTCCGGATCCGTGGGGGGAACCGTGCGGGTGATCACCAACAAGCCTAATGTAGATGAGTTCGAAGTTTTTGCAGAAGGCGATTTATCCACGACAACGGGAGGTGGTGAAGGATGGGGCCTGAACGCCATGGCGAACGCGCCACTGGTCGAAGGTAAACTCGGTATGCGTGTTGTGGGCTACTATCGTGATGAAGATGGCTTCATTGATAATGTGCCCCTGAACACTGAAAATATAAATGATGAAAAAACCTGGGGCGGCAGGGTAGCTTTGAGGCTTCAGGCCGCTGAAAATCTGACCATCGATGCCAAGGTCATGCTGCAACGCACGGACAGTGGCGGGCGCCCGGAATTCTTTCCTTCCATTGGAGATCTGCAGACAGACCGGGTTACTCAGGAATTTCTAATTGATGATTCCGAGATTTACAATCTGACTGTAGACTGGGAATTCGACGATTTTCAACTGGTTGCTTCAACGTCTTATTATGAGCGTTTTGTTGAATTTAACTTTGACACGACGCCGTTTATTGCCGGATTTGACAATGCCGGAATTTGCGGACTGCGCGCCGAGCATGCCTGTTCTGATGGCGAACTGGCCGCTCATAGCGACTATATCAACGGGTTGTTGCCGGCAACCGTTAAGCAGCCCCAGAATGTCAATAACTGGACCAACGAATTGCGTGTTAATTCGACAGGTGAAGGACCTTTGTACTGGACGTTAGGGCTCTTTACCGAAAGCCGGGAATCTGATTTGAAGAGTCAGGTACTGGCGGCGACACCCGACGGGTTGGCGCGGGAGCCGTTTGAATATATTTTTTTCCGGGAAGCCACGGAAAAAGTAGATCAGTTGTCTCTCTTTGGAGAAGTCACCTATGATGTAACAGAAGATCTGAGTATCACTGGTGGCATGCGTTGGTATGATTACGATAAAACCAATACGGGGAAAACTAATGTTGGTTTTGCGCTGGTTAATGCCCCGGCCGGACCGGCGCCTGATGGCGATGCATCGCAGAAAGGGACTATCTTCAAGGGTAATATCTCCTATCATGTCAATGATGATGTCCTGTTGTATGGTACCGTTGTGGAAGGTTTCCGTCTCGGTGGCGCCAATCAGTCGGTGTTTGTCGAAGTGCCGGCACAATTTGGTCCGGATTCCGTAACCAACTATGAAATTGGTGCGAAAACCAATTTCATGGACAATCGGATAAAACTGAATGTTGCCTTGTTCAAAATGGTCTGGGACAATATGCAGGTTGGTGGAACCACCCCGGACGGCGCATTCGCATTTATCGGCAATGCCGGTAAAGCGGCGGTGGACGGGATTGAAGTCGAGTTTGATGCTCAGGCAACTGATCGGCTTCTGATCTCTGGCGGGATGACCATACAGAACGCCAGACTGACAGAAGATCAGATTGATGAGAATGGTGATTTCGAAGCGCCCGGTGTCAAAGGGGATCGCATTCCGAGAGTGCCTAGATTCATGGCGAATCTTGCTGTGGATTACGGGTGGACGATGAGTGACGATATGGAAGGTTTTGCGCGACTGGATTATAATTATATGGGATCACGCAATTCTACACTGAGCACCACAGACGAATTTTTCCTTAATATTGAGGATTATTCCATGTTTAACGCCAGCGTTGGTATTACGACTGATGGCTGGCGCGCCTCTCTTTACGCCAAGAACCTGTTTAATAAACGGGCACAAAGTAACCGGGGCAATGATGACTTCACAGCCCAGTCTATTTTCACAATGCGGCCGCAAACATTCGGTCTCAAGGTGAGGCGTGATTTCTAAAGCTTATGAGCAGAAATCAAATCTGGTCATATGACCGGTAAAACAGGATTGAAAGGCGCGCTTTACAGGCGCGCCTTTTATTTTATACAATCGGATCTATAGGGGCTTTTTGTGTCTTCTTTCCTGTGTTAGGCTCCGGACTGTTCCAATTACAACAAGGGGATAAGGATAATATCATGATGAAAAAAACAAGTATGCTGGTGATTGCCATGATGCTGGCGGGGTGCGACGCCAATGTCGATGTCAATATCAAGGGAGAGCCAACCGCGGAAGAGGCCAAGGCCTTTGTCGCGGCCGTGGAAAAAGACTATGCTGAGAAAAGCGAATTTGCCTCGCGGGTTTTCTGGGTGCAGGCCAACTTCATGACCGAGGACACTAACGCCATGGCGGCCGAGGTCGGGGCGGAGATGACGGCTCTGGCGGTGAAATATGCCAATGACGCCAAGAAATTTAATGACCTGACGCTTGATGCGGAACTGCGGCGCAAGCTGGAGATACTGAAGCTCGGCATCACTCTGCCGGCGCCGAGTAATGAAGCGGACAATAAGGAACTGGCGACAATTTCCGCCAAACTCGACAGCATGTATGCCACCGGCAAAGCGCCTGATGGTCGCACATTGGGCGAGCTGAGTGACGTGATGGCCACTTCGCGTGACCCGCAGGAACTGCTCAAGGCCTGGACCGGCTGGCGGACGATTTCACCGGCGATGAAGGATAAATACGCCCGTATGGTGGAAATCGCCAACAAGGGGGCAAAGGAGCTTGGCTATAGCGATGTGGGCTATATGTGGCGCGCCGGATATGATATGCCTGCCGATGATTTCCGTGCAGAGGCCGACCGTCTGTGGGGTCAGGTCAAGCCTCTGTATGATTCCCTGCATTGCCATGTGCGGGCCAAACTCAATGATAAATATGGCGACGAGGTTGTGCCACTGGATCAACCGATTCCGGCCCATCTGATGGGCAATATGTGGGCTCAGGAATGGGGCAACATTTATGACGTGGTGGCGCCCGAAGGCAGCGATATCGGCTATGATCTCACGAAGGCGCTTAAGGACAAGGACTATGACGCCGTCAAGATGGTGAAAACCGGCGAGCAGTTTTTCACCTCACTCGGCCTGGACCCCCTGCCGGATACCTTCTGGACGCGGTCCCTGATCACCAAGCCGCGGGACCGGGAAGTGCAATGTCATGCCAGCGCTTGGAATATTGACAATAAAGACGATGTCCGGATTAAGATGTGCACCAAGGTCAATGCGGACGACTTCCAGACGGTGCATCACGAGCTGGGTCATAATTTCTATCAGCGGGCCTATAAGAACCAGTCCATATTGCATCAGGGCGGGGCTAACGACGGCTTCCATGAGGCGATCGGTGACGCCATTGCCCTCAGCATCACCCCGGATTATCTCAAACAGCTGGGTCTGATCGACACGGTGCCGGGACCGGAGAGCGATCTTGGGCTTTTGATGCGCCGGGCGATGGATAAGGTGGCCTTCCTGCCTTTTGGCTTGATGGTCGATCAATGGCGCTGGCAAGTGTTTAATGGGGAATTGACGCCCGAGACCTATAATGACGGCTGGTGGGCCCTGCGCGAGAAATATCAGGGCATTCGGCCCCCGGTGGAGCGGGCGGCCGATGATTTTGATCCCGGTGCGAAATATCATATTCCCGGCAACACGCCTTATATGCGCTATTTTCTCGCTCGGGTGCTGCAGTTCCAGTTCCATAAAGCCGCCTGCGCCGAAGCAGGGTTCGATGGCCCGCTGCATCGTTGCACCATTTATGGTAATGAGGATGTCGGCAAGAAGCTGAACGCCATGCTGGAAATGGGCGCGAGCAAGCCTTGGCCGGACGCGCTGGAAGCCTTCACGGGCACACGTCAGATGGACGGCGGCGCGGTGCTGGAATATTTCGCACCGCTGAAAGACTGGCTCGATGCGCAGAACAAAGGCCGGACTTGCGGCTGGTAGTCACAGGATAGACATGACAAAGGCAGGACTCTCGGGTCCTGCCTTTTTTCTGGCTTATGCAAAGATGCTCAAAAATTCTAATGGCGACGCGGGCCGCGTTTTGGCGGGCGCGGATCTTTGTAAGTGAAGGCCTTCTCGTCAATTTTCACATTATATTGCGGGTTGATTAGCGCCACCCGGGTGGTATAGCCTTGGGCATCAATCACTTCCCAGGACCGCAGCTCCATTGAGCTTTCTTCAAAGATCAGAACAATATAGCCGTATTCCTGACGCTCCGGATCAATTACCGGCACCTTGACCAGTCCGGCGAAATATACGATGTCCGGCACTTCGACCGAGCCATCGAACCTGATTTCATCATCGACAAGAATGCCGAGCGGTGTTTTCTTGATCGGCCAGCGGCTGACCTGTTTGACATCATAGTCGATAAAGGTCAGGAGGTTGCCGTTGCTGACCACCAGAAACGGCGCATCGTCGCCAAAATCAAACCGCAGCTTGCCGGGCCGTTCAAGGGAAAGTGTACCTTCGGCAACCGTCCCGTCGGGGGCGCGCTGGACGAAGGCGGCGGTCATGGATTTGATGCTGTTGAGGCTTTTTTCAATCCGCTGCAAGGTTTCGGCGTCTTTTTCCGCTTTGCTTTGGGCGTCCTTGGGGGCTTTTTCGGCGGTCAGGGCCTCGGGCAGATTACGGGGATCGGCGAGGGTGTCGGTTAGGTTCGGTTCGGTGGTCTGCTGCGCCATTGCCGCAGGGCTGACGCCCAGGCTGGCTGCGCCAAGGAGACAAGCTGCAACGCCGCTGATTAAATAGTGCTTCATAAAACATGTTTCCCGGTCATAACCCTGACCCCACTTTTATAGGTTAGCCCGCAAAGAGGGCATAAATTTGACAGGTCGTGACCCGATATCTGTTTAATGGAAATCCTCACTGTGATCCCCCACCAGGACTTCGCGTTTGCCCACATGGTTGGCGGGGCTGACCACGCCTTCCCGCTCCATCTTTTCAATGATGTTGGCGGCCCGGTTATAGCCGATCGACAATTGCCGCTGAACATAACTGGTCGAGGCTTTCTTGTCGCGGGCGACAATGGCCACCGCCTTGTCATAAAGGTCATCGCCGCTGTTGCTGTCGCCGCCGCCGGACATCTGGCTGTTCTGCAGGAAACTGCTGTCAAAGCCTTCATCCGGTTCTTCGGTGAGATTTTCGAGATAATCCGGTTTGCCCTGTTTCTTCAGTTCCGTCACCACCCGTTCAACTTCGTTATCGCTTACAAAGGGGCCATGCACGCGCTTGATGCGTCCGCCACCCGCCATAAACAGCATGTCGCCCATGCCGAGCAGCTGCTCCGCGCCCTGTTCCCCAAGGATGGTGCGGCTGTCGATTTTAGAGGTCACTTGAAAGCTGACCCGGGTCGGGAAGTTGGCCTTGATCGTGCCGGTGATGACATCGACCGAGGGCCGTTGCGTCGCCATGATCAGGTGAATGCCGGCGGCGCGGGCCATCTGGGCCAGCCGCTGGATCAGGGCTTCGATATCCTTGCCGGCGACCAGCATCAGGTCGGCCATCTCGTCGACGATCACCACGATCATCGGCAGCGGTGTCAGGTCAATTTCTTCTTCTTCATAAATCGGATCGCCGGTTTCCTGATCAAAACCGGTCTGTACCCGGTGAATGATCGGTTCGCCTTTTCTGCGCGCGTCCGCCAGGCGTTCATTATAGGCGCTGATGTTGCGCACCTGAACCTTGGCCAGCGCCTTGTAGCGTTGTTCCATTTCCCGCACCGCCCATTTGAGCGCCACAACCGCCCGCGCCGGATCGGTCACCACCGGGGTCAGCAGATGGGGAATGTCATCATAGATCGACAGTTCCAGCATCTTGGGGTCGACCATGATCAGGCGGCATTCCGCCGGGGTCATTTTATAGAGCAGGGACAGGATCATCACATTGATCGCCACCGATTTACCCGATCCGGTGGTTCCCGCGACCAGAAGATGCGGCATGGCCGCGAGATCGGCGACCACGGGCGCGCCGCCAATGTCCTTGCCCATGCACATCGGCAGTTTGGCCTTGCTTTCCTCATAGGCGGCGGAGGCGAATTGTTCCCGCAGCACAACGATTTCCCGCTTGCGGTTCGGCAGTTCGATGCCGATGGCGTTCTTGCCGGGGACCACGGCGACACGGGCGCTGTCGGCGCACATGGACCGGGCGATGTCGTCAGCCAGATTGATCACGCGGGTCGATTTGGTGCCCGGCGCCGGCTCCAGTTCATAAAGCGTGACCACGGGGCCGGGACGCACCTTGACGATGTCGCCCTTGACGCCGAAATCATCCAGAACGGATTCCAGCATGCGGGCATTTTGTTCCAGTGCGTCATTGCTGAGCTTGTCTTCGGCGGCCAGCGGTTTGGCATTGCTGAGCAGGCTGAGGGGCGGAAGAACGAAGTCATCGCCTTCGCCCAGATCGAACATGGGCTGGCGTTCCTTGGCTTCCCGGCGGCTTTTTGGCGGGGCTTTGGGTTTACTTTCCACAATCGGTATGGTTTTCGGGGGGGGGGCAATATCTTCGTTTTTATGCACCACCGGTTCTTTATGTACCGGTTTTTGTTTTTTTGGCCGCACATCGACGCCGCCGGTGGCGTCTTCTGGGGCGCGGCGCAGGTTATGTTTGATAAACAGGCCAGCGCTTTTGATCCCGAACCATATTTTCGCCAGACACCAGATAATTCCCCGGCCAATGGCGCGCCATTCCGCCTTGTCCAGTCCGAGAAAGGCCGGAATGGTGATCAGGAACAACACCAGAAACAGACCGCCGAAGAGAACGGGATAGAAACCGATACCGGTGTGGGACAGGAAGGCCACCAGAAGATCGAACATCTTGTCGCCGAGAATACCGCCCATTTTGAGATTTTGTGCCGGCCAGAAATCGGCTATTGGCAGAAAGGCGGCGGAGAGTGAGGCCAGCAGGATCGCAACGACCCAAACCATCAGGTTGCGCAAGATGATTGGCAGGCCTTTCAGGCTCAGGATGCGCCAACCCCAGGTCAGGAGTGGAAATACCAGTACGACGGCGCCAAGGCCAAAGGACTGGATCATGAAGTCGGACAGTTTGGCGCCGGGCAGCCCGAGCCAGTTCCGGACCTCGTCGACACCATGCACGCGCCAGCTCGGGTCATTGATATGATAACCGGCCATGGCGACAAAGCCGAGAATGCCCAGCGTGATCAGCAGCATGCCCCACAAACGGGTGCTGGCATTGATCATAAACAGATAGACCGCCTCCGGCAGTATGGTGCGTTTCTTGGGGTTGGCTATTTTTTTACGTCTGTTGGTCACTCTTGCGCCTTTACCTTATCCCTGTCAGAGGGATATATCCCTTTATCAAATACCTGTTTTTATCCTGCATTAGTTTTACAATGTATTTGCGATCTTCTCAAGCGTCGCTTCCAATAGGGCATCATCATGCACTAAAACAAGGCGAATATAGGGCGTTCCCGGGTTATGACCCGCGGCATCAGGACGGGCGAGATAGGCCCCGGGCAGAACTTTGATGCCCGCTTTCCGCCACAAGGTGCGGCAGGCGGCTTCCCCGTCGCCGACATTCAGCCAGACGCAAAAGCCGCCGCCGGGCCGCTGAAAGTTGAATTTATCTCCCAAATACTGCTCCGCCAGGTCAAATTTACGGCGGTATAGCGCCCGGTTATGGATCACATGTTCTTCTTCCTCCCAGGCGGCGGCGGAGGCCGCCTGAATCGGCAGCGGAAGGGGAGCGCCGCCATAACTGCGCATGCGGATTGTCTCGGCGACAACGCGCGGGTCCCCGGCCATAAACCCTGATCGCAATCCGGCGAGATTGGAGCGTTTGGACAGAGAATTGAACACCACGGCATGATCAAAGGGATTGGCCGGGGTTCCAGATCCGTCTGCAGCCATTTCGCCGCAGACATCCATGAGCCCCACCGGCGGCTGATCATGATAGATTTCAGAATAGCATTCATCCCCCACCAGAATAAAGTCATATTCCCGCGCCAGCGTCAGCATCTGTTTCAAATAAGCGCGGGACGCCAGAGCGCCTTCCGGATTGGATGGATTGCAGATGAAGGCGAGGGCGGTGCGCTGCAGGGTTTCTTTTGGCAGGGCGGCATAATCCGGCATGCCGCCGGTGGCGTCACTGCCGGCGACATACAGGGTTTCGGCCCCGGCCGCCGCCGCCGCGCCGGCATAGGGCTGATAAAAAGGATTGGGACTCAGAACCAGGGGCACCTGGCCTTGCTTTTGGCGGTTGATGGCCACCAGGCCGATGGAAAACAACCCTTCACGGCTGCCGGCCAAGGGCACCAGATGGGCCGCTGTCACCTGCCCGGGGGCCAGATTATTGCGCCGGGTGAGCCAGGCGGCCACGGCCGTCTGCCAGGCGTCTGTACCTTGCACCGGGGGATATTTATTGTAACTGGCCTGTTCCCGGGTGAGGATTTCGGTCACAAAATCCGGCACGGCATGTTGCGGTTCGCCAACGGACAGATTGAGTGCAGCGCTGGTGTCATCCGGGGTGAGCCCTTCAAGCAGGGCCCGCATGCGCGGAAAAGGGTAAGGAGGCAGAGACTGAAAACGGGTAAAATTCACGGCGGGGGACCTTAATAGCCTAGAGAATAAACGAGGCATCTTTATAGCGTGAAGCCGGTGGAAAACCAAAAAAAAAGACGATCCTGCAATGAGGATCGCCTTGGAGTTACCTGTTCTGCAGGACGAGCCGCACAACAAGGGGAACAAAACCGCAGTCCGGCGGTGACCCGGTCCGGTTACCGGGGGCCGTAATCATCTTCCGGATAGGCGGAAATTTTATGAATTGACAGGTCCGCGCCGGTAAATTCATCTTCCTGGCTCAGCCGGATGCCGACCCATTTTTTCAGGCCACCGTAGATGATAAACCCGAACAGACCGCCGATGGTGGCGCCCAGAAGCGACCCGGTTACCTGCGCGGCGATGCTCACGCCGCCGAGCCCCCAGAGGCTTTCCAGCCCGAAGATACCCGCGGCGATACCGCCCCAAAGGCCGCATAGGCCATGCAAGGGCCAGACGCCGAGTACATCATCAATTTTCAACTTGTTCTGGGTATAGAGGTAAGCCTTGACGAAGATTACCCCGGCAATTGCGCCGGTGACCAGTGCCCCGAGGGGATGCATGATATCTGATCCGGCGCAGATCGCGACCAGACCGGCCAGCGCCCCGTTATGAACAAAGCCCGGATCATTGCGGCCGACGATAAAGGCCGACAGAATGCCCCCGACCATGGCCAGCAGGCTGTTGACCGCCACCAGGCCGCTGGCCCCCGCCACGTCCTGGGCGCTCATGACATTGAAGCCGAACCAGCCGATGCACAGAATCCATGACCCCAGGGCGAGAAACGGGATATTTGACGGGGGAATGCCAACCACGGCGCCGTTGGGCTTGTAATGTCCATGACGCGCGCCGAGCAGAATAACCGCCCCGAGCGCCAGCCAGCCGCCCATGGCGTGAACCACGATCGAGCCGGCAAAGTCATGAAAAGGCGCTCCGAACAGATTCGTCATGCCCGCCTGAAAACCGAGGCGATCGCCCCAGACCATGCCTTCGAAGAAAGGATAAACCAGACCGACAAACAGGGCGGTCGCGATCAGTTGCGGGTTGAATTTCGCCCGTTCGGCGATGCCGCCGGATATGATTGCCGGAACGGCGGCGGCAAACGTCATCAAAAAGAAGAATTTGACCAGGGTAAAGCCGTTGGCGGCGAATCCTTCAGCGCCGCCGCTGATGTCCCGGGCGCTGCCGAGGAAGCTGACGCCGTAAGCTACCGTATAGCCAATAAAGAAATAGGCGAGTGTCGAGACGGCAAAGTCGGTGATGATCTTGACCAGCGCATTGACCTGGTTTTTCTTGCGCACGGTGCCGACTTCAAGAAAGGCAAAGCCCGCATGCATGGCGAAAACCAGAATGGCCCCGATCAATACAAAAAATACATCTGAACCACTTTTCAGGGCGTCCATCATTTCCTCCTCTGTTATCTGGCGTTTTTACGTCTTGGGCTAAGATATACTCAAGAAGCATGCCAAACCCGCAGAGGACCGGTTTTCCGCGATGTTTTGGAGAACAGGTGGCCTGAAAGCAACCTGAATTGATCATTTTTTAATCATTGTCCGCCTGCTGGACAGGCGGGCGCACAAATAATAAGCAGAAAGTCCCCTCCGCCAAAAGGCGGAAGGGATATAAAAAGGGAGCGGCGGGCCGTCGGGCCCGGGCCGTTAAATCTTTTGCGATCCGTGGCCGAACTCTGGATAGGCTTCCATGCCCAGTTCCGCCAGATCGCCGCCGCGGCTTTCGTCTTCTGCGCTGACCCGGATGCCGACGGTATATTTGAGCAGCATCCACATCACGATACTTGTCGCGGCGACGAAGGCGCCGATGGCGGCAACCCCCATCACCTGGGTCACGAAAGACGCCCCGTCATTGGTCAGCGGCACCGCCAGGGTTCCCCAGATACCACAGATCAGATGAACCGGGATTGCCCCGACCACATCGTCGATCTTGAACTTGTCGAGCAACGGCACGGTAAAGACCACCAGAGCGCCGCCGACGGCGCCGATCAGGATCGCCTGTCCGATGGTCGGCGTCAATGGTTCGGCGGTGATGGATACCAGCCCGGCCAGAGCGCCGTTGAGGACCATGGTCAGATCGACTTTCTTATAAAGCAGTTTGGTCAGCGCCAGAGCGGCGACAACGCCCCCGGCGGCGGCCATGTTGGTGTTGGCGAAGATCTGCGAAACGGCCACGGCATCAATGGCGCTGCCCAGCGCCAGCTGTGAGGCCCCGTTAAAGCCGAACCAGCCGAGCCACAGGATGAAGGTCCCGAGGGTCGCAAGGGTCAGCGAGGAGCCGGGTATCGGGCGCACCTGGCCGGTCGGGCTGTATTTGCCCTGACGGGCGCCGAGAATAATGGCCCCGGTCAGCGCCGCCCAGCCCCCGACGGAATGTACGATGGTGGAACCGGCAAAGTCAGAGAAACCGGCAGCACTCAACCATCCGGCGCCCCATGTCCAGGCCCCCTGAATGGGGTAAATGAATCCGGTGAGGACAACAACAAAAGCCAGAAAGGGAAACAGTTTGATCCGTTCGGCCAGGGTGCCGGAAACGATGGAGGCCGCGGTGGCGACAAACACCATCTGGAAAAACCAGTCGGATGCCGAGGCGTACCCACCGTCAAGTTTGACGGCTTCCTGCGCGGCGGTTTCGCTTGCGCTCCAGAGCGACAGGGAACCAATAAAGCCGCCGTCAACGCCTGAATACATCAGGTTATACCCGATCAGGAAATACAAAATCCCGGCGATGGCATAGAGGCTGATGTTTTTCAGGCACATGGTGGCGACATTTTTGGTGCGCACCAGGCCGGCTTCGAGCATGCAAAAACCCGCCGCCATCCACATGACGAGAAATCCGCCGATCAGGAACAGCAGACTGTTGAGAATAAAGGCGACTTCCGAGTCCACCGCCGCCTGGGCCGGCAGAATAGCCCCGCCCGTGATCAGGCCGGTCATCAGACCGACAAGTGTTATTTTTTTTGTGTTAAACATCATACTTCTCCTAAAGGGCTTCCTCACCCATTTCACCGGTGCGAATGCGCGTGGCCTGTTCCAGGTCCATTTCGAAAATCTTGCCATCACCGAAATCACCGCAGTAAGCCGCGTGACGCAAAGCCTCCCGCACGGCTTCGACCATATTGTCCTTAACGGCCAGTTCCAGCCGGACCTTCGGCACGAAGGCGACTTCATATTCTGCGCCGCGATAAATTTCCGAATGGCCCTTTTGTCGGCCATAGCCTTTGACTTCGCTGACCGTCAGGCCATTAATGCCCACATCATTCAATGCCTCACGCACTTCATCGAGTTTGAAAGGCTTGATGATTGCCGTTATCATTTTCATAGGGTTTTCCTTAATCTTGCGTTACAATAACCTTCTCTTTTCAAGACTCGTGCCAAGATGGAAATAATCAATCAAGGCATTGAAAATAAATGAAAAATAGAAAATCATGTTGAAAACGGGTTGAAAGAAACACCTTATTTATGCCTTAATTTTAATCTTTTTATGAAAATGAATAAAAATTAATCATTTCTTTTTATTTGCCGGATGGGGGCCGGAAGAGTAAAAATAGGCGTGAACAAATAACTTATTGAACGAGAGCCTTTACCTATGCCCCAAGCCCCCAAGAGCGAAAAAGCAGCCGAACGTTATGACGTGATCATTTCCGGTGCCGGCGTTGTGGGGCTGACTTTGGCGGTGGCATTGGGTCAACAGGGACTGAAAGTGGCTCTGATCGATAGCAGCGATATTGCCGCAACGCTCAGTGATGACTTCGATGGCCGGTCCTATGCGATTTCCTATGCCCCGTATATTATGTTGAAGACATTGGGTCTTTGGGACCGGGTCGGGGGGCAGGCCCAGCCAATTCATGACATTCATATCACCGACGGTCACGCCCCGGCCTTTCTGCATTTTGATGAAAGGGAACTGGGGGACGGGCCGCTTGGGCAGATGGTGGAGGTGCGGCATTTGCGACGCGGTCTGCATGAGGCCATGCGCGATACGCCGCAGGTCACCCTGTTCGCGCCGGATAAAATTACCGATACCGCCAAGACACCGGGCCATTGCCGGGTTAGTCTGGAGAGTGGCCAGGATATTACGGCCGCCTTGCTGGTGTCCGCCGAAGGCCGCCAGTCTCCCCTGCGGGTCGCCCATGGTATTCAGGTGCGTAAATGGGATTATCAGCAGACGGCGCTGGTGACCACTGTTGCCCATGAAAAGGACCATGGGGGGTGCGCTCATGAACGGTTTTATCCGAGCGGACCATTCGCGATCCTGCCTTTGCCGGACAAGAGATCCTCAATCGTCTGGTGCGAACCTCCGGATCTGGCCGAGACAATCATGGGGTTGTCCGATGCGGCTTATGATGCCGAATTGAAAAAGAAATTTGGGGACTTCCTCGGCGAGGTTCATCATCTGGGCCAGCGTTGGTCCTACCCTCTTTCCTCGCAACTGGCCGATGAGTATCTGGCGGACCGTTTTTGCCTGATCGGCGATGCGGCCCACGGCATTCATCCGATTGCCGGGCAGGGGTTTAACCTTGGCTTGCGTGATATTGCGGTGCTGGTGGAGGTTTTGGTTGACGCCAAACGGCTGGGGGGCGATCTCGGGTCGGAATTCACCCTGGAACGCTATGCGCGCTGGCGGCGGGCCGACAACACCGTTCTAGCGCTGGGTATGGATGGTCTGACCCGTCTGTTTTCCAATGATCTGCCACTGGTGCGGGACGCCCGGCGTCTGGGGCTGGAGATTGTCGGCGAACTGCCGGGGGTGAAGAAATTCTTTATGCGTCATGCCCGGGGCACGGTTGGCAAGTTGCCGAAATTACTGCGGGGTGAGCTGCTCTAGGCGCGGCGGGCTTCAACCGTATAGCCAACCGACACGCAATCGGGGTAGACATCCGGTTTGGCGAGCGCCACCCGGGCGAAAGTTACCTCATTCTGCTTAAAACAGATCTGCAGGATTTCCTGAGCCAGTGTTTCCTGCAGGTTGAAATGCCGTCCGTCGGTAAGCGCGGCGATCTCCCGGCGTAGAAAATCATAATCCAGTGTATGACGGATATCGTCTCCGGGAATTTCCTGATCCAGTCCGATGGTGACGGTGAACAGGATGTTCTGGGGCGCGCGCCTTTCGTGGTCATGAATGCCTATGCTGACCGGGTGTCTGAATTCTTTCAGGATGATTTCCTGGCGGGTGACGGTAAAGGCGGTCATGGTGTTTCCTTCAGGATATCGGCGGCCAGGCGGGCGATGTCGCGATCGCCGCTCATCAGACGTTGGCCGCTGTCGACGGGAATGATGGCGCCATTGAGGCTTTCGGTCTGGATCAGATACAGGGCCGTACGGGCGATATCTGTGACCTCGGTCGGTTTCTGACGGGGGTTCATTTTGCGGGAGAGAGCGAAATTCTCTTCTGACTGATCGCCGCTGAGCAGCATCAGGCCGGGGGCAATGCCATTGACCCGCAACCGGGGCGCCAAGGCCAGAGCCATGGCTTCGGTCGCGCCGGACAGGGCGTATTTGCTGATGGTATAGCTGAAGAAGTCGGCGTTCATGGCGAAGATCTTGTTATCTATAACCGTGCAGATGGAGCCTTCCTCCCCGTCGGGAATCAGACGGTGCAGCCCACGGGACAGCTGAAGAATGCTTCGGCAGTTGACATCCATATGGCGCTGGAAACTTTGTTCGGTGAAATTCAGAAGGCTATCGTCCTCGAACAGGGAAGCGTTATTGATGATATGTCGCAGGGGCGGGGTTTGTGCGCCGAGCGTGGTGATCATCGTTTCCACCGCATCATAATCGCCGAGATCGCAGATGACGATGTTGCCGCTGCCCCCCTGTGCGGTAATTTCCCGCAGGGTATCCTCGGCGTCATGTTTTGAGCGGTGGCAATGCAGGATGATGTGATACCCCTGCGCCGCCAGGAATTGGGCAATCACTTTCCCCGTCCGTTTCGCCGCCCCGGTGACCAGCACGCTCTGATGCATAAAATAAATTCCCAGCCGTAAAAATGATTTTGATGTTTATATCTAAACCATTTGAATGGGCGGGTAAAGCAGGGAGCCAGAGGAAAGTCAGGCAACACTTCCTCGAGGTCGAGCTGCAGCAAAGCAACATAAAGAGGAACGGGTCATTCTTACCGCGTTGCAGGCGGGTGCTTTAGGCCCGGCGGCGGCGTCCGAGGAGCAGTCCGGCGAGACCCAGGCCTATAAGGCCCAGCGTGGCGGGTTCCGCAACAGGCGCAGCAGCGATGACCTGACCGCGTATTTCTCCCCCCGGATGAGTGGCGGTGTGAATATTGATATAGAAGCGGTTGGCTTTGAATTCATCCATGAGGAAAGCATTCAGCGTCGTGGCCCCGATAGAAGGCGAGGTCAGTCCACTGATGCCGCCGACGTTAATCACAACGCCGCCGTTAATGCCGGCCGGGGCATTGTGTATATGCATTGCCACTGCCGGTCCTGTGAGGTTGGCCCACATAATATTCCAGGTGAAATCTCCGGTGATGTCGTTCAATGTCCCTGTAGCGGAGCCGGTTGCCGGGCTGCCAGAACCAGGGACTTCTTGAAGGCCGTCCAGGGCGGCGGTCCAGGGAATAACCGTGGCATGTGCGCTATGGGACAGAAGCAACGCCAGAGCGCCGAGCAGGAAGGAAATAGGTTTTCTCATGATCATGACTTCTTTCTGGCGGGAATGCCTTTTATCTAATGGTGTAATAGATTCATTTGTCACATGCATAAAGTGTGCCACATTATTTCGTTACGTTTAATCAGTAACTTAGAATAATCGTGCAGGAAACAGGGCTGCAAACTGTAAAGATTTTCGACAGTATTGAGCCGCTTACACTTCTGGAAAAGAGTATTGGTTAATGCAGAATTGAATATTTACTTCAGTTGCAATGGGTTGGGTGAAAGGCCAGGCAGAATATAGAAGTGTAAAGAATTCTGACAGCCGGAAACCCCGCTGGCGCAAAAAACTCTGGTATCAGGCGTGAGGCACAGAGTGGCGGGAAATTATATGGTTTGTTAAGGCGCTCTGGAGTAGTCTTTAAAAAGAGGGGCTGTCTCCATGAGGTGCATCAGTTCTTTCTTTTTTCTGTTTCCGTAATGGTTGTTGAGAATAATGTTCCAAACTTTTGTAAATGGCCCAATAAATATTATCCGATCCTGTGTACACTTCCGGCGAAAAGATTTGCGGGGCCAATGGTATTTATGGCTTGCCGTCCGGCGTTGGGGGCTTCTTTTGCTGATGGGAGGCGCGATGCCATGGGCGGCTCAGGCGGGAGAACCGCGGGTGATCATCTATCCGTTGGCGGAACTGAACACCCAGGCGCAGGCTTTCTACCCGGTGCGTCTGCTGGAAGAGGCTTTGGCGAGGTCGGGGGCACACTATCGGGCGCGCGCCTCTGGGGTGAGTATGCTACAAGGGCGGGCCTTGCGCCAACTGGAGGAGGCGCAGGGTATCGATGTGATGTGGTCGATGACCTCCGTCGCCCGGGAGGCCAAGTTATTGCCGATCCGCATCCCGATTTATAAAGGCCTGATCAGCTGGCGGTTGTTTCTTATTCATGAGAGCCAGGCGGTGCGCTTTAACCAGATCAAAGACCTGGCGTCTCTCAAGCAGCGCGTGGCGGGGCAGGTTCACGATTGGCCCGACAAACAGATCCTGCAGGCCAATGGGTTTTCGGTTTATGGCAGTTCGACCTATGGCTCTCTGTTTCGCATGCTGGCACAAAAGCGCATCGATTATTTCCCCCGTTCCCTGATTGAGATCTGGGACGAGGCGGCGCAGCATCAAGCGGCGGGGCTTATGGTCGAGCCATCGTTTCTGATCCGCTATCCCAGCGCGTCTTACTTTTTTGTGCGGCGGGGCGATCATGCGCTGGCGGAAGCGCTCTCCCAGGGGCTTGAAATGATGATCCAGGACGGGTCCTTTGACCGACTTTTCATGGAATTTCACGGCAATCTGATCAAGAAAGCGGCCATAGAGGATCTGGTGATTTTCGACCTGGACAACCCAACCCTGCCACCAAAAACGCCCCTGAACCGTAAAGAGCTCTGGTTCCGGGAGTGAGCGGCAAATCTACACTAGAGATCGTTAATCGTCATGTCCGGGCGTTGCCACCAGGGTGTCTCAGGACCATCATAATGGGCGGCGGAGATGACGTCTTTCGCATCACCGCTGAAGCTGACGGTATTGGTCGGCGTCTCTTCGATTTCGACCTTGCGGCAGCGCACGGCGAGACCCTGATCGGCCATCAGCGCGTTGATTTTTGACATGAAAAGCGCCGCCAGAACCTCTGTCGTGGGATCGCCGGGCGTGATCATAAGGTGGGCCAGATTTTCCGACTCCCGGGTTTTGAAATAGTCGAGCATCGGATCCTGAGACGAGAGCTGCAGGCTGTGATCCACATGATCGTCGATCCATTGGTGCCAGACTTGTTTCAATACCGCGAAGGGGGCCATCATATTGACGCCGCCGTCGAGGGTGTCATTGCCGATGGAGACCAGATAAACCTTGACGAATTCGTTATGGCCATGGGGAACGAAACACCGGCTGTTCCTGATGTTGAACAAACGATGGGCCATGCAGTATCGACGGGTAAAACAAATTTCAAAGCTCATAATCCGCTTGATACCCGAGCGCTGCCCCTGAGTCCAGAATATTTATTTATCCTGTAAAGCAACCAGGCCGTCAGAATGATCGGGTCTTCTGGTCCTTAACGCCCCAGCCGGTAACCCCCGGCTTCGGTGACCAGAATGCTCGCGGCGGAAGGATTGGGTTCGATCTTCTGACGCAGGCGGTAAATATGGGTTTCCAGCGTATGGGTGGTCACCCCGGCGTTATATCCCCAAACCTCATCCAGCAAGATATCGCGACTAACCGGATTACCGTCGGACCGCTTGAGGAATTTCAAAATCGCGGTTTCCTTTTCCGTCAGGCGGATCACGTCACCGCTTTCCCGGTGGGTGAGTTGTTTTTCGCCCGGTTTGAAATCGTAGGGGCCGATGACAAAAGAGGCGTCCTCGCTCATGGCGTGCTGGCGTAACTGGGCCCGGATCCGGGCCAGCAGGATGCCGAATTTGAACGGTTTGGTGACATAATCATTGGCCCCGGCGTCAAGGCCGAGGATGGTGTCGCTGTCGCTGTCATTGCCGGTCAGCATGATGATCGGGGTTTTGATGCCGGCTTTGCGCATCATGCGGCAAACCTCGCGGCCATCCAGATCGGGCAGCCCCACATCCAGTAGAATCAAATTATATTTGCCTTCTTTCGCGGCTTTCAGGCCATCCATGCCGCAACTGGCTTCCTGGGTTGAGAACTCTTCATGGAAGGCGAGTTGTTCCGCCAAAGTCCCGCGCAGAAGCGCGTCATCGTCAATCAGTAAAAGTTTATAGCTTTGATCCATGATTAATCCTGTTTTTTTTGACCTTAGCGCACTATATATATCATATTAGCACTTAAAGGATGAGAGTTAAGTGTTTTGATCAATGAGTATCCTGTTATATGGACCCTAATATGGCGATCAGCCCAAAGACTGCAACAGATAGGGGAGGAAAAACCCTGTTTGATCACACAATTGTGACCGTGGAACGGGCGGCAAGCGAATTGCGGCGCGGGCGACCGGTGTTGGCGTGGGATCAGCAGCGGGCGGTTGTGGTGCAATCGGCGGAATTGCTTCAGGAGGACTGGATAGACGGTTTGCGGAGTCTTGCTGATGGCGAGCCTGTGGTCGGACTGACTTATAATCGGGCCAATATCCTGCATGTTCTGCCCCGCAGTGGCGATGTGGCGCTGGTCCTGTTGCCGGAGATTATGGCGGGGGACAGTCAGGCCCGGGTGATACAATCCATGGCCGATCCCGATGATGACCTGATGCGGCCCCTGCTTGGCCCCTTTCATGTGGCGCCCACGGGGGCGGAACCGATGCATGAAGCGGGACTGAAACTGTGTAAACTGGCACGTTTGTTGCCAGCCGCATTGTTTTCGGCGTCATTTGACGTCCCGGACGCGCCCGGATGGGCGGCGGCGCGCGGTCTGTTGTCGGTGGCGGCCAAGGATATCATGTCCTATGATCAGAGCGACGCGGCGGCCTTGCGGCAGATTACGGCGGCCAAGGTGCCGCTGGCGGGGGCGGAACAGACCACCATGGTGGCCTTTCGTCCTGACGACGGCGGCACGGAACATTTTGCGTTGCTGATCGGCGACCCCAACCGGCATGATCCGGTATTGACCCGCATTCATTCGGAATGTTTCACGGGCGATCTTCTGGGATCCCTGAAATGCGACTGCGGTGAACAGTTGAACGGGGCGATTCGTCATATGCAGGACCAGGGCGGCGGGGTGTTGCTTTATCTGGCGCAGGAAGGCCGCGGGATCGGTCTGATCAATAAACTGCGGGCCTACCAGCTGCAGGACCAGGGGTTTGATACGGTCGACGCCAACGAACGGCTCGGGTTTCAGTCGGATGAACGTATTTTTGGCCCGGCGGCGCAGATGCTGAAGATCATGGGCTTTGACAAAGTGCGGCTTCTCACTAATAATCCCCTAAAAGTAGAAGGCTTGGAAGCCTGCGGCGTGACGGTCACCGAACGGGTGAAGCATGCCTTTCCATCCAATGCCCATAATGACCATTATTTAAAGACCAAGAAAAAACGATCCGGCCATCTCTTGCCGTAACTATTTATTTTGTAACACTTTTAACTGTATTGAATTTCACATGAGACCTGATTTATCCCCCCGGGTACTGGCGTTCTTTCTCGCGGCCCTTGTTGCCCTGACGCCGTTTTCCATCGACACCTATCTGCCGGGCATGCCGGCGATGGCGGCTTATTTTTCGACAACCAATGGCATGGTGGAAATAACGGTCGGGACTTTCTTCTTTGGCTATGCCATGGGGCAGTTGGTTGGCGGGCCGTTGTCGGATCACTTCGGGCGTCGCCGGGTCGGGGGCCCGGGGGTCATGATCTTCTTTCTGGCGACCGTTCTGATTATTTTCGCCCCGAATATTGAAACCGTGATCGCCGCGCGCTTCCTGCAGGCCTTCGGCGGCGGTTTTATTACCGTGATTGCACCATCCGTGGTGCGGGATCGTTTTACCGGCAAGGAAGCGGCGCGAATGTACGCCCTGATCGGGGTGGTGATGATGTTGGCGCCTCTGGTGGCGCCGGCGGTGGGGGCTTTGTTGCTGAAACTGTCTGACTGGCGGATGATTTTTGCCTTCCTCGGCGCCTATGCCCTGTTTAGCGGCGCGATTATATTTTTTGCCCTGCCGGAACGCAAAAGCGCCCTGTCCGATAAATTGCGTCTCGACAAGGTTTGGGCCAGCTATAAAAGCGTTCTGACGCACCGTAAGGCGGTGGGTTATATGGTGACCCAGACCTTCAGTTCCGGGGTAATGTTTATTTTTCTCACCGGGTCTTCTTTTGCCTATATCACCTATCTCGGGGCGTCGCCGGATCTGTTTTCGATTCTGTTCGGGGCCAATATTCTGACCATGATGTTTTTTAACCGGCTGAATCCGATTCTGCTGAAAACCTTTACACCCCATCAATTGATCGGGGCGGGTGTGACGATTCAGCTTGTGGCCAATCTTTTGCTGTGGACGGGGCAGATGTTTGAGGTGCCTTTCATTGACCCGAAAAGTTTCTATCTTGTGGTGCCGATGGTTATGCTGGCGGTCGGGGTGTCGGGCATCACCATGCCCAACAGCATGGCCTGCTTCCTTGAAGATTTCGAGGAGAACAGCGGTTCGGCGACAGCGATACTGGGCACCAGTCAGTTTGTTATCGGGGCGTTGCTCGGGGCGACATTGGGGCTGTTGCACAGTGAAAGTGTTCAGCCGATGGCGACGATGATGCTGATATCGAGTTTGATTGCGGTGACAAGTTACCGGCTGTTGGCATCACGCAAGGCCCCCGCCGCCGCGGACGGGAAAGCGTAACGTCACCCGCAATCCGGACTCGCGGTTGCTCAGGTTGATTTCTCCCTGATGGGCATCAATGATGGCCTTGACCAGGCTGAGACCCAAACCGTTACCTTCTGTGGTGCGGCTGCTGTCGAGGCGGGCAAAGCGGGTCAGCATTTTCTGCTGCGCGGCCTCGGGGATGCCCGGCCCGCTGTCTTCAATGTAGATTTCAAGACAGTGATTCTTGCGTTCGGCGGACAGGATGATTTTACCGCCGTCCGGGGTATATTTCACCGCATTGTCAATCAGGTTGGCGAAAACCTGAAACAATAGATTACGGTCGCCATAGATCAGGTAGTTATCCTGATGATGTTGCAGGGTCTGGTGCTTTTTCTGCGCCAGAGGCAGATAGAGATCACAGATATCCTGCAACATGCCGTGCAGTTCTATGTTTTCCCGATCCAGGGGCACCGCGCCGGATTCCAGGTTGCTGATTCTCAGGATGGCGTTAAAAGAATCGAGGATGCGATCCATTTGCTGCAGGGCCTGTTCCTTGTCGCCGGGGGTGGGGCCCAGTTTTTCCAGGCGATGGCGCAGCAGGGTCAGGGGGGTGCGCAGATCGTGGGCAATGTTGTTGCTCAGGTGACGCATGTCGTCGAGTTTTTGTTCTATCCCCCCGAGCATCTGGTTGAGGTTATGGCTCAGCTGGTCGAATTCGCTGCGGCCCCGGCCCTCGGGAATTCGGCGACTCAGGTCGTTATGTAGCAGGATATCGGCGGCCGTTTGGTTGATGCCGGTCAGGCGGTGGTGGATCTTCCAGCCAATGATCATGGTGGTGATGAATCCGGCGACGATCAGCAGACAGAGTCCGATCAAAAGCCTGTTCAGGAAAATGCCCGGATTTTCCATGGCGCGGGTGTCGAAGGCGGCAATAAGAATAAGACCGGGATCAAGAGACAGGCTTTCAATCAGCTGAAAATTTTCCTGAAGAAGATTATCGTGCTGAATGAAATCAAACATCATCTCGGGGTCGTCTTCTCCTTCTGTGTGCCATTCCCATTGACGTTCGCTTTCGATATCGGGAAGGGTGAGGAGGGGATATTCAATATGACGGTTCTTTTTTTCGCGGGTTTCAGGCCATTTTTTTAGGCTTTTTTCCAGACTCTTTTCGCGCAGAATATGAACTTCCCTTTCCCGCAAGTCTTCCCGGAACGGCCGTACTTTTTGTATCACAGAATAATCCGGGTCCAGATCTTCGGGGGGCGGAACGGCTTCTGTCGGCATGGGAGGCACCGGCGAAAGGGGTCCTGGACTGATGACCACCCGTTCCGGGGCGAACAGATTCATATTGCCGGAGATCAATTTCCCCCGGTCGATCAGCGCATAACGGAACCCCTGATCCTGACTGTTCTGATGTTCTTCCAGCCGGTCGATCAGGGCGGAGAGGCCGTCTTCCTTGAACAGGGATTTGAAGGCGCCGATTTCCCGGTTGACCAACGGTTTGGCAAAGCTGTTGATTTGCAAATGAGCAATATTGTCCCGGAAATACAGCAAGGCGCCCAGCGCCAGAATGACCGCAAGACCATAGAGCAGAACCAAACGTCCGATATAACTGGTGAGCAAAAAATATCCCTGTTTCATAATTCAGAGGGCCTCAATTTTATACCCGGCGCCGCGCACGGTATGCAGCAGGGCGGGCAGGCCCCGGCTGTCTATTTTCTTACGCAGATTACTCATATGCACATCAATGACATTGGTGCGCGTATCGAAATGATAACCCCAGACATTTTCCAGCAGCATGGTGCGGGTCATCACCCGACCGGGATGGCGCATCAATTGTTCAAGAAGATTGAATTCTTTACCCTGCAGCGGAATTTCCGCGTCGTTGCGGTAAACCTTGTGGCGCAAAAGATCCACGCGCAGATCGGCAAGAACCAGTTCGGTGACCTCCGCCTCCCGGCCGGGCGGTCGCCGGCTCAGGGCGTCAAGGCGGGCGAGAAGTTCGCTAAAAGCGAAAGGCTTGGTGAGATAATCATCGCCACCGGCTTTCAGGCCGCGCACCCGTTCATCGACCTGCCCAAGAGCGCTGAGGAACAGAACCGGCGTCGGGTCGCCGCTGGCGCGCAGGGCCTTGACGATGCTCAGGCCATCCAGTTCGGGCAGCATGCGGTCAATGATGAGCACGTCAAAATCGCTGGAGATCGCCTGAGCAAGGCCGTCGCGGCCATTGTGCATGGTGCAGACCTGATGACCGACTTCTTCCAGACCTTTCTGGATAAAGTCGGCCACTTCACGTTCGTCTTCTATCAGGAGCAGATGCAAGGTTACTGGCACTCCTCTAGGGGGCTGAATTCCCGGATGATTTCGAATTCACCGCGTCGACCTTCATGCTGCATTTCAATGGCATATTCGATTTCGCGATCGACGTCGCTGAAGTCGAAGGCAAAGTCATCACCATCATGACCGCTTGTTCTGCTGAGCCAGCGTTGCATATGTGGTCCTTTCAATCGTTCCGGATGAACGGGGGGTACCGGTGGAATAGGCATGTCCTCCATATCAAAACCCATCATGCCATGGTGATTGCGGATGGCAAGAATTTTTCCGGTGCTGCCGCTGATCAAAATGTTTTTAAGATCGTCTTTTTCGCTTTCAATCACAATACTATAGGCCATATTACCGGGTTCATCGTGCAGGTTGGCGCTGATGATCCGGCCTTTAACTTTCTGTTGCGCCTGTTTCATGGCCTCTTTCAGGTCCATTTTCAGCTTGTCGTTACCCTGACCGCGCAAGGCGTCATAAATGCGGCTGTCTTTTTTAATTCGGGGGAGGATCACCTTGCCGGTATCGGCGGCGACCTGAAGATATCTGACGCCTTCCTCGGTGGCGACCCGCACCTGATAGCGTGGCACGCCATGGGTCAGCAGGCGCACGTCAAAGGCTTTGCCCTGGGCGTGCTTTTCCGCCGCCGCCATGGCCGCCTCAAGGGAGACGATATTTGTAAAATCTATTCTGTCGCTGTGGTTTTGATAAATGGTGATGGTTCGACAGTTTCCATCTCCCTCTTTGATGATGCGTTCAATTTTCTTGTCGGATTTTTTTGTTTCTTCCCGGGCCTCTGTAATCAGGGCGGTGGTGGAAAAAAGCAGGACTACACTGAGCCCTGTCGCAAGTTTCGGAAGTATCACGGTTTTCTCCTCATGTATGTTCAAGAGGCTTTACCATAGAAGGGGCATGTGAAAGGAACCTTTGGCCCGGATTAAAAAAAGTTAATGTTGGTCGGGAGGCGCGTTAAGTCGTTGTGGTTCGACGTTTTATGTCCTCATTCATGTTGCCTTTAATTCCGGGAACGTTACAGCAGTTCATGCTTTTTCAGTTGATGGCGCAGCTGGTGATAGGTGAGATTGAGGAATTTGGCGGTGTCGCGCTGGTTATGCCTGTTGCTCTCGAGCGCATCGACCAGAAGTTTGCGCTCCAGCGTTGCGATGGTTTCGGTGTAATCCAGCGGTTTGCCATCAAACAGGATATTTTCCGTCCGGGTCGGGGGCTCTATCGCCTTCGGGCCATCCGGGGCAGAGGATGGCGGGTTCGCGGCGGCGGGCGTTGCCGGCGCGCCGGGGCGGAAAGGGGATTTGAAGGGGTCGATTTCCAGCACATTGATCGGCGAAAATTCATCTTCGGCGTGATAGACCGCGCGTTCAATGACATTCTTCAGTTCACGGATATTGCCTGGCCAGTCATGTTGCATCAGGGCGTCGGTCATTTCGTCGGAAAAGCCAGGGAAGCTCATCCATTCCAGTTCCTGGGCCACCCGCTGGCCGAATTGAAAGGCGAGCAGCAAAATATCCTCGCGGCGATGGCGCAGGGGCGGCAGCGTGATCACGTCAAGCGCCAGCCGGTCGAGCAGGTCATGGCGAAATTCACCGCGGTCGGCGGCGGCGGGCAGATCAATATTGGTGGCCCCGATCAGCCGCACATCGGTTTCCAACGTCCTGTTGCTGCCGATGCGCTGAAAGGTGCCATATTCGGTGACCCGCAGCAGTTTTTCCTGGGCCGATTGCGAGGTGGTGGCGATTTCGTCCAGAAACAGGGTGCCCTGATGGGCTTCTTCGAAACGACCAATCCGTTTGGCATTGGCGCCGGTGAAGGCCCCGGCCTCATGGCCGAACAGTTCCGATTCCAGCAAATTGTCGGGCAGGGCCGCGCAATTGACCTGGACAAATCCTTTTTCCCAGCGCGGCGAGAGAAAATGCAGCCGGGCCGCGATCAGTTCCTTGCCGGTGCCGCGTTCGCCGATCACCAGCACCGGCCGGTCATGCTTGGCGGCGCGGCTGCATTGGTCCATGATTTCAAGAAAATGCGGACTTTCACCAATGATGGTTTGATCCTGAGGGGCATTTAGGCGCATTTTGTCACTCTTTTAAAAATATTGTTAAAAAATAGTGTAAAGTTCAAAATAACATTAGGCAAGAAAAATGAACTTTTCCTGAATAGTCAAATGAAATCAATATCTTGATGATTCTTTTAAAAACTGGCACGGGTTGTGCAATGTAGGTAAGCGAGTACCACGAGAGGGGTGCGGGATTAAAACGGAGAAAGATTATGGGCATTTTTACACGCCTCACTGACATTGTTAATTCAAACATCAACCACATCCTGGACAAGGCGGAAGATCCCGCCAAAATGATCCGGATGATGGTACAGGAAATGGAAGACACCCTCGTTGAGGTCCGCTCCTCCGCCGCCCGTGTTATTGCGGACCGGAAAGAGCTGGAACGCAACATGGTGCGGTTGCAGGAAGCCCAGGACGATTGGTACGCCAAGGCGGAACTGGCGCTTAATAAAAACCGGGAAGATCTGGCCAATGCGGCTTTGATCGAACGATCCAAACTGGCGGAACTGGCCGCCGGTCTCGAAGACGAGCGAGGACCTCTGGAAGAAGCTCTGACCAAATATGAGAGCGACATCATCAGTCTGGAAGCCAAGATCAAGGAAGCCAAGCAGAAGCAGCGGTCCCTGGTCGAACGTCAACAGAGTGCGACAAGTCAGCTTAAAGTACGGCAGAAACTGTATGATAACCGGATTGGCGACGTCATGGTCCGCTTTACACAGATGGAAAAACGTGTTGATGATACGGAAAGTCGGGTCGAAGCCTCTGAACTGGGTCGGGAAAAATCCCTGAGTGATGAGTTCGCCGATCTCGAAGGCCAACAGAAGGTTGCCGATGATCTGGCGGCGCTGAAAGCGAAAATGGCAAAAGCCAAATCCTCTGACAGCAAACCGGCTGCGAAGAAGTAAAACAATAAACGGGGGCCGCTTTGGCGGCTCACCACAAAAAGACCCTACGGGGGATTTAGCCGATTTAAGAAAGGTTTGAGGACATGGAAACTCTCGGTATTTTATTTATGGTCATTGTTGCACCGCTGTTGATTATTTTTCATTATACAACCAAGTGGAAGCAGTCGAAGACCCTGACATCAGAGGATGAGAAAATCCTCACCGAACTCTGGGACAGCGCGGAACGTATTGAAGGCCGTATCCAGAATATCGAGCGTATCCTGGATACGGAGTCTCCAGACTGGAGGGACGAGAAATGAACGCCCATCCTCACAATGAACCGCCCCGTTATAACAAGATTTATCTGGATAAAAAGAATGGCAAAGTCTGTGGCGTTTGCGCCGGGATTGCCGATTATACCGGGATCGACGCCACCATTATCCGGATTGTCACCATCCTGGGTCTGATCTCCCCCGCCAGCGGCGTTGTCGTGATCGCCTACTGCCTGATGTGCTGGTTGGTTGATCCAAAACCGAAAGATCTTTTTGAAAGCCAGAAGGAAGATGAATTCTGGAAAGGGGTCCGGACCCAGCCGAAAAATACCATCCGGGACGTCCGGCATAAATTCCGGGAAATAGAGCGCCGCCTGCGCGCCGCCGAGGCCCGGGTCACGTCCAAGGAATACCGTCTTCATAAAGAATTTGAAGACCTGGAAAAGAAGTAACGCGGAAATCGATCGGGATATCCGCCCCAAGATCAAGACAAGACGAGAAGGAATCATAATATGCGAGACTATCGGAAATCTGAAACACACCGGGACCGTAAATTTTACAAGAACAGCCGTCAGGGCAAGATCTGCGGGATCTTCTCCGGCCTGGGGGACTATCTCGGGATTAACCCTCTGATCCTGCGTATTCTGGGCATCATAGCGGTACTTGCCACGGGACCGATTGTTATTCTGGGTTATCTGCTGGTCAGCGTGCTGCTTGATGATAACCCCAACGGCCTTTACGGCGCTTGATTGACGATATAATAAGAAAATGATTTAGAGGACAGAAGAATGAATCCCTTTGAAATGGTGGTGCTGATTGTAATGGTGGTGATGGTTGCGGGGGTGCTGAAAAGCTTTATCGAACGCAAGAAACCAGGGGGGCAGTCCGGGGATATGATGGACAAATTCATGGATGATATGGGGCTTGGGGATTACGCGACGAAATCAAGCCTTGCGCCCTATCTCGAAAAGATTGATGCCATGGAAGAACGCATTCGGGTGCTGGAACGCATTGCAACGGACAAAAAACGTAATCTCGCAGATGAGATTAACCGACTTTAGGGCGGTCATAGGATGACAGAGGACAGAACAGTGGCACATCTGGATACAAAGATTATCGTTATCCCGGCGGATGACAATCCGGCCCGGGGAACCCTGAAAATAGGAGATCGCACGTTTCCCTGCGCCCTGGGAAAACAAGGGATCACCCGCATTAAGCAGGAAGGGGATATGAAAACACCGGAGGGAGAATTTCCCCTGCGCTCGGTTTTTTACCGATATGATAAGTTGTCTAAGCCTATTTATAGCAGGATGCCGATGCTGGCCCTGATGGAGGAAGACGGCTGGTGCGACGATCCCGAGGATGAGGCCTATAACACCCAGGTGATGTTGCCCTATCATGCCAGCGCCGAACGCTTGTGGCGGGAAGATGATGTCTATGACGTGATTGTGGTTCTTGGCCATAATGATGATCCGGTGGAGCAGGGCAAAGGCAGCGCCATCTTTCTGCATGTGGCCCGAGAAGACGAAGGGGGCACCTTGAAGGGGACCGAGGGCTGTATCGCCGTAGCAAAAGAGGACCTTCTGGAAATTTTGCCCATATTATCGCCTGAGACAACTTTAAAAGTGGTGACGCATTAAGAATTTCGACCATCATGCAAGTTGCGTTTAACAGCCAACCTGTCTGATATCTTCCAACTCCCGGCCCTTCCCAAGGAAGGCGCCGGGTATTTTTTTTACGAAAGAGGCTGTTCGTTATCCCAGTGGCGGGCGGTCACCGAACAGGGCGGTGCCGACCCGGACAGACGTGGCGCCGCAACGAATGGCGGTTTCAAAATCGCCGCTCATGCCCATCGACAGTTTGTTCAGCCCGTTACGGTCGGCTATCTCTTTCAATAAAGTAAAATAGGGCGTCGGGTCTTGTCCGGCCGGCGGAATGCACATCAGACCTTCAAGAGGCAGTTTGAGCTCATCCCGGCACAGGCGGATAAAATCATCGGCTTTTTGCGGCAGGATGCCGGCCTTCTGTTCTTCCTGGCCCACATTGACCTGAATATAACAGCGCGGGTGACGTCCTTCCTCGGCACTGATGCGGGCGATGGCGCGGGCGAGTTTCGGACGGTCGACGGTCTCTATGACCTCGAAAATCTGGATCGCCTGACGCACCTTGTTGCTTTGCAGGGGGCCGATCAGATGCAGGTCGATATCGGGATAGCTTTCACGCAATATTGGCCATTTTTGGGCCGCTTCCTGGACTTTATTCTCGCCGAAGGTCCGGTGTCCGGCGGCCAATACTGGCGTAATGACGTCATTTGGTTTGGTTTTGGAGACGGCAACCAGGGTAATGTCCGTCGCGGGTCGCCCGGCTTCTGCGGCGGCGCGGCGGATATTGTTTTCTACGGCTTCAAGTTTGCTGGTCAAGGTCTGTGTCCTGGTTTATGCTGCGGTTATGCAAGATCAAGACGCGACATTATCAGACATTGCCCGGCGCCTCAATCAGGATTATGGCGGGCCGCAGGACATGCCGGTGGCTTTCTTCATCACCGATGCAACCGCAGTGCCGGACCCCGCGGCGGTGATCGCCGCCCTGCCCCGGGATGCGGCGGTGATCTTTCGCGATTATGATCATCCGCATCGGGCGGACCTGGGATATCATCTGAGACAACTTTGCCGCGACAAAGGGGTGCGGTTTCTGGTGGCGGGTGACCGGGATCTGGCGGAGACACTGATGGCGGACGGTGTGCATTTGCCGGAGGTCGCGATGGCGCGGGCGGGTGATCTGCGTCGGCAATGTCCTGATTATCTGATTACTGCAGCCTGTCACGATTCTGCGGCGGCCGCACGGGCGGGCGGATTGCCGATAGATGCGCTGCTGGCGGCCCCGACCTTCCCCACGCAGAGCCACCCGGAAACTTTCAAGGCGCCTCAGACGACTTTAGGAGTGGCGGGGCTGAAACCGCTGGTGGCGGCCTCGTCTTTGCCGGTTTATGCCCTGGGGGGGATTACAAAAAAGAATGCCCGCCAGCTCCGTGGCACGGGAGTGGCGGGCATAGCAGCGATTCGGGGTTTTGGTGTGGCTTAACCCTCGTTCAGCCTTGGAGGTTCTCTGAACTTTAAATCGAGAAATCCAGGCTTTTGCTGCGGCTGAGGGACAAATGTTCCTCAATGTAATCGACGATCTGATCGACACAGGTTTCGATGTCCTGACTGACCGTATCAACGACCAATTGTGGGTTTTCCGGTGCTTCATACGGCGCGGAAACGCCGGTAAATTCGGCAATCTCGCCGCTGCGGGCTTTTTTATAGAGCCCCTTCGGGTCACGGCCTTCGCAGGCGGCCACGTCGGCCTTGATATAGATTTCGTGGAAATTACTGCCAACTGCGGTGCGCGCCCGATCCCGATCAGACCGGTAGGGCGAGATGAAGGAGGTGATCGCCACCATGCCGGCGCGGCTGAACAGGCCCGCCACTTCACCGATGCGACGGATATTCTCGGCCCGGTCCTCGGGACTGAAGCCCAGATTGGCGTTCAGGCCGTGACGGACATTGTCGCCGTCGAGCACGTATGACTGATAGCCTTTCTGGAACAGGCGTTTTTCCACCAGCACCGCCAGCGTTGATTTGCCGGACCCACTCAGGCCTGTGAACCACAGCACGCCGCCGATATGACCGTTGCGGGCCGCGCGGGCCTCTTCGGTGACGTCATGACTGACGCGGGTGATATTCTCGGATTTCTGGGTGATCAGGTCGCGCTGGTCGGCGTACCCGGTCATGTTGATTACCCCGCCGGCGGCGATATTGTAATTGTCGATCAATACAAAACGGCCGGTGGCGGCGACATCGTCATACCCGTCGAGCGCCAGCATCTTGCGGGCCCGCAGCACCACTTCGCCAATACTGTTGCGTTGCAGTTCGCTTCCGGCGCCTTCGGACAGGGTGTCGGTGTTGATTACGGTGCGGATTTCCTGCACCTCGACCTGACATTCGCCGGTATGCAGTTTCATGGTGTAACACTTACCAACGGTCAGGGGATCTTTCGCCAGCCAAAACAGCCGGGCGGTGAAAACGTCGGTTTCCAATGGCGGGGTCGCCACATGGCTCGCCAGTTCGCCGCGTTCGATAAACAGCTGGTGATCGAGCGTGATGCCAATGGAGGCCCCGGCGGAGGCCGATGTCGGCTGTTCCGGCACGGACCAGGCTTCGATGGATTTGATGCGCGCCTTCTTGTTGGACGGCGAGAAGAGCAATTCGTCACCGACCTTCAGAGTGCCGCTTTCGATTCGCCCCGCGAGAATGCGGCGTTCGTCAAATTTATAAACGTCCTGGATGGGAAAGCGCAACGGCGCATCCACCGGCAGGGAGGTGTCCTCGAAACTGTCCAGCGCTTCGACCAGGGTCGGCCCCTGATACCAGTCCATATTGGCGGAACGGCTGGCGATATTATCGCCTTCGCGGGCGGAAACCGGAATAAGATAGGTCGGCGTCACTCCGATGGAGGTCAGGTAAGCGCGATATTCTGTCTCGATGGCGTCGAACTTCGCCTGATCATAATCGATCATGTCCATTTTGTTGACGGCGATGGCGATCTGTTTGACGCCAAGCAGATGCAACAGATAGCCATGCTTGCGGGATTGTTCCTGCACGCCTTCGCCGGCGTCAATCACGAGTACGGCGGCCTCAGAGGAGGCGGCACCAGTGATCATATTCTTGAGGAATTCCGTATGGCCAGGGGCATCAATGATGACATAGTCGCGCTGGTCGGTATTGAACCAGATTTGCGAGGTGTCGATGGTGATGCCCTGATCGCGTTCGGCCTGCATGGCGTCCATCAGAAAGGCATATTCAAACGGGAGACCCCGTTGATCGCACATGGCCTGAATGGCTTCCAGTTTGCCGTCTGGCAGGGAGCCGGTGTCATGGAACAGACGGCCCACCAGGGTTGATTTGCCGTGATCCACATGGCCCACGATGACGATTTTCAGCAGATCGCGCTGCTGCGCTTCGGTGTATTCGGTCATTTTTTCACTCAACTCTTACATATAGCCATTGGCGCGCAGCCGTTCAAAACTGTCTTCGGCTTCATGATCCATCGCCCGGCCGGACCGTTCGGAAACCGTTGTGGTTTCAAGTTCGCGGATGATTTCCGGGATGGTGGTGGCGTCGCTGTCGACCGGATTGGTGATATCCTCATCGCCGAGCGAGCGATAGCGCTTGCCATTTTTGGCGAAATAGAGCGGGATTACCGGAATGCCTTCGCGCAGGGTATATTTCCAGATGTCCACTTCCGTCCAATGCAGCAGCGGATGGATACGCACATGCACATTCGGCGGGAAGCTGGTGTTATACTGATTCCAGAATTCCGGCGGCTGGTCGCGGAAGTCCCATTCGCCGGTGGTCTGGCGCGGGCTGAACACCCGTTCCTTGGCGCGCAGGGCTTCTTCGTCGCGGCGGATGCCGGCGATGACGCCGTCAAATTTATGCTCGGCGAGGAACCGTTTCAGGCCTTCTGTCTTGCGGGCGGCGGCGCGGGTGGCCGGCGGCAGGCTCGGGTCAATCTCGCTTAAGGGCGGGCATTCGCCGCGCATAAAGTTCAGGCCCCACTCGTCGGCATACTGATCGCGGAAATCATACATTTCCTTGAATTTCTTGCCGGTATCCACATGCATGGCCGGAAAAGGCACCTTGCCGAAGAACGCCTTGCGGGCCAGCCACAGCATGACATTACTGTCCTTGCCCAATGACCACAACAGGCCGATCTTACCCAATCTGTTGAAAGCTTCCCGCAGGATATAAATGCTCTCGGCTTCCAGTTCATCCAAATGTGACATCGTCATTGCACTATTCTCTTATGCTCTTCCTGTGTGTAGGGGCGGTAAGGACGCCCAGTCTAGCACTGTTTCCATCCCAGGGGGAGGATTTGATTCTTCAATTCCACACAACACATAGTCGTTTCTGAGCAAAACATCAATATAATACATTTAAAAAGTATAAAATAATTTATAATACACAAAACAAGTGTTAAAAATGAGCAGATTTTATTCTGGGCCCGGGCGCACAGGTGAGGGCCAGCCTAGAAGTTTACATTCGTGCCGAGGAAAAATACCTGACTGTTGCGCAGGCGATCAATCTCGCTATCCTGACCATAGGAATAATAAGTAAATCGGCCGGTAAAGCGGATGTTGGAGTTCAGATGATAGGCCGCCCCCAGTTCAAGGGCGTAGGTGGTGTCATAAAATTCTTCGATAGAGGCGAAAAGCCGGTCACGTTCGCGCTTATATTCACCAAATTTGAGATCCGCCCCCCATTTGTTGCCGAGATAGCCAAAGCCGATGTCGTAGCCTTTCAGGCCTTCGTCATGCAGCAGGCGTTCCTGACTGAAGGAGGCGCCGAGGGTAAAGCCGGCATAGCCCACATCAAAGGACAGATTATAAACCTGGCGGTTATTGATCTGGTTGAAGTCCGCACCTTCATACAGGGGAGAGAGAATGGAAGTCGGTTCCGTGAGGAATTGCGAGCCGAGGGAAAGTTCTATCGACCGGGTGTCGCTGATAACGCCGGGACGTCCATAGGAGAAGGTCACGCGGTTTCCCGTGGCCCATCCGCCATAATTGGCAACCGTGCCCCGCGGGGCGTTGGCGATGCCGCTTTCCCCCATATTGAAAATCAAGGACGGCTTGACGTCGAAGGACTGGGTGACCGTCACCTTTTTCTCAGGTTGTTTCGCCCCTTGAAATGTCAGCGTGGTATCGGGCTCTGACAGCCTGATATACTGATCTTGGTTGGCGGCGGAAGGTTTTTCCAGTTGAATGGCTTCTGAAACTGTTTTTTCCTGCTTTTCGGCATCTTTGCCAAAGAAGGACAGAATAACGGAGGTGAGGCTTTTATCATTTACGGCGTCAGAATCGGAGGTTGGCGCGGCGCCATGGGCCATCGTCCCCACGGTGTATAGTCCAAGGGTGCAAAAAAGGGCTATGCTGCCTTTCAAGCGGTTCACGACGTATCCTCACTCTGAACTTAATTTTCGGATCTGAACGTTAAGTTCTCTAACGTTTTGTATATCAATCAAACGCATTGTTATTTATTCTCTGCTTCAGGAATTCTTCGGCAACGGTTGTTATGTCGCGTCATTTTTCCTTTTGGCAGTATTGGTGCAATCCTTATAGAATCACACGTCTGTTTGCAAGTATATATTATTACACATTAGAATCAACCAAAATCACAGAATTTGTCTGGATCACAGGGCAGGTCGGGATGAATAAAAATTGAATAAAATAAGGGGACTAGGCCCTTTCGTTCAATTCCTGGATTATTGAGAAAGCAGACTCCGTATCTTTCCGCCATTGCCCGATTATGAACAAAATTATAGAAGAAATTCTTGTTTGGCCCGAAACAACAAGATAAACAGCTTTAAAGCGGGGACGTCACCGGCTATGATGCCGTAAATTTTGACTTTAGTGCTACGGGACGGAGCCACCATTGAAAGCGCAAGACGCTGCGCCGCAAGAAATGTCCAAACTGAAGTCGGGTAGCTTTGAGCCGTGTTTAACAAGAATGGAATATGCATGACCGTGAATGATATAATAACGAATGGGATAAAAAAATCAGCAAAGGCCGTCGTGCTTGGGGGTATGGCCGGGGTGATGATGACCCTGGGGGGCTGCAGCATTTTTGGCGGCAATGATAAAGCCGCCAATATTGAAGCCGCGGAAGAAGTATATCAAATCGGGGTCAATGCCTATCTTTGGCGCGCCTCCCTTGAGACGCTCGATTTTATGCCGTTGCTGACGGCCGACAATAATGGCGGTGTGATCCTTAGCGACTGGAAAGTTAATCCGCAAAATCCGGAGGAACGCACCAAGGTTGACGTCCGGATAGTCGGTAAAAAATTAACCGCGGATTCCGTCAAGGTGACCGTGCATCGTCAGGCCAAATCGTCGACGGGCTGGACCGATATGGCGCCACGGCCGGGGGCTTCTATCAACATCCGCAACGCGATTCTGATGCAGGCCAAACTGCTGCGGCGTAATAACGCGCCGACGAAATAGGCCGCAAGACGCGTACACAGGGGTGCCCAGGCAAGGGGCTTCTGAAACCAATGATGACGGACAGCTGACCCGGGTTGGTCTGTCCGTCTTTAGTTACGATACAAAGTATTAGGATCAGGAACATTATGACACGCTATAACGCGGGCCTCAGCGAGGCGAAATGGCAAAAAATCTGGCAGGACCGGGATACCTTTACCGCGACAGAAGACCCGACGCGGCCAAAATATTATGTGTTGGAAATGTTCCCGTATCCGTCCGGCAAGATCCACATGGGCCATGTACGCAACTATACCCAGGGCGATGTGGTGGCGCGTTATCGCCGGGCCAAGGGTTTTAATGTGCTGCATCCCATGGGCTGGGACGCCTTCGGCATGCCGGCGGAAAATGCCGCCATGGAACATAACGTGCATCCGGCCAAATGGACCTATGAAAATATCGATCATATGCGCGGTCAGCTGAAACAGATGGGGCTTAGCCTCGACTGGTCCCGGGAATTCGCCACCTGCGATCCTGATTATTATGGACAGGAACAGAAAATGTTCCTTGATTTCATGGACAGTGACCTGGTCTATCGCAAGGAATCCTGGGTCAACTGGGATCCGGTGGACAATACCGTGCTCGCCAATGAGCAGGTCGTGGATGGTTGCGGCTGGCGTTCCGGTGCGCCGGTGGAACGGCGGCGGCTGAGCCAGTGGTTCCTGAAGATCACCGACTATGCTGACGAGCTCAACAGCGCGCTGAATGATCTCGACCGCTGGCCGGAAAAGGTCCGCACCATGCAGCAGAACTGGATCGGACGGTCCGAAGGGTTGCGGCTGTTTTTCGATATCCCGGGGGAAGACAGGCTTGAAGTCTACACCACCCGCCCCGACACCATCTTCGGCGCCTGCGGCATGGCGGTGGCGGCGGATCACCCGCTGGCTGAGAAACTGGCGCAGGATAATCCGGATTTGCAGGCCTTCATCCTCGAATGTCGCGCCGGCGGTACCACCGAAGAAGCCATGGAAAAGATGGAGAAAAAGGGCTTTGACACCGGCCTGAAAGCCAAAAGCCCGTTCGAGGACCGCGATCTGCCGATCTATGTCGCCAACTTTGTTTTGATGGAGTATGGCACCGGTGCGATCTTTATGTCCGCCGCCCATGACCAGCGCGATCTGGACTTCGCCCATAAATACGGGCTTGATGTCCGTACGGTCATTCGGCCTGACGGTGAGTCCGACAGTTTCCACGTTGATAAAGAGGCCTATGTCGGGCCTGGCACCCTGTTTAATTCCCAGTGGCTTGATGGCCTGACCATTGAGGCGGCCAAGGCGGAAGTCATCCGCCGCGCCGAAGACGGCGGTTTTGGCAAGAAGACCATTAATTTCCGTCTGCGTGACTGGGGCATCTCCCGTCAGCGTTATTGGGGCTGTCCGATCCCGGTGATCCATTGTGACGCCTGCGGTATCGTGCCGGTGCCGAAAGACCAGCTACCGGTAAAATTGCCGGATGATGTGAGTTTTGACAGACCGGGCAACCCGCTGGAACATCACCCGACCTGGAAACATGTAGACTGCCCTTCCTGCGGTGCGGCGGCGCGGCGGGAGACAGACACTTTTGACACGTTCATCGACTCGAGCTGGTATTTTGCCCGTTTCTGTTCACCAAAGTCTGCGGACCCGGTGGATAAGGCGGCGGCGGATTACTGGTTGCCGGTGGACCAATATGTCGGCGGCGTCGAGCATGCGATCCTGCATCTGCTCTATTCCCGCTTTTTCACCCGCGCCATGAAAAAAGTTGACCTCCTGTCGGTGGATGAACCTTTTGACGGCCTGTTCACCCAGGGCATGGTCTGTCATGAGACTTATCAGAATGCGGCGGGCGACTGGCTGTTCCCGGCCGATCTGACCCGCAATGACGCCGGGGTTCTGGTGGAAAAGCATAACGGCGCGGAAGTGACCGTTGGCCGTTCAATCAAAATGTCGAAGTCGAAGAAAAACGTCGTTGATCCGACCGAGATTATTGATCAATATGGCGCCGACACGGCGCGCTGGTTCATGTTGTCCGACAGCCCGCCCGAGCGCGATCTGGAATGGACGGAAGAAGGCGTCGAAGGCGCCTGGCGCTTCACCCAGCGTCTGTGGCGCACGGTGATCACCGGTTGTGACGGCCTGACGGCGGCCGCAGACGAGCCGGCGGACTTTGGCAAGGCGGCGGCGGCATTGCGCCGCATGACCCATGTCAGCATCGCCAGTGTCGGCAAGGATATCGAGGATTTCCACTTCAACAACTGCGTGGCCCAGATCTATAAATTCGCCAATGCCATCAGCGGTTTCAAGCCGGACAGATCAGACGGCGATGCCTATGCCCTGCGCGAAGCCCTGACCTGTCTGGTGCAGATTTCGGCGCCGATGATGCCGCATCTGGCGGAAGAGATGTGGCAGCATATGGGCTATGACGGCATTCTCACCGATGCGGCCTGGCCTGTGGCCCGCCCCGAACTGATGGAACAGAATACTGTCACTATTGCGATCCAGGTCAAAGGCAAGCTGCGCGACACCATTGACATGGCAAAGGACATGGATAAAGCCGAAGTCGAGAAGATCGCGCTGGCGTCTGAGAAGATTCGTCAGTTTGTCGGCGACAATCCGATCCGCAAAGTGATTGTCGTCCCCAACAAGATCGTCAATATCGTTATCTAGGACCCGCTTATGCAACTGCGCCATATCTTGAAAACGTTTCTGGGTGTTTTTCTCCTGACCGGGCTGCTGGCCGGGTGCGGGTTCAAGCCCATGTATGGACAGTTTTCCGATGGAAAAAGCGACCTGAGGGATGTCATGGCCAATATCCGGGTGGACAGCATCACCGAGGAGGGACGGCCGTCGCGCATCGGGCAGGTGATTCGCAATAACCTGATGGATCGGTTGACGCCCTATGGGGAGACAAAGTCGGCGGAATATATCCTGCGGGTGACGTTTCTCATCGAAGAGCATGGCTATGGTATTCGGGAAGATGAATCAGTGACGTTGCAGAATCTGAAACTGATCACCGCCTATCAGCTGGAAGAAGTGGCGACATCGAAAGTTATTCTGGATTCGGCGGCGCGCGGTCTGGTGACTTATGACTTGGCCCAGTCGGATTATTCCAATATGATTGCCCGGAACGCCTCGCTAGGCCGCCTGGTCGAGGAGGTCAGCAATCAGATGGCCACCCGTATCGGGGCCTATTTCAGTCAAAATGAGGCCCAACAGAAGACACCGCAAAAGACAACCCAGAATACGCAATGAAGCTCAACAAGAACGACGCCAACGCCCAGGTCCGCAAACTCAACCCCGCTTATCGGGCGGTGCTGATTTATGGCCGGGATGAGGGTCTGGTGCGCGAACGGGCGGAAAAAATAGCCAAGCAGATCGCCCCTGACCTGCGCGATCCTTTTCTGGTGGCCAATATTGAACCGGGCCGCCTGAAAGATGAACCGGCCCTGCTGGCGGATGAGGCGGCCGCGATTTCCATGATGGGCGGGCAACGGGTGATCCGGGTTGACGGGGCCGGGGAAAATGTCACGGCCGCGGCGAAATCTTTTCTCGACGATCCGATCGGCGACGGACTGGTGATCATCACCGCCGGCAGCCTCAAGGCGACCGCCGGGCTGGTCAAATTATTCAACAAGGCCAAGAATGCGGCGGCAATTGCCTGTTACGAAGATGACCAGGGGAATTTGCAAAGTCTGATCCTGGAAGTGATGGGCGCGCATAATCTGGGACTGGAACCCGAAGCGGCAATCTATCTGCAGCATAACCTCGGCGGCGACCGCATGGTGTCGCGGGGCGAGCTGGAAAAACTGGCGCTTTATATGGGGCCGTCCGAAGGAGGCCGCCGCATGGTCAGTCTGAATGACGCCCGCGCCTGTGTCGGCGACAGTGGCACCCTGACCCTGGATATGATTGCCGAGGCGACCACCGGCGGCGACCTGAAAACCCTGGATGATACCTTGTTCAAGGCGTTCAACCGGGGGGAGAACGCCATTCCCATTTTGCGCAATGTGGCGCGGCGGCTGCAGAAACTGCATCTGGTGCGCGGCAGCATGGATCAGGGCATGGGGGCCGAACAGGCGGTGATGGCGGTGGTGTATAATAAATTTTCGCCCGAGAAAAAATCCCTGATGGCCCAACTGGGCAAATGGTCGACCTCGAAACTTGGCAATGCCCTGGATATCGTGTTTGAGGCGGAGGCGGAATGCAAGATCACCGGCCTGCCCGCCGAGGCGATCTGCGCCCGCGCCTGTCTGCGCATCGCCAATGCGGCGCGGATGCGGTGACGAATATGATTGAACTATCCGAAAATGCGGCGTTGATTATTGTCGACATGCAAAAAGCCATTGAGGCGCCCTATTGGGCGGCGGTGGGCCCACGCAATAATCCGCAGGCCGAACGGATCCTGAGGGATCTTCTCACCCGCTGGCGCGCTTCCGGGCGACCGGTGGTGATTGTGCGCCACGATTCCCGGGAAGACGCCTCGGCATTTCGGCCCGATACCGCAACTCACGCCTTTCTCGACGGGCTGGAGCCTCTGCCGGGTGATATCGTGATCGGCAAATGCACCAACAGTGCCTTTATCGCCACGGATCTGGCGGAAATTCTCAAAAAGCACGGCATCACCGATGTGTTTTTTGCCGGAGTGAAAACCAATAACTCTGTCGAGGCGACTGTGCGGATGTCGGGCAATCTGGGGCTGCGCAGTTTCCTGATCGAAGACTGCTGTTTTACCTTCGCCATGAGGGATTACGCCGGCGTGATCCGCAGCGCCCAAGAGGTGCATGACATGGCACTGGCCAATATGGCGGGAGAATATTGTCAGATTGTCACGGCGCAAGAGCTCATCTTTCCGTCCGAACGTCAGAACTAAAGCGTCGCCGCTCAGTAGACCGGCGTGCGCTTATTGAGAAAGGCCTCGACACCTTCTTGATGATCCGGGCCGTCGAAGGCTTTGGTAAATATCTCTTCGGACAGTTCATCGTCATCCCGCATCCCGTTTTGAACCCGTTTGATCACCTGTTTGATTTCTTTCAGGCTGTGGGGGCTGTTGGCCAGCAACAGGGCGGCATAATCACGGACTTCCTGTTCCAGCATAGCGGGGGCGTAAATTTCGTTGACCAGTCCGGTCTGCAGGGCTTTGGTGGCGGACAGGATTCGGGCGGAAAAAAGAATGTCACGGGTGGCGGCCGGTCCCACCTGATCCAGAAGCCGCCGGGTGTCGGACAGGCCGTAAACCAGCCCGAGTTTGGCGGGCGTGATGCCGTAGCGGGAACTGGTGTCACCGAACCGCAAGTCGCAGCAGAGCGCGAGGATGCAGCCACCCCCGACGCAGGCCCCCTGGATCATCGCCAGAGTGGGAATATCGCAATCCTCCAGGGCGGCGCAGGCGGCCCGAAGCGCCTGACGATTTTCGTCCCGGGCTGTCATGTCGGTCATGAACAAGTCGAACTCGCTGATGTCGGCCCCGGCGCAGAAGATATTCTCCACAGCGCTACGCAGGATCAGAAGCTTGATCGCCGGATCTTTGACGGCATCGCGCACCAGATCCGGGATCGCCTGCCACATTTCTTTATTGAGGGCGTTTTTACGGGCGGGGCGATTGAGGGTCAACCAGCCTATATTCTGGTCTTTTTCGAGATATATCGGGGCATCTGACATCATGGTGGCGGGCTTTCAACTGGCGGTCACTAAAGCCGGCAGCTTATCCCATGAGGATCAAAAATAAAACATAAAGTCAGTCGGGGGGATCAGAGATTGAATTTGGTGACAGCCAGGACTTTATTGCCTTTGTCGAGATATTCCAGATAGTCAAAACTGGTGGCGCGGGCCAGCGCAATACCCCGACCATGATGGGTCTGGTTGGTGAGCAGGTCGTCTTCCAGATAGCTATCGTAATCAAACCCGTTGCCTTGATCCGTGATCTTGAACGTGACGAGGTTACTTTCTCGCTCAAAAACGATTTCGACGTATTTGTCTTTGTTTTCAGGCAGGTGAAGGCGTCTTTGAATTTCGTCCCGATGTTTGTTTTCAGCCATCAGTTCGCGTTTTTCCTCATGACTGATGCTCAGGTTGCCATGTTCAATACCATTGGCGAGCAATTCGAACAGACCAAAGGCGACCCGGTCCGGTTCAGGGCAAGCCAGGGACAACATGGTGGTCAGGGCTTCGGCCTGATCAAATGTCTTGATGCGGAAAGTACCCCGGGTAATGGCGCCAATGACGGATTCCCGGGAATGAATTTCCCGCCGTAGCGCCCGTCGCTGGGCAAATTCGCTTTCGGCGCTTAACACCATGGAATAAAGCGAACTTGCGGTAAAAGGATGTTGCAGCCAGAGATATGGCGCTGAATGTTTGAACGGTTTGATCCGGTCCTGTTCCTGAACGTCGACACGCAGTATCAACGGGATATCGCGCAGGGTAGTGGTTGACGTTAACTGCTTGAGGAAATTACCATTTTCCATGATAATACGGTAATTGACGATGATGGTATGAATGGCGCCCACTTTTTCGGTCAGTAGCATCAGGGCGTCTTTTAAAGACGTGGCCTCAACAAAGGGGCAATCACACGTCGTCAGTATTCCGGGAATGTCAGTAGTGCCCCCAGCTTTGAGGGGTGTCTGATTAGTGTCATGTATAACCAATACAGTCATGGCCAAACTTTGCCTTCGGTCGTGGGGTAATCATTGCTCAACGGGCCACACAATAGAAGAAAAATGGTTTCAACTTTATTAATGGGGGGCCGATGACCTTCCCCGCATCCATGTTTTCTCATAGATAGTACCGGTTTTGGGGAGTCTGAGAACATTTGCAACATAAAAACATTATTATATTCGTAAATAATAATCTTCTTAAAACAAATTTAAGGTTTCCCGTCTAGCGTGTCCTGTCTAGACAGTAAAGTATGTGAGTTACAGTTCAAGCATTGAGGGTATAATGAGCGCATTCACGATAGAGACTTCACATGAAGAAAATAGAATCCAATTACATTCTGTTCTGGACCTGTCCTCGGCGGAAGATTTGCTTCATGGATTTCGAAATTGCCTGGAGACTGGTAATGCTCTTGTTGTGTCCGGGGCGGAGGTGGAACGCTTGACCACGCCCTGCATTCAGATCCTGTGCGCCGTACAGAAAAAAGCGGCTCTCCTGAATGTTCCTTTCACTTTTTCCGAAATGTCAGATGCCTGCAGACAGGCTTTGACAGACGTTGGAATCCCTCAGGATTCTCTCATTCTGGAGCACACAATATGAGTAGAACTGCATTAACAATTGACGATTCAAAAACCATGCGGGACATGGTGTCATTTACCCTGAAGAACGCTGGCTTTGAAGTTATGGAAGCAGAAAATGGTCAACTGGGCCTGGACCAGGTAAGCAACGGGAAATTTGATGTGATTATCACAGACATCAATATGCCGATTATGGATGGTCTTACCTTTACCCGGGAGGCCCGAAAGCTATCACAAGCCAGGACGACCCCCATTCTGATCCTGACGACGGAAAGCGATTCCAATATTAAAAATGAAGGCCGAAGCGCAGGTGCGACAGGCTGGATTGTTAAACCGTTCAACCCGGAAAAACTGCTTCAGGTTGTTGAGAAAGTGTGTGGATAAAGCACTTTCTCCTCATATGAATTTGCTGTTGCGCCAGAGGCATGCGCGTTAACGGCGTTGCGAAAAGGGGACTTTAATGTCAGATCCGATGGAACAGTTTAAGGCCATTTTCTTTGAGGAATGCGCAGAACTGTTGATCAGCCTGGAAGAAGGCCTGATGCAGTTGCAGGCGGGTGACAGTGATGTGGAAACCCTGCATTCTGTCTTTCGCGCGGTGCATTCCATCAAGGGCGGGGCGGGAACCTTTGGTTTTGCGCAGTTGGTGTCTTTTGCACATATTCAGGAAACCCTGCTCGATGATATGCGCGCCGGCGCCCTGGAAATGGAACCGGCCTATTTGGATGTTTTGCTGAAAGCCTTTGACGTTCTGACCGAACTGGTCGGGGCGGCGCAGCAGGGGATTGTGCTGGATGAGAATTACGGCGCGGAAGTCGCCCGGGCGATGACGGATATTTTGAAACATACCGGTGTGCCGCTTTCCGGGGAGGAGGATCATGCGGCGGCGCAGGCGGACTCCGGACTAGGAGAAGTGGCGGCAAAAGAACACCTTTTCCAGATTCTGTTTAAACCCTTTCCCGATATGTTCCAACGGGCCAATGAACCGTTGCTTTTGATCCGTGAACTGGCGTGCCTTGGACGGCTGGAGACAATACTGGATCAGACGGCGTTGCCGGATCTGGAAGACATGAAGGCCGAACAGGCCTATTTTATCTGGCGGTTTCGTCTGGTCACTTCGGCGAATGTTGCCGATATAGAAGAGATCTTCGAATTTGTCGAAGGCGATTGTGATCTGGACATTACCGACCTTGGACCCTACCTGTCACCTGATGCTTTTGTCGCAGATGACGCGGCCGGTCTGTTTGAACCGGAAGACACGCTTGTCGCGTCGTCTCAGAAAACGACCCGGCCAAAAGACACGAAAGTGCGCGCCCGCAGTGAAGAGGTGGTCAGCAAGTCAATCCGGGTCGAGCTCGACAAGGTAGATCGTCTGGTGAATATGGTGGGTGAACTGGTTATCACCCAGGCCATGTTACAGGAACAGGGTGGTCAGATACTGGTCGAACAATATCCTAATCTGGTGCAGGGCATCGATGAAATGTCCCGTCATGTGCGTGAATTGCAGGACAGCGTTATGGCAATCCGCGCCCAACCGGTAAAATCCGTGTTCTCGCGCATGCCACGACTGGTGCGGGAACTGACCGGCGCCTTGGACAAGAAAGCCCGTCTGGTGATGTCGGGGGAAGAGACCGAAGTTGATAAAACCGTGACGGAACGCATCGGTGATCCATTGATGCATATGATCCGCAACAGTGTTGATCATGGGCTGGAATCCCCGGAGGAGCGTCGGGCAGCGGGCAAGGATGAAGAAGGCGTTATACATTTATCGGCCTTTCATCGCGGCGGACGAATATTTATCGAAATAGCTGATGACGGGGCGGGGATTAATCAGGATGTGGTGTTGAGAAAGGCCATTGAACGGGGTCTGGTGCATTCAGACGCGATCCTGAACGACGATGAAATCAACAATCTGATCTTTATGCCGGGTTTTTCCACGGCCGAGGCCGTGACCAATGTGTCGGGGCGCGGCGTGGGCATGGATGTGGTGCGCAAGAATATTCAAGGCCTCGGCGGGCGGATATCCATCGATTCAACACCGGGCAAGGGCAGTAAATTCAGCATGTCGCTGCCGCTGACCCTGGCGGTGATGGACGGCATGGTGGTCGAAATTGGTCGGGAGAAATACGTGCTTCCTCTGGCCAATATCATTCAAAGTCTGCGTCCGGAACCGGATGAGATAAGCGCGTTGCCCGATGGCCGCAATCTGATGATGTTTCGCGGTGATTATATCAGTCTGGTGCCGCTTTATGACATTTTCAAGGTGCAGGACGCGCAACGTGATCCCTGCAACGGTCTTGTGGTCGTTGTTGAGGGGGAAGGCGGAGTCCTGATGGGCTTTATTGTCGATGATCTGGTCAATCAACAACAGGTCGTGATCAAAAGCCTGGAAGAAAACTATGAATTGGTCGAAGGCGTTTCAGGCGCGACCATTCTGGGCAATGGCCTGGTGTCCCTGATTGTTGATATCGCCGCCGTGCAGAGTCTGAGCTCCGGCCCGTATGAATTATCAGAGACATCGCCCCGTCCATCAGAATCCAAGACAGAGGTACGATACCAATGACAACAGAAGTTTTACAGACAGAAACAGAGACCAGATCCGACACCGACGGCATGACCCGTCAATATATCTCCTTTACCATCGGGGCGGAGACTTATGCGGTGAAAATCACCATGGTGCGGGAGATCAAAGGCTGGATCCCGACAACCAGTCTGCCGAATGCACCGGATTATATGCGGGGCGTGATTAATTTGCGGGGTGTTATTGTCCCGGTATTTGACATGCGAACCCGTTTCGGGCGCGGGCGTACAGAACCGGGCAAAACCCATGTGGTGATCATTGTCACGCTTGAGGAACGCACCATCGGCATTCTGGTGGACGCGGTATCTGACATTCTGACCATTGCCGCGGAAGATATTCTTGCCGTGCCGGATCAGGACGCCAATCCGGAATATGCCTTTATGGAAGGCCTGGTGTCCGTAAATGAAAAGATGATTGCGATTGTAAAGCCGAGAATGCTGTTCGATATGAACAAAATTCCGGACATGGATCTGGCCGGAAACGCCAGTGACGAGAATACCGGGGATATGGCCCGTGCGGCGGTTGCGTAATCGCATGCGGCAGGCACAAAATTGATATTTGAGACAAGTTAGCGAAAGAGGCACTGTTATGGGACGTTTTTTAAAAGATAATCAACTGATGAAGAAGCTGCTGAACGCCAGTTTAATGACCAAACTTATTGGCGGTATCGTGACGCCGGGGGTTATCACTATTGTTCTGGGGGTGATGATTTACAACACAACCGTTGAAACCACCCATCAGGAGCTCGAAAGCAAATTTATCAATGTTATAGAGTCCCGAAAGGCCGGGCTTGAGCAATATCTCGGCTCCATCCAAGAAGACCTTGTGATTGTCGCCCAGAATCCTGCCACCGTCGAGGCGATCAAGACTTTTTCCAAGGGGTGGCGCGATCTCGGCGCCAACGCGGGGACGGAACTGCAGTCGAATTATATTTTCAAAAACCCACATCCGCCAGGCCAGAAAGACAAGTTGATGTCCGCTCAGGATGGCTCTAACTATAGCCAGGCTCATGCGACATATCATTCCTGGTTCCGCAATCTTCAGGAAAAACGGGGCTATTACGATGTCTTTCTGTTCGATACAGAAGGAAATCTGGTCTACACGGTCTTTAAGGAGCCGGATTATGCGACCAATTTTACCACGGGTCCCTGGCGCGAAACCGATTTGGCCAAGGCGTATATGGCCGCCAAGAATGCCGGACGTCCGGGCGTGGTGTCCTTCTTTGACTTCAAAGGATATGAACCAAGTAACGGCGCGGCGGCCAGTTTTATTTCAACGTCAATTTATGATGTCGACGGGACTTTTGTCGGCGTTCTCGCCTATCAGATGCCGATCGCCAACATTAATGCTGTGATGGGGCAATCCACCGGGCTGGGGAAAACCGGGGACGCTTTTATCGTTGGCGAAGATCTGTTGATGCGGACGGACAGTCGTTTCGTTACCGGCACGGAAAATTCGACAATCCTGACCCGGAAAGTGGATACGGAAGACGTTCAGCAAGCTTTGCAAGGTAAAACCGGCAACCTGGAAACGTTGAATCATGATAATACCGAAGTGATATCTTTTTATGAGCCTTTTCGCTTCGAAGGTGTGAAATGGGCATTGATTGGCCAGATTGACAAGGCGGAATACATGATGCCGATAAATCAGGTAACCCAGATCCTGCTTCTGGCGCTGGCGGTGGTCTTTATTCTTTCCGCCGTGATGGTCATCATTTTATCGCGGCTTATCGGTGCGCCGATTGTCGCCGCCACCGAGTGCCTTATTGCCCTTTCCAAGGGCAACAGAGCACAGCTCGATCTTGATTTAAGCAGAACTGATGAGATTGGCCGTATGGCCAATGCCATGACGGTTCTGCAGTCAGAGGCTCTGGAAAACCTGAGGATCAGGGAAGCAACCAACAGCGCCAAGACCAATATCATGGTCGCGGATGCGGACTATAACATCGTTTATATGAACCAGACCATGCAGGATATGATGCGGGAAAATGAACAGAAACTGCGCCAGGATCTGCCCAAGCTGGATGCCCGGAAACTGGTTGGCGTGAACATTGATATTTTTCACAAGGACCCTTCTCATCAGCGGCGCATTCTTGATGGATTGACCGGTATCAAGGAAACCACAATTAAAGTGGCGGGATTGTCGTTTGATCTGGTGGTGAATCCGATCATCGATCAGGACGGCAACAGGGCCGGTACGGTCGTGGAATGGGAAGATGTGACGAAAAAACTGGCCCGCGAGCAGGAAGATATGCGGATTGCCAACGACAATCAACGCATCAAGATTGCCCTGGATAATGCCAGCACCAACATGATGGTGGCCGACAAGGATTACAAGATTGTCTATATGAACAATGTTTTACTGAAAATGATGCGCGAGGCTGAATCGGATTTGCGTAAGGATCTTCCGCATTTTGACGCCAGCAAGATTGTCGGCAGCAACATTGATATTTTCCATAAAAATCCGGGCCACCAGAGAGGCTTGCTTGATAATCTGACATCTACCTATGAGGCGAACATCAAGGTTGGCGGATTTGATTTCAATCTGGTCGTCAACCCGGTAACGGACGACAGTGGGGCGCGTCTGGGCGTCGTGGTTGAATGGAAAGACATGACCCAGGAACTGGCAATTGAGGCTGAACTGAATGTCGTGGTCAATGCCGCCGCTGCCGGTGACTTTACCAAAAGGGTGGTCACGGAAGGCAAGCAGGGCTTCATGCTCAACCTGGCCAATAACATGAACAGCATTGGCGAGAACACCCAGGCGGCGACAGATGATCTGGCGCGGGTTCTGGCGGAACTGGCCAAAGGGAATCTGACCGAAACCATTGACGCCGACTATGAAGGCACCTTCGAGCTGCTGAAAGACAGTTCCAACGAAACGGCAGAACAGCTGACCAATATTGTCAGCCAGGTCAATACCTCTGCCGGGGAAGTGGCGACCGCCTCGGCGGAATTGTCCACCGGAAGTGATGACCTCAGCCGGCGCACAGAGGCCCAGGCCTCTGCACTGGAAGAGACCGCGGCCTCCATGGAGGAATTGGCGGTGACGGTTAAACAAAATGCGGATAATGCAGGCGATGCCAATAAGCTCGCCGATACATCCCGTGAGATGGCGGTCAGTGGCGGCGCGGTCGCCAAGCAGGCCGTCGATGCCATGGGCGCGATTGAGGCGTCTTCACAGAAAGTTTCCGATATCATTGGCGTGATTGACGACCTTGCCTTTCAGACCAACCTTCTGGCCCTGAATGCGGCGGTGGAAGCCGCCCGGGCCGGGGAAGCCGGCAAGGGATTTGCGGTTGTGGCGGAAGAAGTCCGCACATTGGCGCAACGCTCGGCCCAGTCTTCGAACGAGATCAAATCTCTTATCACCAGTTCCAATACCCAGATTAAAAACGGGGTCGAACTGGTCAATAACGTCGGGACAGCCTTGAATGACATTATGGAATCAATCACCCAGGTGGCCGAAATTGTATCAGAGATCGCCAATGCCAGCGCCGAACAGACCCAGGGCATTGACGAGGTCAATGTCGCGATTGCGGAAATGGATGATATGACCCAGCAAAATTCATCCCTGGTGGAACAAAGCACTGCTGCCGCCCGGCTGCTGGAGCGTCAGGCGGCCGAGATGCAACGTTTGATGTCCTTCTTCAAGATCGGGGATGCCATGGGGGGACAACGGGCGGCTGCCCCGGTTCTGACCCAACGGGGTCAGGCCAGTCGTTCTATCGGTCTGGTGGAAAGCCCGGAATCTGTGGTAACGCCGAATCTTAAAAAGAAATCTGTGGCGAACGGCAGTGTGGGCACGGATCCGGATTGGGCTGAATTTTAAGAGGGGAAATATATGTCGGAAAGCGGAATGCCGCTCGCGCGGGAAAAGGAGCGGGAATTTGAATGGCGCCAACAGGATTTTGATTTTTTATCCGCGTTGCTTCACGACAAAACAGGCATTGTGCTGACCGCGAAAAAGAAAGAAATGGTTTATGGGCGTCTGGTACGCCGTCTGCGGGTGCTGCGGCTTGACAGCTTTGAAGCCTATTGCCGTTATCTGGCCGGACCGGACGGGGAAACGGAACTGGGTATGGCGCTCAATGCGATTACCACCAATACGACCAATTTCTTTCGGGAAATTCATCATTTTGAATTCCTGCGGGACAAAATTCTCCAGCCCCTGCGCCGTCAGGTTGATGCCGATGCCGGGCATCCGGTGCGGATATGGTCTGCAGGCTGTTCTTCGGGACAGGAACCCTACAGCATTGCGATGGTGATGCGGCGTACGTTGGGGGGACGGACGCGGAATTGCAAAATTCTGGCGACGGATCTGGACACCAACATGCTGGATATGGCGAAGGCGGGATATTATGAGGCGGAACGCTGTGCCGATACGATTCCGAAAAACCTGTTCAAGACCTACACCCGTCCGAGCCGGAGACGAACGACCCGAGGACATCAGGAAGAATTGCGGGAAATGTCACCGGACCTGAAAGAGATTATTACGTTTAAAGAACTTAATTTGTTGCACCCCTGGCCGATGCGGGGGAAGTTCGATGCTATCTTTTGCCGTAATGTGATGATTTATTTTGACCGGGAGACACAAACCAACCTTGTGCGTCGCTACGCTGAATATTTAAAGCCCAACGGAATTTTATTCGTCGGACATTCTGAAAGCCTTCTGAATGTATCAGACATATATAAATGTGAAGGTAAAACGATTTATAGGGTGCTGACATGAGGGGGCTCGTGTCCGAGAGGACCCACAATGTAATGGAAAAAAGACCTGGATTAAAGGATCGGCGGCGGCGGATAGAGGCAGTGGAAGCTAAAGTAGGGTCAACCTATTTTAACCAGCACTTCAATGCCACGGTGCATCAAGTCAATCAGGGGGGCTATTGCGTTCTGGTGCAGTCCGAAGACATGATCATGACCACATTAGGATCCTGTATTTCTGTTTGCGTTTATGATCCGCTCATCAGGGTGGGAGGCATGAACCATTTTCTGCTGCCGGAAAACAAAGGCGCGGAAACGAAGAATGATTTCTCGATGCGCTATGGCAACAACGCCATGGAATATCTGATCAACGATATTTTACGGTGTGGTGGTCAGCGGGAACGTCTGGTTCTCAAGGCGTTCGGGGCGGGGAATGTGTTGAAGATCAAGGCGGACATCGGGGCAAAGAATATTGAATTCCTGCACCAGTATGTCAAAGCCGAGAATCTGTATCTGGAAACCTGTGATCTCGGGGGGAATTATCCGCGCCGGGTTGCTTTCTGTCCTTCGACGGGCAAAGTTTTCGTCAGAATACTGCGCCGTACGAGCGATCTGAATATCGTGGCCCAGGAAACAAAATTCCGGAACCGGATAGAACAGGAAACTTTAGGGGGTGAGGTTGAACTTTTTTAGGAGAGCCCGGTTGTGTCGCCACAGATAAAATTACTCATCATTGATGATTCTATCCTGATCAGAACCATGATCCGGGCCGTCGTGTCGGCTGACCCGATGATTACGGTGGTGGGCGAAGCCGCGGATCCTTATCAGGCGCGGGAGAAGATTAAACAGCTTAATCCTGATGTGGTGACTTTGGATGTGGAAATGCCCCGGATGGATGGCATTGCTTTTCTCGAAAAGATCATGTCCCTGCGCCCCATGCCGGTGATTATGGTGTCGACCCTGACGGGCAAGGGGACGGAAGTAACCCTGCGGGCGCTTGAACTCGGGGCGGTGGATTATGTCGCCAAACCACAAGATCAGGATCTTAGCAGCATCGCCACGGAGTTGATTGCCAAAATAAAAATTGCCCGGTTTGCGCAGGTCCGTCAAAGCGGGCGGGCCCGCACCCCGGACAAAGGCGGGCGCCCACTGGCGGGGCCCGCCTGCTATAACGCCAAGATCATTGTTATTGGCTCGTCAACCGGTGGGGTGGAGGCCTTGCACGCGATTATCAGGAGACTGCCGGCCGGCTGTCCGCCGATCGTGATCGCCCAGCATATTTCCGGCGGGTTCTCGGCCCGGTTTGCCGCCCGGGTCGATAAAGACTGCGCCCCCCGGGTCAAGGAAATCGAGGACGGGGAGATATTGCAGGCGGGAACCATTTATATTGGCGAGGGCGGGAAGCATTTTACCGTTCGCAAACGCGGCGTCCAGTTGATTGGTCATGTGGCCTGCGGGGATGAAAATGACAGCTACCGCCCGTCGGTTGATCGGCTGTTCAAGTCGGTGGTGACGAGTGTCGGTGCCGATGCGGTGGGGGTAATTCTGACCGGCATGGGCAAGGACGGCGCGGAAGGATTACTGAGCCTGCGCCGGGCCGGGGCAATGACATTGGGACAGGATGAAGCAAGCTGCGTCGTATATGGCATGCCGAAGGCCGCAATGATGGCCGGGGCGGTTGCGAAACAGGTGCCTTTGTCCCAAATGGCCCAGGAAATACTAATCGCCAGCGCCGGGAATAAAACGGCGCGGAAAGCAGGGGTGGCATGAGCAAAACAAACTCGCACAAGAGATACCATAACGATGCGCCCGGCGAAAAGGCGGTGGCCGAGTCATTGGGAGATATGGAATTGACATTTAAGGACGTGTATCAAATTCAACAAAGCACTCTGGCCAATATCGCCAGTGAAATTGTGATCATTTCCGATATGGTCGAGGAGCGAATGACCGAACTGTCATCCGAATTCAGGCATCTTGTCACCTCTTCTCAGCAACAGGAGAAAACCATCGGCGAGGCCCGGCGATTGCTGAGGCCTGATTTCATGACGACGGAGCGTCAGACATCGCACGCCGTGTATAAACTTTTTTCAGATCGCCCGGAAATGACCGGTGATCTGAAACAAAATTCAGACCGTATGGTATATGCGATGCAATTCCAGGATCAGATGCGTCAGAGAATGCAGGCGATAGCGGCGACGTTAAATATGCTGGGTGGTCTTCCCGCCGAAGGGGAAAGTTATTCAGAAAATAATAATATAAAGGAAAAGGTAACTATTTCAGATGATAATAAGCGTTTCCTGCATCAGGTGATCAAAAGATGTGCCCCCAAGGAACTGGATCAGAGATACATCATGAAAATGTTTTTTGGCGGCGACAGGGATGAAGAAGAAAAGGCTGGTTCAGGCTTGGGTGTGCGGCAGGATAGCGATGCGACGGATATTGAATTTTTTTAACTGAAGGATGCCAAATGGAATATCAAGTAGATGTCAAAGAGGATGTATTTGAAGCCAAACTCAGCGAGAAGATAACATTTTCAGACCTGGATGGTTTCCGGGAAATGGTCAAGCGCATGGTCGCCAGCCATTCCGAGAATAATATTGTTGATCTCTCGGCGGTGGAGTTTATTGATTCGGCAGGGTTAGGCATGTTGCTTCTGGCCCGGGATGAAATTTCAAAAACATCCGCCAATCTGACTTTGCGGTCACCGCAGGGGCAGGTCAAGCGCATGTTTTCTGTCGCCCGGTTCGATCAGATGTTTGAAATAGATAATTCATAAAATCCTGATATTTTCCAGCCGCCACGGGTCGCGATACCCTTATGTTTTGAATAAAAAGAGTAACGGCGATGTGTCCTACATCAATGTATAGTGCCAAGAATAACCTGAAGAAACAGGGTGATGCTATTTCCGATATGGCGGAAGACATTTTCGGGTGCCGGATTCTTATCGTTGACGATGAAGATTTCAACCGCGAACTTGTGGCGGCGATTCTCGAACGCGAAGGATACACCAAGCTCTATTTCGCCGAGGATGGTCAGGACGCGCTGACCAAGGCGAAAGAGATTGAACCCGACCTGATTGTGATGGATGTGGTGATGCCGGGTATGGACGGGGTCGCCGCCTGCAGAGAATTGCGCACCGAGGAGCCGTTTAAAAACACCCCGATCATCATCCATACCTTTCAAACAGACCCGGAAGAGCGGGCCCGAATCTATCAGGCTGGCGCCACGGATATTTTTCCAAAACCGGTCGCCAGAGGTGAAGTTGTCAATCGGATCAAGATGCATTTGACATATACCCGCATGATGCTTGGGTTGCAGGATTATCATCAGCGTCTGACCCGCGACCTGGAAATCGCCCGGTCCATGCAGGGGGCGTTGTTGCCTGATGCGGAGGAACTGGTCAGTCTTGAGGATAGCCACCAGATCAGCATCCTGTCACAATATGAAGCATCGGATGAACTGGGGGGTGATTTCTGGGGGCTTGAGCGTCTGGATGATGATCGTATTTTTGTCTATGTGACTGATTTCGCCGGGCACGGCATTTCTGCGGCTCTCAATACCTTTCGCCTGCATTCCCTGATTTCCAATTACCGGAACCGCCCGGGATTTAAAATTGTGTCTCCGGCGTATTATCTGGAAAAACTCAATAAAGATTTGTTTCAGCTTCTGCCTATGGAACAATATGCCACCATGTTGTGCGGTATCATTGATACCAGGAACAACACCTTCAGTTATTCCTCTGCGGCGTCGACGGCGCCCTTGATCCTGAAAACCGGGACCCGACAGATTCGCGAATTGGACCCGACCGGCTACCCCTTGGGCATGATTCAGGAGGCCGCTTATGACGTGCGGGTGGAGCCTTTTGAAAAAGGGGATATGCTGTTTTTATATAGCGATGTTCTGGTGGAAAGCGAAGACCAGATGGGCCGGATGATCGGCAATGAACAATTTCTCGAGATGTGCCGGGATTCAAGTGTCAATGTGGTGGAAGGAAAACATTTCCTGCAGCGGTTCCAGAAATTGTTCGATATGTATGTGGTGCGGCCCCTGAAAGATGATCTGACGGCGGTGACGCTCGAACGGCTGTAAGGGCCGGGCTATATTTCAAACTTGGTTGAAAGAACGATTGAGGAGGTGGTCTTGTTGATCCCGTCCATGCGGCCTATTTCGTCCAGAGTCGAATCAATTTCTTCCGTGGTTTCCGCCTTGACCAGGGCAATCATGTCATAAATACCGCTGACCGCATAGACGGCCTTGATCAGGGGAATTTTACGCAGGCGGGCCAGAATCTGGTCGGCATTCTTGGGGTTAAGCTGAATCAGAACATGCGCCGTGATCAGACGGTTCTGATAATCTTCATTAAACCGAATGGTATAGCCGGCGATGATGCCGCGGTCTTCCAGACGCGCGATGCGGTCCTGCACGGTTGATCGTGACAGGCCGAGTTTGCGGGCCAGCGCCGTGGTGCTTTCCCGGCCATTGTTTTTCAACAGATTGACGAGTTTCTGATCAGTATCATCCATATATGATAAATGCCGAATTTTCCGGTAATATGCAAGTCAAAACCCATCAACATGACAGGTAATTTTGCACAAAATGCATGATTGTGCCGTCGGGGCATTCGCGTTATGCTGCGGTATAAAAAGAAAGCTGGGAGGCGACGATCAAAATCAAAACAGCACAAGACTGCGCAGAACTTGCCCAAATACCGTTGCAGAACCGCCTTGATGGCTTGACGTCAACATATGCCGTGATCCGCCGCGCCGCCGCCCGCTGGCCGGACAAGGCGGCGATCCGGTTCCTGCCCACTGCCGCCCTGGATGAAACAGGGATTGAAATCAGTTATGCCGCCCTTTTCGCCCGGGTCACCCGTACAGCGAACCTGTTGCATGATCTGGGCATTGGCCCGGGGGACGTAGTGTCTTATTTACTGCCCAATCTACCGGAAACCCATTATGTGTTGTGGGGGGCGGAGGCCGCCGGCGTGGTTAATCCAATCAACCCGCTACTGGAAACAGATCATATGGTGGCGATCATGCAGGCCGCGGGTACCAAGGTTCTTGTTGCATCTGCCGCGCCGGACATCTGGCGCAAGGCTCTGGATATAAAGGCGCAGGTGCCGAGCCTGCGCCATCTGGTTCAGGTCGGGGGGACGGGGGAGACGGACGGATCTGTGGTGATTTATGATCAGCTGGTTGACACATATCCGGCGGATCATCTGGCCAGCGGTCGTGACATCCGCCCTGATGACATCTGTTCCCTGTTCCACACCGGGGGCACGACCGGGGTCCCCAAACTTGCCATGCACAGTCATTACAATGAAGTGGCCAATGCCTGCATGCTGGCCCTGTCTGCTGAATTAAGCGAGGCGGATGTCGGGCTGTGCGGGTTGCCGTTGTTTCATGTGAACGGGGCGATTGTTACCGGGATTGGATGTTTTTTCAGCGGTGCGACGGTGGTTCTGGCGACGCCGGGCGGATATCGGACGCCGGCGCTTCTGGCCCATTTCTGGCAGATTGTCGCCCGTTATCAGGTCACCTTCTTCAGCGGTGTGCCAACGATTTATGCCGGTTTGTTGCAGACGCCGGTGGGGGAGACCGATGTGTCGAGCCTGCGCATGGCGATTTGTGGCGCGGCCCCTATGCCGCGGGACATTATTCGCCAGTTTGAGGCCCGCACCGGCCTGACCCTGATTGAGGGATATGGCCTGACAGAAGGCACCTGTGTCAGTTGCGTCAATCCCCTGTATGGAGAGCGTCGCATTGGTTCTATCGGATTCAGCATGCCGTATCAGGATATGAAAACCGTGATCATCGACGGGGAAGGCGCCTATGTGCGGGATTGCGCCCCGGAAGAAATTGGCACCGTGGTGATCCGGGGCCCCAATGTCTTCCACGGGTATCTACAGGAAGAGGCCAACGCGGGCATCTGGGTTGAGGGGGACTGGTTCAATACGGGTGATATGGGGCGCCAGGATGCAGAAGGCTACTTCTGGCTTACCGGGCGCACCAAGGAGCTGATCATTCGCGGCGGGCATAATATTGATCCGGCGATCATTGAAAATGAACTGGTCAAGCATCCGGCCGTGGCCCAGGTGGCGGCGGTGGGAAAGCCGGACGCTTATGCCGGGGAACTACCGGTGGCCTATGTGGTGCTGAAACCGGGCATGACCTGTAGTATAGCGGCCCTGATCGGGTTTGCGGCCCAGGGGATCGCGGAACGGGCGGCGGTGCCGAAAGACATTTATCAGGTTGATGCCCTGCCGCTGACGGCGGTGGGCAAGATTTTCAAGCCGGACCTGAAACGGGATGCCATCCGGCGCGTCATTGCCACGGAACTGGCCGATTTTGCGGCAGAAATAAATATTTCTGTGGCAGCGGACAAGACATATGGTACTGTGGCGACCATTCATTATGATTCAGCCCTGTCGGCAGAACAAATCAGAAAAATACGACAGACCATGGGTCATTTTGCGTTTCAAACGATATTAAAAGAAAAATAACCGAACAATAAAAATAAAGGATTGGGATTAATAAAATGCAAGCAGCAAAACATGAACATTGGTCTTCGGGCTTTACGTTTCTTCTCGCGGCGGTGGGGAGCGCCGTGGGGCTCGGCAACATCTGGCGCTTTCCTTATGTGGTGGCGGAAAACGGAGGCGGTGCCTTCGTCCTGATTTATCTGGCGATCGTGGTGGTCTTTGGCATTCCATTGCTGATGTCGGAACTGATGATTGGCCGGAAATCCCAGAAACCGCCGCTGGACGCCATGCGCAGCTTCAAGGTGTCCAAGGCCCAGCGCCTGTGGGATGCCGTCGGCTGGTCTTATCTTCTGGTGCCAATGGGCATTTTGACCTTCTATTCCGTGGTTGCCGGCTGGACGCTGGACTATGCCATTGGTATGGGTATTGGCACCTTCAATGACCTGAAGGAAGGCGAATCCGCGCAAATCTTCGCTGACTTACAAGCCAGCCCTGCAAAACTGATTTTCTGGATGACCCTGTCGGTGGGCATCACGGTCGGCATCGTGGCCCGCGGCCTGAAATCAGGACTGGAGCAAACGGTCAAAATTCTGATGCCGGCTCTGTTCGCCATTCTGGTTATTCTGGTGTTATATGCTTCCATCACCGGGGATTTTGTCCGCAGTTTCAGCTTTATGTTTACCCCGGATTTCAGCAAGATCACCCCGGAACTGGTGCTTATGGCGGCGGGACAGGCCTTCTTCTCCCTGTCGCTCGGTAGTGGCGCGATCATGGTCTATGGCTCTTATCTGACCAAGGATATCTCCATTCCCAAGATGGCGGTGGGCGTGGCATTTGCCGATACCTTTGTCGCTTTACTCGCCGGTTTCGCCATCTTCCCGATCGTCTTTGCCTTTGGTGTTGACCATGCGGCAGGGCCGGGTCTGGTGTTTGTCACCCTGCCGATCGTCTTTAACGATATGGGTGGCATTGGTCAGGTCTTTGGCCTGCTGTTCTTCCTGCTGCTGGCTTTCGCGGCGGTTACCTCGACCATCTCCCTGCTGGAGCCAATGGTGGCGCAGCTGTCGGAAAGTGGCAAAATCAAGCGCCCCCGGGCGGCGATTTACGCCGGGGCGGCCTTCTGGTTCGTCGGCATCTTTGTCGCCTTGTCGAATAATATCCTGGCGGAAGTCTATCCTTTGGGTTTCATTCCCCTGTTCGCGGGGATGAATATTGAAGGCCTGATCAACTTCCTGGCGGCGAATGTCTTTATGGTGCTGAACGGCATGCTGGTGGCGATCTTCGTCGGCTGGGCGGTGAAACGTTCGGTGACGCTCGAGGAAATGGGTCTCGGTGATTCCGTGATCTTCAAGATCTGGTTTGCCCTGGTGCGTTTTGTCGTGCCAGTGGGCGTCAGCCTGATCTTCCTGGATGTGGCCTTCGGCATCTTCCAGTAAAGCGATATTCTGAAATGAAAAAGCCCCGGCCTTGAAATACAGGTCGGGGCTTTTTTGATTTGTCGAGGTCGCCTAGAAGAACTTTTGGCACTGTCGCAGCATGTCTTTCAGCACGGGCCGGAGCCTGGCGGCGCGCGCCTCCTGAAAGATGAAGTCCGGGGCTTCGTCCATATAGGTGATTTGCGATGTTTCCATCTGCACCGCATGAATGTTAGCGGCCGGGTCGCCGTAGTGACGGGTGATGTAGCCGCCCTTGAAGCGGCCATTGAGGATGGTGCTATAGTCCGACGCTTCGCCGATCTCTCGCAGCAGCTCCGCCAGCGCCGGATCGCAGCTCACCCCGTTGCCGGTGCCAAGATTAAGATCCGGCAGGCGTCCGTCAAAAAAGCGTGGTACACGGCTCTGGATCGAATGGGCGTCCCACAGGATGGCGAAACCAAATTCCTGTTTGATCCGGGCGAGCTCCGCCGCGATCTGATCATGATAGGGCTGCCAATACAGCGCTTTGCGGCGGGCGATCTCTTGCGGTCCTGGCGCCTGTCCCGCAAGATACAGCGGTTCGGTGCCAAAGCCGGTGGTAGGACATAATTCAGTTTCGCTCATCCCCGGATAGAGCGCCTGACCAGCCTCCCCGCGATTGAGATCGATGACATAGCGGCTATAGCGCGCTTTGATCACGGAACAGCCGAGATCATCGAGGAAGTCATACAGCCGGTCCACATACCAATCAGTATCGGTGAGCTTCCGAGCCTCATCACTCAGGCTAGCGGCGATATCCTCGGGCAGCGCCAGCCCCACATGAGGCATGCTGACCAGAATCGGGCCACGGCCTTTGGTGAAATGATAGGGGGTGAAATGATCGGGCCTGTCCGTCATCACGCCGCCTCACCGGAGGGCAGGATATCCATGACGGGCGCAGAGAAAGCGCCCTGCTGCACCAGTTCGGTCACCGCATCAATGTCCGGCGCGAAATAGCGGTCCTGATCATAATGGGCGACCCGTGCGCGGATTTTGCCGTGCATCTCCTGCAAAATGTCAGAGGTTTTTTCGGGCGCGCGCAGGTCAATGCCCTGGGCGGCGGACAGCAGTTCGATGGCGATCACCGTGGCGCTGTTGAACGCCATGTCGGTCAACCGCCGCGCGCCGTAAGTCGCCATGCTGACATGGTCTTCCTGATTGGCGCTGGTCGGGATGCTGTCGACGCTGGACGGGTGGGCGCGTGATTTATTTTCCGACACCAGAGCCGCCGAAGTGACTTGTGCGATCATAAAGCCCGAATTGACGCCGCTGTCGCGTACGAGAAAGGCGGGCAGATCGGACATTTTCGGATCAACCAGAATGGCCTGACGTCGCTCGGATATCGAGCCGATTTCACAGAGTGCCAGCGCCAGAATATCGGCGGCGAAGGCCACCGGTTCCGCATGGAAATTGCCGCCGGAAATCACGTCACCATTTTCCGGAAAAATCAGTGGATTGTCGGTGGTGGCGTTGGCTTCGATATGCAACGTGCGGGCCGCATTATGGATGATGTCGAGACAGGCGCCCATTACCTGGGGTTGACAGCGCAGGGAATAGGGGTCCTGCACCTTGTCGCAGGCCGCATGAGATTTCATGATGCCGCTGCCCTCAAGCAGGGCGAGATATTTCGGTGCGACAGCCATTTGGCCCGGCTGACGGCGGGCGGCGTGGATGCGGGCGTCAAAAGGCGCACGGCTGCCCATCAGGGCGTCGACGCTCATTGATCCGGCGACCACGGCGGCGGCAAAGATGTCTTCGGTCTGGAACAATCCAGCCAGACCGAGGGCGGTCGAAGTCTGGGTGCCGTTGAGGAAGGCGAGGCCTTCCTTGGCGCTGAGGGTGATCGGGTGGAGACCGCAGGCTTTTAGCGCCGCCTTGGCGGGCGTCTTCACGCCGTCCATCCGCACGTAACCTTCGCCCATCAGCGGCAGGGTCATATGGGCGAGCGGGGCGAGATCGCCGGAGGCCCCGACGGAGCCCTTGCAGGGGATGCAGGCCACCAGACCGGCATTGACGAAATCGATAAAGGCCTGCAGGGTTTCGCGGCGGATGCCGGAATGGCCCTGGCTGAGGCTCGAGATCTTCATCACCGTGATCAGGCGCACCACATTGTCCGGCAGATAGGCGCCGACGCCGGTGCTGTGGCTGAGCACCAGATTGGTTTGAAGTGCTTCCAGCTTGTCATCGGAAATGCTGGTGCTGGCGAGCAGGCCGAAGCCGGTGTTGATGCCGTAAGCGGTGCGGCCCTCGCGGATGATATCTTCGACCACCTGGCGGGATCTTTCCACCACCGGCCAGGCGCTCTCCTTCAGACACACCTGATGGCGGGCCTCGTAAATCTTGCGCAGGTCAGCGAGAGATATCTCCCCCGGGTGGATGGTCAGAATGTTGTTTTCGATATGGCTCATGGCGGCGTCCTATTCTGTAATCATCGGAAGTTTCAGGCCTTTTTCACGGGCGCAGTCGATGGCGATGTCATAACCGGCGTCGGCGTGACGCATCACCCCGGTGCCGGGATCGTTCCACAGCACCCGGCCGAGTTTCTCCGCCGCATCGTCGGTGCCGTCGGCAAGGATCACCACCCCGGAATGCTGGGAGAAGCCCATGCCGACCCCGCCGCCGTGATGGAGGCTGACCCAGGTGGCCCCGCCTGCCGTATTGAGCAGCGCGTTGAGCAACGGCCAGTCGGACACGGCGTCGCTGCCGTCTTTCATGGCTTCGGTTTCCCGGTTGGGGCTGGCCACCGAACCACTGTCCAGATGATCGCGGCCGATAACCACGGGGGCTTTCAGCTCGCCGCTTCTGACCATTTCATTGAACGCCAGCCCCAGCCGGTGGCGATCGCCGAGTCCGACCCAGCAGATGCGCGCCGGCAGGCCCTGAAACTGGATACGCTCCCGGGCCATATCGAGCCAGTTATGCAGATGCGGATTGTCCGGGATCAGTTCCTTGACCTTCTGATCGGTCTTATAGATATCTTCGGGATCCCCGCTGAGCGCCGCCCAGCGGAAGGGCCCTATGCCGCGACAGAATAAGGGCCGCACGTAAGCCGGAACAAAACCGGGGAAATCAAAGGCATTCTCGACGCCTTCATCGAAGGCCACCTGACGGATGTTGTTGCCATAATCAAAGGTCGGAATGCCCATCTCGTGATAGGCGAGCATCGCCTTGACATGCACGGCCATCGCGGCCTTGGCGGCACGCTCGACTTCTTTCGGGGCGGTATCGCGTTTTTGTTCCCACTGATCGACGGTCCAGCCGATCGGCAGATAGCCATTGACCGGATCATGGGCCGAGGTTTGATCGGTGACCGCGTCGGGGCGGATGCCGCGGCGGATCATCTCGGGGATGATTTCGGCGGCATTGCCGAGCAGGCCGACGGAAATCGCCTGACCTTGTGCCGTGGCGGCGGTGATCATCTCCATCGCCTGATCCAGGGTCTCGGCCCGCTGGTCGAGATAACCGGTTTTCAGGCGGTAATCAATCCGATCGCTTTGACATTCTATGGCGAGCATCGCCGCCCCGGCCATGGTCGCGGCCAGGGGCTGCGCCCCGCCCATGCCACCAAGCCCGGCGGTGAGAATCCATTTGCCGCTGAGGGTGCCGTCAAAATGCTGCCGCCCCATTTCGACAAAGGTTTCGTAGGTGCCCTGAACGATGCCCTGGCTGCCGATATAGATCCAGCTGCCGGCGGTCATCTGGCCATACATCATCAGGCCTTTTTTATCGAGTTCGTTAAAATGGTCCCAGTTAGCCCAGTGGGGCACCAGATTGCTGTTGGCGATCAGAACCCTCGGTGCGCCCTTGTGGGTCGGGAAAATGCCGACCGGCTTGCCGCTCTGCACCAGCAGGGTTTCATCTTCTTCTAGGTTCTTCAGGCTGTCGACGATCCTGTCATAACAATCCCAGTTGCGCGCCGCCCGGCCAATGCCGCCATACACTACCAGATTTTCCGGATGTTCGGCGACCTCGGGGTCGAGGTTATTCATCAGCATGCGCAACGGCGCTTCCGTCGCCCAGCTCTTGGCGTTGAGGGTCGCGCCGGTCGGGGCTTTGATAATGCGGGAGTTTTGTGTCATATTTCATCACCTGTTATGTACTTGTCTATACAAGTCGGACTATAACATTGGTTTTCCGACGAATGCAACCGAAAAAGATGGCGTATCCATCATCCCTTTTGCTGGATTACCCGGCCTGATCGGGTGATCCAGAGCCTGAGAGAAAAAGGATGCCTACTTCTTCGGGGACATGCCCCGCTCACGGACGGAAGCGGCCGGAGAGTTCGTAGCGGGAGCCGGGGTGGTAGAGCATGGCGCTGGAGGCGACCTTACCCCGGGTCCAGGTGCGGCGCTTGATCAGCAGACAGGGCTCGTCCGCCGTCATCTGTAACGCGTCGCGCACATCGGCTTTCGGCAGGATGGCTTTCACCACATGTTCCGCCTTTTGCAGCGGCGCGATGCGCATCAGATAATCATAGGGCGTGATGCAGGTAAAATCCTGGGCGCCGTAATCAGGGGCGACAGCGGCGTTGACGAAACGGTCCTCGATCTGGATCGGGATATGCTGTTCCAGATGCAGGATCACCGAATGAAAAACCGGTTCCCCGATCGCCATGTTCAGTTGGGCGGCGACACTGTCCGTGGCGGGCAACTGGTCGAGGCTGAGCACCTGGGCGCTATGCTGATGACCGCGGCCACGGATTTCTTCAGCGATATTGTGGATTTCCAGCGGATGGCTCTGCGCATGCAGATCGGCAACAAAGGTGCCGACGCCGGCGACCCGTACGAGATAACCTTCACTGGTCAGTTCTTTCAAGGCCCGGTTGGTGGTCATACGGGACACATCGAATTCTTTCACCAGTTCGTTTTCCGATGGCACCCGTTCTGCCGGTTGCCAGGCGCCAGAGGCTATTTTGTTAAGAATATGGTCCTTGATTTTCTGATAGAGCGGGGCTACCTGTTTGCGTGAATGTTCCATAACCCTTATTCATCCTTCATGACGCGCACTGCTTATTTCGGCATGTTATTTTGCTGGCACCATCATCGCTGTTCCACGGGATCAGTCAAGTAGATTGACGAGCTTTTCCATGGTTTTTGTGAAGCGCGCCGTGATTTCGCAAGCGCCGGGGTGGGTGTAATCCCGCACCTGCCACCGGCCGCGCACCATCACGTCTTTCACCGGTGACCGGTTACCACTGAAAATAAACCGGTCAATCAGATGGCGGTCCGGGGTGCCCACCAGTAACGGCGAGGCGGGATCAAGCGTGATGATATCCGCCTGTTGCCCGACAGCCAGCACGCCGGTCTTTTGTTCCGTCGCCAATGCCCCGCCGCGAAGGGCCTGCCCATACAGCCAGTCGCCGCTATGGGGGTGATCCGGGGTGGCGTGCAGATTGCGACGCTGATATTTCAATCGCTGACCATAATCAAGCAGGCGAATTTCCTCAATCGGGCTGACCGAGATATGGCTGTCGGAGCCGATGGCGATGGCGCCGTTCTGGGCCAGATATTCCTGAAGCGGAAAGAACCCGTCGCCGAGATTGGCTTCTGTGGTCGGGCATAGCCCCGCGACCGCACCGGTATTCGCCAGGGCGGTGGTCTCCGTCGATGTCAAATGGGTGGCATGCACCAGGCACCAGCGGGACGAGAGCGGGTGATGATCAAGCAGCCATTCGACGGGGCGTTGGCCGGACCAGGCGAGACAGTCGTCAACTTCTTTCATCTGTTCGGCGATATGAATATGCAAGGGTGCCTTCTGTGGCACATGGGCTGTGACGGTGTCGATCGCCTCTGGCGTCACGGCGCGCAGGCTGTGGAAAGCGACGCCAAGATTTTGTCCCGGTTTCATGCGTCCCGCGAGACTGTCCCAGAGACGCAGATAAGCCTCTGTGGTGTGGCCAAAGCGGGCCTGGGCGTCGCTGAGCGGTGCGCCGCCAAAACCTGACGCCTGATAGAGCACCGGCAGATGGGTGAGGTTGAGGCCGACATCGGTCGCCGCCGCGACGATGGCGTCGGACATTTCCGCCGGGTTGTCATAGGGCGCGCCGCCGGGCTGATGATGCAGATAATGGAATTCCGCCACCGATGTATAGCCGGCCGTGACCATTTCGAGGTAAAGCTGGGCCGCGATGGTGGCGAGATCCTCAGGCGTCAGCTTCTGGGCGAATCGATACATCACATCGCGCCAGCTCCAGAAACTGTCGCTGTTTGAGGTGCGATATTCCGCCAGACCCGCCATGGCGCGCTGAAAGGCATGAGAATGAACATTGGCGAGTCCAGGCAGGGCATAGCCTGAAACCCGGTCCGCCGGGGCGGGGGAGCCGGATGTAATGGCGGTAATCATGCCGTGATCATCCAGGGTCAGGGTCACATCATCCTGCCATTGACCTTCGATGAGGGCTTTTGTAAAATTTACTTTTTTCATGTTAACTTTTCATGTTAGCCTGTCTATACAAGTTAAGTTTAGATCAGCAGACGGAAATGTCAATGACATATGCCAACGACACAGGAAAGGCCGCCGCCCGATGACCGGAATGACTTTATGGAAAGATGTGACGCTTTTGACAATGCGGGACACGGATGATGCGCCATATGGCATGATCGCCGATGGCGCGATTGTGGCGGACGGCGGACATATTGTCTGGCTGGGTCAGGCGCAGGATATCCCGGAGAATTACGAAGACGCCCATGCGATTTCCTGCGGTGGTAAATTCATGACGCCGGGGCTGATCGATTGTCATACCCATCTGGTGTATGGCGGCAACCGGGTGGCGGAATTCGAACAACGCCTGCTGGGGGCGAGTTATGAAGAAATCGCCCGGGCCGGCGGCGGCATCCTGTCCACGGTCAGGGCCACCCGGGTGGCAAGCGCGGAAGAACTGCTGGCCTCGGCCCGGCGGCGTCTCGGACAGTTGCAACGCGGCGGCGTGACGACGGTGGAGATTAAATCCGGGTATGGTCTGGATGTGGACAACGAACTGAAAATGCTGCGGGTTGCCCGGATTATGGGCGGTCAGGACGATATTGATGTGCGCACCACCTTCCTCGGGGCCCATGCGACGCCAGCGGAATTTACCGGTGATCGCGAGGGGTATATGGATCTGGTCTGTGGCGCGATGCTTGATGCGGTGGCGGACGAAAATCTCGCCGATGCGGTTGATGCTTTCTGTGAGAATATCGCCTTCTCTCCCGAACAGGTCGGGCGGCTGTTTGATCGGGCCCGGGAACTTGGGCTGCCGGTGAAACTGCATGCGGAACAGTTGAGCAACAGTGGTGGTGCGGCCCTGGCCGCCCGATATAAGGCCTTGTCGGCGGATCATCTCGAATGTCTGGACGAGGCCGGGGTGCGGGCCATGGCGGCGGCCGGGACGGTGGCGGTTTTGCTGCCCGGGGCGTTCTATACCTTGCGGGATGAACGGGTGCCGCCCGTTGACCTGTTGCGAAAATATAACGTGCCCATGGCGATTGCCACGGACAGCAATCCGGGGTCATCCCCGGTTCTGTCCCTGTCCCTGATGATCAATATGGCGAGCACCCTGTTTCGTCTGAGTCCGGAAGAGGCGCTGTTGGGCGTCACCCGTCACGGGGCCCGCGCCCTGGGGCTTGCGGATCGGGGACAGCTGGAAGTCGGCCTGAAGGCGGATTTCGCCCTGTGGGATATCGCCCATCCGGCGGAACTGTCTTATCAGGTCGGCGGCAATCTGTGTATCGGGGTGGTCAAGGATGGCGTGACCGTGGCGGTCTCACCTTTTTAGGCGGCGTACGGAAATCTGCGCCTCGGTCAGGCCCAGTCGGCTGACATCGTCAGGCAGACCTTTCCCCTGCACCAGGGCGGCGGTGATGCGGCCCAGGGCCGGGGCCGTTTTGATGCCAAAGCCGCCTTGTCCGGCGAGCCAGAAGAACCCGGGCGCTGCCGGATCAAAGCCCACCACCGGATAACCGTCGGCGACATGATTGCGCAGCCCCGCCCAGCTGGTATCGATTTTGCGCACCTCAAGAGTTGTTGTTTCCTGCAGGTAATGGGCGGCGTAGGCGATGTCGATTTCTTCCGGCTGGGCGTCGCAGGGCGGGGAGAGATGTTCATCGGCGGGGGTGGCGATCAGCTTGCCGGAATCCGGCCTGAAATAAAACCCCTGGGTGGCTTCCATGACAAAGGGCCAGTCCCTGGGGTCCATGTTGTCCGGAGCGGACACCATAATCATGGTGCGGCGCAGGGGATGAATGTCAATCGGTGCGATATCGGCCAGAGCCGCCACCTCGTCGACCCAGGCCCCGGCGGCATTGATCACCACCGGCGCCCGATAAACACCCTGGGGGGTGGTGACGGTCCACAGGCCGCCCGATGAATGAAGACCGGTGACTTCGGCGGTACTGATGATATCCTGTCCGGCGGCCTTGATGCCCTGCAGGAAGCCTTCATGCAGGGCACTGACATCCATGTCATAGATTTCTTCTTCGAACAAAACCTTTTCCTGATAATTCTCCGCCAGGATCGGCAACAGGGCGCGGGCCTCGTTCCGGGACAGAAAACGGGAGGCGACATTGATTCTTTTCAGCTTTTCATGCAGGCCGTCCAATGCGGCTGTCTTGTCTTTTGAGGCAATATGGATCATGGCCCGGGGACTGATTAGTGGATGGTCGGTGAAGCCCGCGGGCGGGGTTTTGAAAAACGCTTCGCTGGCGACCACCAGGGCATTGATCAACGGGTCGCCGTCGCGGTAGCTTTTGGTGAAAATTGCCGCCGACCGGCCGGTGGTGTGATAACCGGGCCGGTTTTCTTTTTCCAGCAGGATCACGCGGCCGACTTTGCTTAATTCATAGCCAGCGGAGGCGCCGGCGATGCCGCCACCAATGATGATGAAATCTGCGGATGTGGAGGTCATGGTCACCTTGGGTTTTCTTTGAGGTTTTCTAGAGTCTCGGTCAATTCCGCTCCACCCTATGCGGAACGACGGGCCCAGACAATAAAAAATTACTTATCGGGTATTATGCTGTGCTGCAATATGAAATAGAGAGTTGATTATGCTATATTATTTCTTTTTATTTCGCATTTGCAAAATTTTATTGTGGAAAATTATCCCATCTTTGATAGATTATATGTATTCTGGCGAAACGCCTCATCCAAGAACGGGAGTCATGACCATGCGGAAAACACCAAAAGATTTTTTCAAACCTCTGGCGATCGGGGCGCCGGTGCCTTACCGGGAAATTCCCGTGGCGCTGGAGAGAATGATTCATTTCTTCCCGCCGCAGATGGAAAAGATGCGCGCCAAGATCCCCGACATGATCGGCAAAGTTGATGTCTTGCTGGGAAATCTGGAAGACGCCATTCCGGCAGATGCCAAGGAAGAGGCGCGCGCCGGTTTTATTACGGTTGCGGAACAGAATGAATTTGGCGCCACGGGATTATGGACCCGGGTCAACTGCCTGAACAGTCCGTGGTTTCTGGATGATGTTACCGAGATTGTCTCGAAGGTAGGCAACAAGGTCGATGTGATCATGCTGCCGAAAGTAGAAGGCCCTTGGGACATTCATTATCTTGATCAGTTGCTGGCCCAGTTGGAAGCCCGGCATCAGATCTGCAAACCGATCATGATTCACGCCATCCTGGAAACCGCCCAGGGAGTCAATAATGTAGAAGAAATCGCCGCCGCCAGCCCGCGCATGCACGGCATGAGCCTGGGCCCTGCCGATCTTGCGGCGTCGCGTGGCATGAAAACCACCCGCGTGGGGGGTGGCCATCCGTCTTACGGCGTGCTTGCTGATGATCAGGCGGAAGGCGAACGGCGCAATTTCTATCAACAGGATCTGTGGCATTTCACGGTCGCCAAGATGGTCGATGCCTGTATGTCTTACGGGTTAAAGGCTTTTTATGGCCCGTTCGGTGATTTTGCCGATGACGCGGCCTGTGAAGCCCAGTTCCGCAACGCTTTTCTCATGGGCTGCATGGGCGCCTGGTCCCTGCATCCCAAGCAGATTGACATCGCCAAGAAAGTTTTCAGCCCGGCGGTGGACGAGGTATTGTTCGCCCGCAAGATTCTGGAGGCCATGCCGGATGGTACCGGGGCGGTGATGATTGATGGCAAGATGCAGGATGATGCCACCTGGAAACAGGCGAAGGTTATTGTTGATCTGGCGAAGATTGTCGCATCGAAGGATAAGGAACTCGGGGCGGCCTACGGTTTCTAGGTGGTCTCAAGCATATGAATCCGGCGGGAGGCGGGCAAGGCGATTGAGACTTCTGTCCCCTTGTTCACTTCACTGATAAAGGTGAGGTCCGCCCCGTGCATTTCCACCAACGCCTTGGTCAGGGGCAGCCCCAGCCCGGTACCGTCATGGCTCCGGGTGAAGGCGTTTTCAATTTGTCGAAAGGTTTTCAACGCTTCCTTGAGCTGCGGGGAGGTCATTCCTATGCCGGTATCTTTAACCTTCAGCAGCAACTGGCCGGACGGTGCGGGACTGACTGTCACGGTGATCTTGCCGCCATCCGGGGTGAATTTCAGGGCATTGCTGAGCAGGTTCAGTAGGATCTGACGTAACTTCTGTTCATCGCCCAACAGATCGCAAACGGTGTCCGGGGAAGTGAAGTTAATTTCGATTTTTTTGTTCCGCGCTTCGAGGGACACCAGCCCGATGGTATTGCGAATTAGACGGTTGAGGTCGAATTCACTTTCGTTCAGGCGCATCTCTCCGGCCTCGATTTTGGACAGATCCAGAATATCGTTAATGACCCGTAACAAATGCGCCGCCGAGAGGCTGATATGTTCCCCGTATTCTGTGATGGCTTCCTTGCTGAGGTGATATTTTTCCGCCTGGCGGATCAGGTCTGAGAAGCCGATAATGCTGTTCAGCGGGGTGCGCAGTTCGTGGCTCATATTGGCGAGGAACTGTGATTTGGTCTGATTGGCGCTATCGGCGGCTACTTTGGCTTTTCGCAGGTCAGAGGTTTGCTTTTCAACCTCGTCGGACAGATTCTGTACAAAAGGGACCCAGCGCACCAGCCCGATGGCGAGAAACAGGAACCCGCCCATAAAGCCGACAATTTTTTCAAGAACGGCCTGTATCGGGGTGCGGCCAATCACAATATATTTGCTTAATCCCTCGAATTCATCTGTGATATCGATCAGGCTGCCGAACAAGAGCAGAGAGAAACCTATCATAATCAATGTCCAGCCCTTGCGGCGCAGGCCGAAACTGTTGCGCCCGACACGCCACAAATAGAGAATAATAAGAAAAACGAGAGCGGAGCGCGCGCTTTCGATAAAAAAGAAATTTTCCATAGATATTATCCTGAGAAGAGATATAGGGGTATTATATCATGAGATTAAGGATGTGGGGGAATGATTTACCCTGAAGCGAAAATAACGGAATCGGATCTGAATAACCAACAGGCCACGCGATGCTGCAGGGTGATATGGGGGTCAATTTCACCCTTGGGACTGAGATGCCAGTCCCAGCATTGGTCGGGAGGCCCCAATTTGCGGCTCAAGGGATTGGGCAGGGCATTTTCACTTTCCTTTACTCTATGTTCCGCCAAATACTGGCGTTCCAGGTCACAGATCAGAAGACAGTTTTCCGCCGCGTGTGAAAGCTGTGACAGGTGCGCTGTCATCACGTCTTGGGCAAAGTGCGCCGGCAGCGGGAGATGGCGTTTGCGGGCATAGGCAACGAGATTGATCGGCAATTGGGACAAAATGTTGAGCGAGATGACGAGGTCTGCTTTTGGTAAAGCCGGTGCGGCGTCCTTGATGAGGGTCTCGGTGATGCCGCCGCCGTCATACAACGGGCGGGCCAGGCCCGTGACGTCCCGGGACAGAATTGTGATTTTCGGGTGGGTTCCGTATTTACGCCGGATTTTTGGCAGATGCAGGATATCAAGCAGAATGACATGATGATTCTGGTTTAGCATCTCATCCAGCGGAACATCATGCAACGCACCGGAACCGATGATCAGGATGGTCGACCCGGGGGCAAGTTCAGAGACGTTCTGGCGGATGATGTCTTTACATTGCTCAAGATGCCCGGCCCAGTCCGCCCGGCAGCGGCGGAACCGCGCCTCGATGGCGATGGTTTCCCTGAGGTAACCCAGTGCGCGCACCTCGGCCGGGGCCGGTGTGAACAGATGCTGGAGCGCCTCAAGGATCATCTTGCTTTATTCGCCGGTAAAGGTGGCGCTGCGTTTCTCGAGGAAAGCGGCTGTGGCTTCGGCCCGGTCCTTGCTGGACAGCAGCACCTGCATGCTCTTGCGTTCGAGACCGAGTGCGCTTTCCAGTGACATGTCCGGGCCATGCAGGATGGCGTATTTGATATGTTCGAGGCCCAAGGGCGGCAGGGCGGCGAGTTCCCGCGCCATGTCCATTGCGCGCACCATCACCTGATCGTCATCCAGCACCTCACAGGCGAGGCCCATATCCTTGGCTTCATCGGCGCCGATCATCATGCCGGTCAGGCACATCCGCATGGCGTTATATTTGCCAACGGCGCGCACCAGACGTTGGGATCCGCCGGCGCCGGGCATGACGCCGACTTTTACTTCCGGCTGGCCGAACTTGGCGGACTTCCCGGCCAGAATAATATCCGAAATCATCGCCAGTTCCATGCCGCCGCCGAGGGCAAAGCCATTAACCGCGGCAATCACCGGACGGGGATAATCGGCGAAGGCATTATACAGCCGCTCGACATGGGCCTTGTAATAATCCACGGCGCTGAGCACCGACATTTCCTTCAGGTCCGCGCCGGCGGCAAAGGCTTTTTCATTGCCGGTGAGGATCACGGCGCGGATGTCTTCCCGGGCTTTCAGTTCGTTGAATTTCTCGGCAATCAGGCTGCGGACATTGAGGTTCAGGGCGTTATAGGCCTTGGGGCGGTTAATGCGCACGACGGCGATGTATTCTTCGGGGAATTCGAGCAAGACTTCTTGATCTGTATTTTCTTGGATGGCGTCGGACATATCTGTTCTCTCATTATTCGGCGAAAGGGAAGAGTGAATCATAAGGCCGTCATGATGAAATCACAACGGCCTTATGGGTTTATTCTATAACGGTTGAGGCAGGAAGCCCCTCACTTAAAAAGCATTCAGGCCGGTCTGCATGCGTCCCAGAATAAGGGCATGGACATCATGGGTGCCTTCATAGGTGTTGACCGCTTCCAGATTCATCACGTGACGGATGACATGGAATTCGTCGCTGACCCCGTTGCCACCGTGCATGTCCCGCGCCTGACGCGCGATATCCAGCGACTTGCCGCAGTTGTTACGCTTCAGCAACGATACCCCGTCAGGAGACAGTTTGTCTTTTTCCTTCAGGCGGGTGGCGTTAAGACAGGCGTGCAGGCCGAGGGTGATTTCTGTCTGCATATCGGCGAGTTTTTTCTGGATCAGCTGATTGGCGGCCAGCGGGCGACCAAACTGTTTGCGGTCCAGGGTATACTGCCGCGCCGCATGCCAGCAGAATTCGGCGGCGCCGAGCGCGCCCCAGGCAATGCCAAGACGGGCGTTGCTGAGACAGCCAAGCGGGCCTTTCATGCCTTCGACATTCGGCATGAGATTTTCCGCCGGCACGAAAACTTCGTCCATGACAATCTCGCCGGTGATGGAGGCGCGCAGGGAGAATTTACCTTCGATTTTCGGGGCGCTCAGGCCCTGCATGCCTTTTTCAAGGATGAAGCCGCGCACAACGCCGTCATCACATTTGGCCCAGACGACAAAGACGTCGGCGATCGGGCTGTTGGTGATCCACATTTTCGCGCCGGAGATGCTGTAGCCGCCGTCAACGGTGCGGGCGCGGGTCTGCATGCCGCTGGGGTCGGATCCGGCGTTGGGTTCGGTCAGGCCGAAACAGCCAACGAATTCACCCGTGGCGAGTTTTGGCAGATATTTCTGTTTCTGCTCTTCGGAACCGTAAGCATAAATCGGGAACATGACCAGCGAGCTCTGTACGGACATGGCGCTGCGGTAGCCGCTGTCGACCCGCTCCACTTCCCGGGCGATCAAACCATAGGAGACATAACCGACGCCGGCACAGCCATAGCCCTGGATTGTCGGGCCGAGCAGGCCGAGTTCGCCCATCTGGGTCATGATGTTACGGTCGAAATTCTCATGCCGGTTGGCGTCGAGAATGCCGGGCATCAGTTCGTTCTGGCAGAAATCACGGGCGCCGTCACGGATCATGCGTTCCTCTTCAGTGAGGAAATCTTCGAGAAGTAAAATATCATCCCACGGGGTGGATGGCCATTTGGGGCTTGCCATAGTCTTGGTCTCCTAAATCGACAAATTCACATGTCCATATGTCTATGCGATTTGTCTAGATTGTACAATCAATTGTTCACCGTTTCTGTAAAAATCAGAGTACGGCAGTCACTTCAATTTCAATTTTGGCCTGGCGTTCGACCAGAGCGGTTACCCCGACACAGGCCATGACAGGAAAGTTTTTGCCGATAATCTCTTTATATATCGCGCCAAATTCCGGCAACTGGGTGCGGTAGCCATCCATTTCGGTGACATACCAGGTCATGCGGGTGATATGTTCGGGACCGGCATTGCCCGCCTCGAGAATTGCCCGGATATTGAGCAGCGCCTGGCGAAACTGGTCGACCAAATTATCTGATTCGAAAACCTCATCGTTATTCCAGCCGACAACGCCGGCGATGAAGAAGACTTCACCTTTGGCGATGATGCCGTTGGAATAGCCTTTGGGTCGTGCCCAGCCGGCAGGCAATATATGCTTCATAGTTTGCTCCTGATCACACCTTTCGCCTTATATTAGCATTTTGGTGTTAAAAGTTTATTTTATAAATTTAACTCTTGCTAAAAACTATTTTATATTTAAAATAATTGCAATAGAAAGCTTGAATAAATATAATCGTTTTTGTTGGCTGAGTTGGTTTATAACCGAAATAACGCATTATATATAGGCTTTAGGGCTTGAGATAGGCTATATTTTACGACATTCAGGATTTGTTCTGTAACGGACAAAGAAATATCAAGGTTAAAATATATTCTGTTTTCGGCGAATCAAAATGCGACGATGAAAAAGGATCATATCATGAATATTGTTGTTTTGGGCGGTGGCCCGGCCGGGGTGTATCTGGCCCTCTCCATGAAGCTGAAGAATCCCTCTCATGAGATCACGGTGTATGAACGAAACCGCGACAATGATACCTTTGGCTGGGGGGTGGTCTTTTCTGACCAGACGATGCAAAACCTGCGGGCCAACGATCCGGTCAGCGCGGAAACCATGATCAATGAGCTCATTCACTGGGATGATATCGCGGTGCATCACAAGAATGAAGTGGTGCGGTCCGGCGGGCATGGTTTTATCGGCATTGGCCGGTTGCGGCTTTTGGAAATTCTCTACGCTCGCGCCCGGGAACTGGATGTGAAGTTCGAATTTGAAACCGAATTCGAAGTGGAAGACATTCAGACGAAATTCGCCCATGCGGACCTGATTGTGGCCGCCGATGGCCTGAACAGCAAGATTCGCAACCACGACCTTGAGGCTTTTGATTGCGATATTGACATGCGGCCCAACAAATTTGTCTGGCTCGGCACCCATCAGCGCTTCGACGACGCCTTTACCTTTATTTTCGAAGAAACCGAACATGGCTGGATCTGGGTTCACGCCTATCAGTTTGACGACGAAACCTCGACCTTTATTGTCGAATGTGGTCCGGAAACCTATGAAGCCTTCGGTTTCGAACATATGGATCACGTGGAAAGCGCCAAGACCTGTGAGCGGATTTTCGCCAAATATCTCGACGGTCATTCTCTGATGACCAAATCGGCGCATATTCGCGGCTCGGCCTGGATCAACTTCCCGCGGGTGCTGTGTCACCAGTGGGTCAAGGATAACGTGGTTCTGATCGGTGACGCCGCCCATACGGCGCATTTCTCCATCGGCTCCGGCACCAAGCTCGGTTTTGAAGACGCCATCAGTCTGGCGGACCATCTCAATTCCGGCGAGAGTGTCAAACAGGCGCTGCAGGCCTATCAGGACGAACGGGAACTGGAAGCGTTGAAATTGCAGAGTGCCGCCCGTAATTCCATGGGCTGGTTCGAGGAAATTGAACGCTATATCGATTATGATCCGATTCCCTTTACCTATGCGCTTCTCACCCGTTCACAACGGGTCAGCCATGAAAATCTGCGTCTGCGTGACAAAGAGTGGCTCGAAGGGGTTGAGAACTGGTTTGAAGAACAGGCCACGGGTCAGGTGAGCGCTAAACCGGTGCCGCCAATGTTCACGCCGTATCGTCTGCGCGGTATGGAACTGAAAAACCGGGTCGTGGTTTCCCCTATGTCGATGTATTCGGCGAAAGACGGCCTGATTGACGATTTCCATCTGGTGCATTACGGCGCCCGCGCCATGGGCGGCGCGGCCCTGATGTATGTGGAGATGACCGACGTGTCCGCCGATGGCCGGATCACACCGGGCTGTGCCGGAATCTATACCGATGAACAGGGCGCGGCCTGGAAGCGGGTCGTCGATTATGTCCATAAATCCAGTGACTGTAAAATCGCCATGCAGCTCGGTCATGCCGGGCGCAAGGGATCGACCAAGGTTGGCTGGGAAGGGTATGACATGCCGCTTGATGAAGGTAACTGGGAACTGATTTCCCCGTCACCAATCGCCTGGGACAAGGGCAACCAGGTGCCCCGGGAAATGGCGGCTGCCGATTTCGAGCGGGTGCTGAATGATTTTGTTGCGGCAACGAAACGAACTGACGAGGCCGGTTTTGACATGCTGGAACTGCATGCGGGTCATGGTTATCTCCTGTCGTCTTTCATCACGCCGGTCAGCAACCAGCGCACCGATGAATATGGCGGGTCGCTCGAGAACCGCTTGCGCTTTCCGCTTGAGGTTTTCCGCGCCATGCGGGCCGTCTGGCCGGAACAGAAGCCAATGTCTGTGCGCATTTCCTCCACCGACTGGGTCGGTGACAAGGGCGTTACTCCGGAAGAGGCGGTGCTGATTGCGCAGGCCTTTGCCGAGGCCGGGGCGGACATTATCGATGTGTCCACCGGACAGACCCTGCCGTTCGATCAGATTCAGCCGGTCTTTGGCCGCATGTTCCAGACGCCAATGTCGGACCGGATCCGTAACGAAGCTAAGGTCGCGACCATGGCGGTGGGCAATATCTTTGAAACCGATCACGTCAACAGCATTCTGGCGGCGGGACGCGCCGATCTGGTCTTGCTGGCCCGTCCTCACCTGATGGACCCCAACTGGACCATTCGTGCGGCGGCGGAACTGGAATATCACGGTGACGCGGTCACGGTTCCCAAGCAGTATCTGACGGCTTATACTCAGCTGGAAACCAATCTCAAGCGGGCCGCCGAAATGGCGCTCAATGCATAAGGGAGCAGACCAGTGGACCTGACAGGAAAACATGCCATTGTCACTGGCGGCGGGCGCGGCATTGGCGCCGCTATCGCCGACAGTCTGATTGCGGCCGGCGCCAAAGTGACCATCATGGGCCGTAATCTCGAGACGTTACAGGAAAAGGCGCAAGGCCTGCCGAACTGTTTGCCGGTGGCCTGTGATATCACCGATGAGGCGGCGGTGAAGAGCGCCTTTGATCAGGCCCGGGCCGCGTTTGGGCCGGTGGATATTCTGGTCAATAATGCCGGGGCGGCAAAATCCATCCCGTTTAAAAAGACTGACCGGGCGCACTTTCAGCAGATGATTGATGTCAATCTGATGGGTCCCTATCTCTGTATTCAGGCCGTTTTGCAAGAAATGATAGACAAAGGAGCCGGGAGAATTATAAATGTGGCTAGTACTGCCGCGTTAAAAGGCTATGGTTATGTCACCGCCTACAGCGCCGCCAAGCATGGGGTATTGGGTCTCACCCGGTCTCTCGCCTTGGAAGTGGCGACAAAAGGTGTGACGGTGAATGCGGTATGTCCCGGATTTACCGAAACCGACATTGCCCGCGACGCCATCAAGAATATTGTGGCGAAGACCGGTAGAACGAAAGAACAGGCGATTGCGGAACTGACCATTCATAATCCGCAGAAACGTCTGATACAGCCAGAGGAAGTGGCGGCGAGCGTTTTATGGCTCTGCCAGGATAATGCCGCTTCCATAACGGGCCAAGCCATTGCCGTCGCCGGCGGGGAGGTCATGTAACGGGATAAAAGATTTATGGCAGAAGATACAGATGCCGGAACGGACGTAGATACAAAAAAACTGGGCCTGTGGCTGCGGCTGATTTCCAATTCACATATGGTGGAAAAAGAAGTGCGCAACCTGTTTCGCTCTGAATATGGGGTGACCCTGCCGCGTTTCGATTTGATGTCGGCGCTGTTTCGGGAACCGGGCGGCTTGACCATGGGGGAGTTGTCCAGACGTCTGTTGGTGTCCAACGGCAATGTCACCGGCATTGTCGAACGTCTGCAGAAAGAAGGCCTGGTGAAACGCTGGGTGCTGCCCACCGACCGCCGTATTTACAGCGTTGGGTTAACGCCCAAGGGGCGGGCCGAGTTTAAAGATATGGCCGATAGCCATCGTCAATGGATCTCCGGAATCTTTGGCGATATTGAACAAGATGAACTGGACCAAATGATCCATACCATGGACCGCCTGAGGGAGGTCCTGCGCGAACGCAAAGCACAAAACACAGAAGGGTAGAGTTATGAAGTTAGCGGGTTTGAAACCAAAACATTTTTTATGGGAAATGAAAGGTGATGTCGCCGTCATAAGGCTCGACCGCCCCGATCGTAAAAATCCGCTGACCTTTGAAAGCTACGCTGAACTGCGCGACACCTTCCGCGATATGGTCTATGCCGACGATGTCAAGGCCGTGGTCTTCGCCAGCAACGGCGGCAACTTCTGTTCCGGCGGCGACGTGCATGACATCATCGGGCCGCTTCTGGACCGCGACATGAAAGGCTTGCTCGATTTTACCCGCATGACCGGTGATTTGGTGAAAGCCATGATCAATTGTAAAGTGCCGATCATCGCCGCCACCGAAGGCATCTGCGTCGGGGCCGGGGCGATGGTCTCGCTGGCCTCCGATGTACGCTTTGCCGCCCCGGACTGCAAGACGGCATTTCTCTTCACCCGGGTCGGGCTTGCCGGGTGCGATATGGGGGCTTGCGCCATGTTGCCACGCGCCATCGGTCAATCCCGGGCCGCCGATCTGCTCTATACCGGGCGCGCCATGAGCGCCGAGGAAGGCGAACGCTGGGGCTATTTCACCCGCATTGTTGACAATGACAGCCTGTTTGACGAGGCGTTGAAATACGCCACCCGTCTGGCGGACGGACCTAATTTCGGCCATATGATGACCAAGACCATGTTGGCTCAGGAATGGAGCATGTCGCTGGAGATGGCGATCGAGGCCGAGGCCCAGACCCAGGCGATCTGCATGCAGACAGAAGATTTCCGCCGGGCTTACGAGGCCTTCGTCGCCAAGGAAAAACCGGCCTTTAAAGGGGATTGATCATGGACAGCAGCGCACCCCAAAAAACACATTATGACAAGACGTATCTCGATTGGCCGTTTCTCACCCCCGATCATAAGAAAATGGCGCTGGAGCTTGATCTCTGGTGTGCCGAAAATCTCCAGGATATATCTCACGATCGCGCCGACGCCGATGCCGCCTGCCAGATGCTGGTCCGGCGACTGGGGGACGCGGGCTGGTTGCGTTATGCGGTGCCGAAAGCTTACGGAGGCAAGATGGATACGCTCGATGTGCGTTCCCTCTGTCTGTTGCGTGAGACGTTGGCCCGCTATGACGGGCTCGCCGATTTCGCCTTCGCCATGCAGGGCTTGGGCAGCGGCACATTGTCCCTGTTTGGTTCGGAAAATCAGAAACAAACCTATCTCACCGCCGTCGGGCGCGGTGACAAAATCGCCGCCTTCGCCCTGTCGGAACCCCATGCGGGGTCAGATGTGGCGGCCATGTCGACGTCTTTTCGCGAAGAGGGAGACATGCTGGTGCTGAACGGCTGCAAGACCTGGATTTCCAACGGCGGCATTGCGGATTATTACACCGTCTTTGCGCGGGAAGAGGGCACGTCCGGCTCGAAAGGCATTTCGGCGATCATTGTTGACGCCACCGCGCCGGGGCTCGAGATTGTCGAGAAGATCGAGGTCACCGCGCCGCATCCCCTGGGCAAGCTGCAATTCACTGACTGCCGGGTGCCGAAATCGGCCCTGATTGGCGAACGGGGGCGCGGCTTTAAATATGCCATGGCGACGCTGGATGTTTTCCGCACCACGGTCGGGGCAGCCTCCATGGGTTTTGCCAAGCGGGCGATGGATGAGGCCATGCGCCGCGCCACCAGTCGTGAAATGTTCGGCGCGCCGATGACCAATCTGCAGATCATTCAATCGAAACTGGGTGATATGGCGCTGAATATTGACGCCAGCGCCTTGCTGATTTATCGCGCCGCCTGGGTCAAGGATTGTGTCGCCGAGCGGGTGACCCGCGAAGCCGCCATGGCGAAACTCTACGCCACGGAAGCCGCCCAGAAAATCATCGACGACGCCATTCAGATTTTCGGCGGTCAGGGCGTGGTCTTCGGCGAAACGGTGGAAAAACTTTACCGCGAAGTGCGCAGTCTGCGGATTTACGAAGGTGCCTCGGAAGTGCAAAAAATAATCATTGCAGGGCAGGCGTTAATCCCGTATCACTTGAAGGATTAGAGAGGCGACTTTCAGAGGGTTTGGAAAAATCCAGACGGGCCATGGAGCCCCCCCTGAAAAAGAAAAACGCGACGGATCAGAAAAGCAGCATTATCGGCAATAACGGAGCTTGATATATGTCTGACTTGAGTGCTTATGGGGATACCTTCGCGGCAGATTTTCTGCCGGGCGAGGCGGATCTTCCTGAATTTATCCATGACCTTCCCGAACTGAACTATCCCGACCGGATGAATGCGGCGGTGGAGCTGCTCGAGCGTCATATCACCGCCGGGCGCGGGGACAGGGTCGCGATCCGCACCCTGCACGAAACCTGGACCTATCAGGAACTTTCCGACGTTTCCAACCAGATTGCCCATGTACTGGTGGAAAATATGGGGTTGGTCAGCGGCAACCGGGTGTTGCTGCGGTCGGCCAATAACCCGATGCTGGTCGCTTGCTGGTTTGCCGTGTTGAAAGCTGGCGGCATTGCCGTTTCCACCATGCCGTTGCTGCGGGCGCGGGATCTGGCGCCGGTGATCGAAAAGGCGGAAATCGCTTTTGCCTTCTGCGATGAGCGGTTGATCGATGAATTGGAAACCGCACAAAAATCGACCCCGGTATTAGGGAAAATCATGCAGTTCAATGGCTCCGGCCTGCCGGGCGTGGGGGCAGAGCTTGAGACGTTATTGGCCGCAAAATCCGCAAGCTTCACCCCGGTGGATACGGCGGCGAAAGATGTCGCCCTGATCGCTTTTACCAGCGGCACCACCGGCAACCCCAAGGGCACGATGCATTTTCATCAGGATATCCTTTCCATGTGCCATTGCGTCGGCCAGCGCCTGTTGGGTCTGTCCGCCGACGATGTGGTGATCGGCAGTCCGCCGCTGGCCTTTACCTTTGGTCTCGGGGCGCTGGTGGCCTTTCCTTTTCATGTCGGCGCGACCAGCATTTTGCTCGAAGGGGGCGGGCCGGATATTTATCTCTCGGCGATTGATAAATTCAGGGCGACCTGGAGCTTCACCGCCCCGACGGCCTACCGCGCCATGCTCGACAAGCTGGGCGGTTATGACCTGTCGAGCCTGAAGAATTGTGTTTCGGCAGGCGAACATCTTCCCTTGCCGACCTTTCACGCCTGGGAGGCCGCGACCGGTATCCGCATGATCGACGGCATCGGCGCGACGGAGATGATTCATATCTTTATCTCGGCCACCGGCGAGGATATTCGCCCCGGCGCGACCGGCAAACCGATCCCCGGCTATCAGGCCTGTATTCTTGATGAAGCGGGCGCGCCCTTGCCGGCGGGCGAGATCGGGCGGCTGGCGGTCAAGGGGCCGACAGGCTGCAAATATCTCGGCGATAAGCGCCAGCAGAATTATGTCTGCAAGGGCTGGAATGTTACCGGTGATGCCTACCGTATGGATGAGGACGGCTATTTCTGGTTCCAGGCCCGCGGTGACGATATGATTGTCTCCAGCGGCTATAATATCGGCGGTCCGGAAGTCGAAGAAGCCCTGCTTGATCACCCGGCGGTCAAGGAATGCGCCGTGGTCGGGGCCCCCGATGCGGCCCGGGGTCAGATCGTCAAGGCTTTCGTTGTCCTGAGCGCCGGGCAGAGTGGCGATGCGGCGCTGATCAAAGAGCTGCAGGATTTCGTCAAGCAAACCATTGCCCCCTATAAATATCCGCGGGCCATCGAATTTGTCGACAGCCTGCCGAAGACGGAAACCGGTAAAATCCAGCGGTTCGTACTGCGCCAGAGGGAGCCGGAGGTCTGAACGTCCAAAAAGGAGACGGACATATGATCGTGTTTTTTTTATGGGTTGTTTATGGAAGAAGAGTTGCTCATCGCCAAGAATATTGCGCCGGTGAACAAGGGGCTGGCGGTTTTGCCGGGATATGCCTTGCGCATTGGCGACAGGGCGACCTTGCTGCCGGATCCGGCGGGGGTTTGCCATGGGGTTCTGATGGACATTTCACCGTCAGAGGCCGATGACCTTTATGGGGAGGGCAGTGTCGCCGATTATGTTCCGGAAACGGTGCAGGTACAGACCAGAGAGGGGCAAACCGTATCGGCGCTGTGTTATAATCTGCCGGCCGATAAAATTTCCGGTTATAACGCGGCTTATGCGAGGGATTTATTGCAGCTGGCGGAAAAACTGGGACTGCCACAAGATTATCTGGCAGAAATCAGGGCCTTTACCGAATAGGACACAAGTCTATCCCGCCCTCAAAAATCCGCGGCTTCTCCGTCCGCCAGAAGGTAGGCTTCCATCTTGTGCCGGATATCATCGGGAATGCGGGCGGATTTGAATTTCTTGTGGTCGATCCAGATGATGCTCTGGCGGGTCATGAAGCGCACTTCACCCTGGCAGCTGGTGATGAAATCAAGATCAATGCGGCTGCGTCCCAGTTGCCGCACCCCGAGGGCGAAAGTCAGCCGGTCATTGAGGTAGCTCGGGTTTTTGAAGCTGCTTTCCATATGGGCCAGCGGCACTGTCCAGCCGTCGGCGATCATCTGGGGGTAAGGGTAGCCAATCGCTTCTTCGAACCAGATCTCGCTGGTCTGGTTGATCATTTCATAATAGCGCGGATAGTAAACAATCCCGGCGGGGTCCACATGATTGAAACGAACCGTTATTTCTGTTGTGAAACGGGGCATAACTCTGTAATTTCCTCCAGTAAAGCAATACAACGTCAAGGATCATAACGATGAAGAATATATTCGTACAGATTAAATGCGAGCTGGGTAAAGTTTATGAGGTCGCGGAGCATATCGTCGACCAACTGGAAGAAACCGAAGAGGTCTATTCCATTTCCGGCGCCTTTGACTTGATGATCAAACTGCATCTGGAAGAAGACGAAGACATCGGCCGTTATATCAATGACCGGGTGCAGACCATTCCCGGCATCAAGGATACTTTCACCCTGATGGCCTACAAGGCGTTCAAGTAAATTTACTTTACAGCTTAACCTCTGGATGTTTTTTGACCTAAGTCAGGGATTTTGGCCACGGATCTGTCATAACGGCGACAGTGAAAGGCCGCAAACTCCATGACCCAGAAAACAACGACCCAAGACCCGCAGAACAGCAGCACCACCGCGCCGCTCGGCACATCCCCGAAGCCCAAGCGTCTGCCGCGCTATACCAGCTACCCGACGGCGCTGGAATTCAGCGATCTCGATGCGGGACTCTATGGCCAGTGGCTACGGGACCTGCCCGAGGACGCCCCGGTCAGCCTCTATTTCCACATTCCCTTTTGTGAGAAGCTCTGTTGGTTCTGCGGCTGTTTCACCAAGATCACCAGCAATTACGACCGGGTGCACCGCTATCTCGCTATCCTGATGCAGGAAATTCACCTGGTCGGGGCCGAGACGGGCCGTAAAAAAGTCAGCCATATTCATTTTGGCGGTGGTTCGCCGACGATCATTGACGCGGATAGCTTCACCGAGCTGATGGATCTGGTGCGTCAAACCTTTGATATCCTGCCGGACGCCGAAATCGCGGTGGAGATTGATCCGCGCACCTGTTCAGAAGAAAAAGTCGCGGCCTATGCCGAAAGCGGCGTTAACCGGGTCAGCCTCGGCATTCAGGATTTCAATCCGGACGTTCAGGAGGCCATCAACCGGGTTCAGCCCGACGCCTTGATCGCGGAAAATATCGCCTGGTTTCGGGCGGCAGGCATCAGCGAGATCAATTTCGATCTGATTTACGGCATGCCGCGCCAGACCCTGGCGACTATTGAGGAAACCGTGCAGAAGACCGCTGAATTCAGGCCGTCGCGCATTGCCCTGTTCGGTTATGCCCATGTGCCGTGGATGAAAAAGCACCAACAGATGATGGACAAGCACCATCTGCCCGCGCAAAACGAGCGTCAGGCCATGTTCGATCTGGCCAGCACAAAATTACAGGAGAGCGGCTATCACGCCATTGGCCTTGATCATTTCGCGCTGCCCGGAGACAGCCTGCTCACCGCCCGCGCCGAGGGGCACCTCAAGCGCAATTTTCAGGGCTATAGCGCCGACCCGGCGACGACGATGATCGGCTTCGGGGCTTCGGCCATCGGCTCGCTGCCCGGGGGCTACGCCCAGAACAGCCCGGACCTGAAAACCTATGCCGAGACGGTCGAGGCCGGGGATATTCCCGTGCGCCGTGGCCTGCGGGTCAGCGCGCTGGATGTGATGGTGCGCGAGGTGATCTCGACCCTGATGTCCACGTTCGCCGTTGATCCGTACGCCATTGCCGCGGCCCACGGGGTGGATTATGATTTTGCGCGGGAAGCCCAGGATCTAGACCGGCTGGTGGCGGTGGGCTATCTCGCCCGGGCGGGTAATGAGTATGCCCTGACCGAGGCGGGACGGCCGTATTTGCGGGCGATCGCCACCCTGTTCGACCATTATTTCCCCCAGCAGCATTCCGACATCATCACCCGCTGCGTCCATGAAAGCGAAGGCTAGGGTCATGGGTCATTGTGGGCAGTGGAATAAAAAGTAAGCTAGTATCGTAGTTCCGGATTCATAAAAAGGCGGGACTTCATGAAATACATATTCCGATTTATTTTCACATTATTTTTATTGAACTTTTCCACTATGGCATTCGCTACGGAAAATAAAACAGTTTTGATCGTGTTGCCGGCAATTGGTTTGGTATGGGAATGACGCGACGTGTGCTGTCCAGTTCACCACTATTAGCTTTTCCAAGGGCCATACAAGGGCGCTTTTTAATTATTCCGACGGCATGGTGCTGATGGTAAACCAGCGCTTGACTCCAATTATTCTGTTATTGGTTATGATGAAGCGTCAATTACAATGTCGTTGGATGGAGCAAAAAGAACGACCGAATTGGGTAAGCCCGTTAAATGGGTGCTTGTCTTGGTAGAAGACGACATTTGGGTTTGGCGTATGCAACATTGGCCTGAAACAATAGATAATAGAGGCAAAGAGATATGGCCGTATCGTCGCATTAGATGTGAAAGCAGGCAGGAAAATGTTATATGTTCGCTTCCGATCCAAAGCGGAGACTTGAGAAGAAGATATACTTATTTTGCATGAAAAAGGTTACGTTGAAAACGACCGGCACCGTAGTTCTTGATGCTGAGAATAAATACCTAAATCATGCGGTGTTGCTGTATTTATTAAAGTACTGGTATCAGTCATTGACGCCCCCTATATAAATTTTCAAGAATTTCCAATCTTACTTTAGCCGTTTTATCATCCTGTGCTATTGTCTTCATAACCTCTTTCATCCCCCTTAAGGCCCGAAACCATAAAACAGGAGAAACTTCATACTTTATTCTCCTCATAGCCTCGCTATAAACCCCAAGTTCATTGTGAATTAATTGAGAGTATTCTGGTTCACTTTCTACTACCGAAGTACGCATTGCCCTTAAAATATCAGCTTGAAAAATCAACAGCTCTACGGAAAATAAGTCATCACAGTTATGACCTTCTGAAAACCTCACCCCTGAATTTCTGAGATCTTGCCCAATAGCCCGTTGGATTTGCGACATTTTCTTGAATTGATTATCAAGAGTTGCTCTCAAATAATCCAATAGCATTTTTTGAAAAAATAATTCTCTTATCGGCTTTTCAAACAATAAATATCTATAAGCGCTCAGTGTTGCAGGTTCCAAAGCTAACGAAGAAAAATATTCAACCTTCTCCTCACCATCAATATATTGAGTAACAGCATCTATTTCCTTTTCCACCGGGACAGATAAAGCTTCAAAATTATGGATAGCCTTTTCAAGAAATTTTAGATCATTCTGGCTTACCGCCTTCTGTGCCAGAGCTATTTCCAGATACCCAGTATATTCCCAATAGAAATATTCTTTACTCTTTGGTAGAAGTCGTTCTTTATAAATTTTTGTAAACTTAATATTGCTGCTATGCCTATAAGGCAAGATATCTATATGGATATGCAAAAAGCTCCTCAGACGAGTAAAAATGTCTATTGCCCTGTCCAATGATGTAACATCTGCCGTCATTTCCCAATGACGATAATATAATTTTCCGAGTCTGGAAATTCCTTCTATGCGATCCCTGACGATAGACTTCTCTATAAAGCCCATATTGTTATTGGGGCTGGTATCGCCAACAGATTGATTCAAAAAATCTAATAGTTTAGTCTGAAAGTTAACCACATAGGCAAAATCCAACGCAGATCGCAAATCATCTGCCTGATTGGTCAAATATTTATAGGTTGCGGCCCGAAGAATATCGTCAGCAGAAAAAGAAAGTGATCTTATATCGCCCACACTATTACTGGGTATGTATTTATCAATAACATCTTGGATGTCTGATGCCTCAATTAATTCTTTGGTAAGATCAAACACTACCTCCCTCGACCACAAAAGAGCTATTAAGGAAGTGTCAGGGCTTCTTTCATCTAGTTCACAAATAGTTCTTCCGTGGTAGATCTGCGGGCTGGCGATAAGTTGATTGTGCCCTAAGCTAAACAGCCATACACCCATAAAAGCAGAAATAATCAAACTCTTCATCCCCCAAGCTCCATGACTTTGCGTGTGCCCGTTGCGGGGTCGGTATGGTGGAACTTGAACTTTTTGTCTTTGAAGGAGCTCCCGGAAACATTTAAACTCATCATATCGGCGAGCATCTGGTCGACCATCTTTTTTTCCGGCGCTGCGCTTGGGCTTTCCTCGTCCGCGCTTGGATGGGTCGTCGCCAAGAGAGGCTTTCCGTGGCGCTCGGCCTGCGGTGTCCTTCTCACGCGACGGTTTATGAAACTCGAGAAAGGGTTATTCCACATCACATCTGCCCCCATATTTGTATGCGCTATTTATCTTACCGTGAGTTTAACCACAGTGGCCGGCCCTTGGCAAGGCCAGGATGAAAGTCATTGTGGTCCATAGAATAAAAGTAAACTGGCACCGTAATTCCGGACTTGGTCCGGGGTCAATTTTGATATCACGCGCCTTCCTTCCTTGTCCTTCCAAACCCGAGCAGACTGAAGCCCAGCAGCGCCAAATCCCTTGAAATTTGCGGTAATGCTCTTGTAACCGGGCGTCTTATTTTGGCCGGAGCGTTTCAATAATCTGGGCATCTACCCAGAATATATCTACATTTTCGTAATTATCTGAACCCATATTCCGATTGAAAAAAAGATATTTGCCGTCTGGTGTCACGCTCGCAGCCGCTTCCCAGGCGCCTGTGTTTATCTTGTCGCCCATATTGACGGCCGCCCCCCACGATCCTTCTTTCGTGCGAAAACTGATATAGATATCAGAACCGCCAAATCCGCCCTCTCTTCTGCCATCCCAAATAATATAAGATTCATCTGGTGCAATGAAGGGGTGGGCATTGTATTTTCCGGTGTTAATCTCTTTGGGGAGAGGTTTTGGCGCTTCACGTTTGCCGTCGACGAGCCGAGAATAGCGGATAATGCCATCACCTTCTTCTGAGCCTACTTCGTCAAACACATAGGTGCCTGTGGATGATGCCGTAAGGCGCATGATGCGGAGATCTTCGAACAGGGCGCCAAGGTTTTTCCTCTCTGACCAGCCCGTGTCGGTCCGCTCCATATAGCGCTTGCCTAGATGCATGGTCTTGCCATCGGGCGCGATGAAGGGTTGGCCGACCCTGGGCGAGACCACTTTTTCGTGCCATCTGTTCTGTTTGTTTTGAAAAACAACAAACTCTTGTTTCTCAGTGACCGCATTGGCTCTGATGTAATAGATCTCTTTCATATTGGGGGTGAAGACAACACCATATTCCCAGCCCTTCGTTGAAATAATCCCGGGGGCGAACGCTTCAGGGATCAGGCCCGGTGGTTTTTGCCCGAGATAAGGGCCTTCGAGGACGGGAAGAGCATCTTGACCATAACTATTGCCGCTCACCATCAGCATCGACAGCAGCAGAACCATCGGGGCATACACACGCTTCATAATGTTCTCCTTTTTTAAGATAACAAACGCCTAAACGTCCTCACCATGCAGTAAAGAAATGACCGGTGCAATGCACAACCCTATTGCGGTGAAGCGTTATAATTATCCGATGGAAGGTAAGTTCAGATCGCGCAATGGCTTATAGATGATGGCGGACGTCGGCATAAATCACGGGCGATGACGGGGCATCTGATCACCACCTCTCCGTTGAGGAGGGCATCCTTGTTTCAGTGAGGACTGATGGCCGGTATGGTGACAGGGCATTGTCGCCCTGAGAATATAAAGTAGACGGGCACGGCGATACCCATGTCAATTTGGGTTTTACTTTTTTTGGCCTTCATCCCATAAACCATGGTACTATACTCTCTCGATGGATAATGTTTTCGGGAGGGAATAATGACCGCGCCAACAGAAATACATGAAGGGGGCTGTACCTGCGGCCATGTACGGTACAAACTCACGTCAGAGCCCCTTATCGTTCATTGTTGCCATTGCCACTGGTGCCAACGCCAAACGGGATCAGCATTTGTGGTCAACGCCCTCTATGAAGCCACTCATGTCGAGCTGTTACAAGGTCAGGTTTCTGAAGTTACGATGCCCTCTCCCAGTGGCAACGGCCAGAAAATTAGCCGCTGCCCGAAATGTCAGGTCGCCGTCTGGAGCAACTATTATATGCAAGGCATTAAAGAGGGCATCCGGTTCATTCGCGTCGGGTCACTTGATCACCCCGCTGACCTGCCCCCCGACGTTCATATCTTCACAAGATCCAAGTTGCCTTGGGTTATTTTGCCCCCCGATGATCTTGCTGTTGATGTCTTCTACGACTATGAAACCACATGGACCGCAGAGCATCTCGAGCGGAGAAAAGCTCTCCTCGCTGCGGCGTCAAAAGAGCCCTTTGAACACCAGATATCCTGAGTGTATGTGATTTTTTGCCTGATAGATGGGATGACGCCACGTCCGCCCGGACTTGATCCGGGGTCCATTTTGATATCACGCACCGTAATTACGTAATTATACGTAACCGCTGATAGGCGACTATATATGCGCATGCACAAAGCCGTTAAGTTCAGAGGTGGTTTGAATGATGTATACCGATTTATGAAGAGATACATTGTTCAATTTCTGCATAAAGTTTTTGTTCCAAAATTCTGGACATCGCCGCAAAGTTTGATAGCTTTGCAAAGTTCCTTTAACTATGGAACTGCCGTCAGGCCAACCTTCTGGCTTTTCGACTAGCCCTTTGAGCAGTCGCTTTGTTACAAACCAATAACTGGTGACATAAGGCAGATCTATATAGATCAACGTATCAGCCGCCTCCAGGCGCTTGTTAAATAGCGCCATTGGCCCTAATCCATCGATTATCCAGCGCGCAGAAGACAGTATATTTTCATGCGCCTCAACGAACGCCTTTCGGTCTATTTGTTCACCATTTTTCTTATATAAAATGGAGTCCAGCTGGTGCAATTGTATGCCCGTAGCTGACGCTAAATCCCTGCTTAACGTGGACTTGCCGCTGCCGGGTTTCCCAAAAACTGCAATTTTTTTCATTCTACCTCCTTCACATCCAACATCCCCTGAGGTGAAAACAAAAAAACCCACCTCTCCGGGGTGAGTTTGACAAATTTAAAGCGTATCAACATTCCCACCATTCCTATGGAATGGGGATAATTCGTGCAGCCTGCTGTATTATAAATTGTTTCATAAAAACATCATCTTATAGGAATAACCTATTGTCAATCGGTATGTGGATAAGAAGTGTTTATCACAGTATCTCTACTTTAACCGGATCAATCACAATGATCTCTTCCTTAGCAGACCAGCTGCATTCCGACATTATCACCCGCTGCGTCCATGAAAGCGAAGGTTAGGATAACGGGTCATTGTGGTCCATAGAATAAAAGTAGGCTGGCACCGTAATTCACCGTAATTCCAACGTCTTGTTATGTGTGCTGTATCATTTTGCCTTAATGTATTTCCTAACACTTCGCGCCCATGCATCAACAACGTAAACAGCTCCATCCATCCCCAGAGCGATGTCATGACCAAGGTTTTTCTGGTCTGAATCATCTTCAGCGCTAAAGCTATTAAGTACGTTACCATCCGTATCAAGTATGACGACCCTCGAACGTGTATTATCAGGCTGATCTCCACCATCAATAATAAATACCTTGTCGTCACTTGATACGGCAACGCCATACGGTCGACCAACTTGCTCTACCTTCCATTCTGAAATATATGTGCCTCTATTGTCAAAAATCTGCACTCTCGAATTTCCCCTATCGGCTACGTAAATACGATTATTGCTTGTGGAAATTCCATGAGGAAGGTCAAATTCTCCGGATTTATCACCAGGACTTCCCCACTGCATTTGAAAAGTTCCTGAGGAATCGAATTTAATTACGCGCGTATTATCATAGCCATCACTTACGTACACACTTCCATCTTCTAGAATGCTGAGATCAGAAGGTAATGCAAAGTGAGTTTTATCCTTTCCAAGAACACCAGCTTCTCCAATGCTTAAAACTAATTCGCCATCATGTGAGAACTTATGAATTTGCTGTGAACCAACGTCTGTGACCCAAACATTGTTTTCTTTGTCTACTGAAAGTCCGTGCGGCATGGTAAAAAGATCTCCACCCCAACTATTTTTCAGCTCTCCCGTAGCACCGTCAAACATAAGTACAGTATGTTCACTAATTTTCTCTATAGGAAAGGGCTCAACCCATTCACGACTTGCTCGGTGGAAAATAAAAACATGATTATGAGAATCGACTGCTACTCCCGTCGCCTGTCCCATAATGAAGTTTTTTGGAACATCAGGCCAACTAGCGACAACCGAATAAGTTTTATTCGAATCTGCAATTGCAAAATTTGTAAGGATAGATATGAATAAAAATATAGGCCAATAACAATATTTGGAAAACAAATAACTACTCCTTTATGACATAACGCTTTGCTAATTTGGAATTGCGAATTACGGTGACAGTTGACTCTTATCAACAGTTTTTATTACGATGTCATCGTAACTTCTTGATCTGAAACCTTACCTTCACAAGAAAGGTGGCTATTTCTTCAGACGCACCCCAACGCCACCCCCATTTTCAGGGATGAACTCTACGCCGGCGGCTTCAAAGGTTTGTCGTAGGACTATAAGTGTCGCCTTTTGAGGAACGGTTTTATCTTTCTCGAAGTTGCGGATCGTCACGCTGCTAATTTCTGATGCGCTAGCAAGATCATTTTGCGACCATTGAATAAGACCGCGGGCGGCGCGGCATTGAGCTGATTTTATCATTTTAAAAATTTAACCGTTCTTCTTAAAAATAACAACTCTTTCTATTTTCGCTTGACTTTTCTCTTCCTATAAACGACGATATTATCGTTATTCGGAAGTAGTTTTGTTCTCAGATTTAATATATCCCGAATACTAAGCGGACCATGAAGGTGCTCTAACACCCGCATGGCCCTGACCACACCAACCTGATTAGGAGGCTGACATGGCTAGCCAATGTCTTAGCACAGATGATCTGTGCTTGTTAACCAACAACTTACCCACCCGTGTAAAATTTACGGATATGTCCCTCTATCGTCCCACAGAAGTCTGGATTCCCGCCTGCGCGGGAATGACGACTGGGTGTGAAGGGGAAAGTGCATGAAATTCTCCCTTGCCCATCTGCCGCAGCAGGTCCAGACGGACCTCCGGCATATCGCCGATTTTCTGCTCCGGCGGGCCATCCCCACCCAAGACCCCCGGGATCGTTACACCCCGAGCCGCATCCGCCATATCATCCTGCACGGCTGCTTCACCGAGGATCACTGGACTCCGGACAGCAAGTTGCGCCCCGGCGAGTGCGCCTATAGCTATAACCTGATGGTCATCGTCTCGGCCCACCTCTGCGATATCCTCGCCCCGCTCGAGCGCGCCGTGGCAGAACTGAACCGGTCCGGCAAGGTGGGTTTTCCCGTGCGGCTGGGCTTCGCCGACACCAAGGGCCGCATTGACCGCAAATTGCGCAACGGCTATCTCGCCTATGACGAAATTCAGGTCCGGGGGACGGTGATCTATAGCCGGGGAGAGATCACCGAAGACCTGTTTCAACGGCCCGAGCGCCCGCCGGCGACGACGCATCTCGCCCGCGCCCAGGGCTATTATGATCACGCCTTTCCCCTTGCCCGCCGGTTTCTCGCCGGGGCGTGGTCCTATGCCGAAAAGGATCGCGGTGCAGCGGCCCTGATGCTCAATCTCGCCGCCGCCGAGGCCTATGAGGCGCTGATGGTGGTGCATATCCTGAAATATCCGCCAAGCCGCCCGCTGGCTCACTTGCGGGAACTCGCCGAAAGCCTGCATCCGGAACTGGGTCTGATCTGGACCGGGCGCAAGGCGGCACAGAGCTTTGATCGTTTGACCCGCGCCTTTTGTGAGGTGCGTTTCCGCCCAGACTATGCAATCACGGCGGCGGAACTGAACGTGATGTTCGGTCAGGTGGAGGAGCTGCACCGCAGTGTCGCCCACATCTGCCGCCTGAAGTTTGACGCGTTAAAAGCCGGAAGCCGCGCCCGGCCCGGTAAGGACGGGCTGGCGATCGTCCGCGACGCGCTCGCGCCGCCGAAAGACGGGGGGCTGGATAAAGGGGAGGGGTAAAAAAGACGGAGGATTGCCGGGGGACGTTACTTTTCCCGCTTCATTTTTCAGGTTTCACCGCCCGGGTGGTGAGTTTGGTCAGCAGATGATCAAGCTGGGTAAGCTCGGCTTGGTCTAGGGACGCAAGAAGGTCGCTTTCGTAGCCGACCACAAGCGGTTCAATCTGATGATAGATTTCCTCACCCTTGTTGGTGAGATTCAGCACCGAGCGGCGGCGATCCTGCTGAGAGAAGATTTTGTCCACCAGTCCCTTGTCGCAGAGACTTCTTACCGCGCGGCTGACGGCGACCTTGTCCATGGCCGTGTTGTCGCCAACTTCCGCCGCCGACATGTTGGCGTGACGTTTGAGATTCGCCAGAACTTTCCATTCATGGGGGGTCAGATCAAATTTTTCTCCATAAAGACGGGCCAGGTCCTGGCTGATGATATTGGTCAGAAAGGACAGTCTGTAAGGCAGGAAGCTCTCCAGAACCAGGGGTTTAGCGTCTTTGTCTGCCATCATTTATAATCCATTGCTTTACTTAATTGCTTAAATTTCTTGAAATAAGTTACATATGTAACTATATTAAGCCTCATGAAATTCAGAAGTTGAAAATAACCCCAGATAGGACTTTGTGTCATCTGATTTTTACGGCATAATTTCCCCAGGGTCAAACCACTGCCCGGAAAGGCTGTTGTTTTTCGCGGATCTGGACATCACAACTAACTCCGGCCTTGACGTATCGGGCCCAATTTAACAGGATGAGTGCCATGAAATTAGCTTCCTTAAAACACGGTCGTGACGGACAATTGGTCGTCGTATCGAAAGACCTCAGCACCTATGTTTCCGCCGCAGATGTCGCCCCGACCCTGCAGGCCGCCCTCGATACCTGGGCCGACAGTGAAGCCAAACTCAAAGCCATCTATGACGACCTGGAAGCCGGCAAAATTTCCGGCACCGCCTTTGACCCGGTCGCCTGTGATGCGCCCCTGCCGCGCGCCTATCACTGGGTCGATGGCAGCGCCTATGTCACCCATGTGGAACTGGTGCGTAAAGCCCGCGGCGCCGATCTGCCCGACAGTTTCTGGACCGACCCGTTGGTTTATATGGGGGCGTCGGACGCCTTTATCGGCCCGCGCGATGATATCGAGGTCCAATCGGAAGACTGGGGCATTGACATGGAAGCCGAAGTGGCCGTGATCACCGATGACGTGCCCGCCGGGACCTCGGTCGAGAAAGCCCGCGATCATATCAAACTGATCGGCATCCTCAATGACGTCTCGTTGCGCAACCTGATCCCGGGCGAGCTGGCCAAACAGTTCGGCTTTTATCAGTCGAAACCCTGGACCGCTTTTTCCCCGGTCTTTGTCACCCCGGACGAGCTCGGCGATGCCTGGGACGGCACCAAAGTCAGCCTGCCGCTGCATGTGGTTCTCAACGGCACAACCATCGGCAAACCAAATGCCGGCGTTGACATGACGTTTGATTTCACGCAACTGATTAATCATGTGGCCAAATCCCGCTCGCTGGAAGCCGGCACCGTGATTGGGTCCGGTACCGTATCGAATAAAGGCTCGAAAGAGGGCTCCTGCTGTCTGGCGGAAGTGCGCTGTCTGGAAACCATCGCCGATGGTAAACCCACAACACCTTTCATGAGCTTTGGCGACCGGGTCGAGATCGACATGTTCGACGCCCAAGGCCAGACGATTTTCGGCCGCATCGATCAGAAGGTCGTGCAATATACCCCTGAATAAGACATCCCAAGGAGCGAACGCCATGGAACTTTACGGCTATTTCAGATCTTCCGCCGCTTACCGTGTCCGGGCGGCGCTTAATCTCAAGGGTCTTGATTATGTCTCCCTGCCGGTGTCTCTGCTGGCGGGGGACCATAAGGGCGACGCCTACCTCAAGCTCAACCCCCAGGGCTTTGTCCCCTTCCTGCGCGACGATGACAAAGCCTTCGGCCAGTCTCTGGCCATGCTGGAATATCTTGAGGAAAATTATCCGCAGGTCCCCCTGCTGCCGGGGGACAGCGCCGGGCGGGCGCGGGTGCGGCAGATGGCCGGGATCATCGCCTGCGACATTCACCCGCTGGATAACCTGCGGGTGCTGAAATATCTCACCCAGACGCTGGGGGTCAGTGAAGAGCAGAAAACCGCCTGGTATCACCACTGGATCATCGAAGGCTTCACCGCCTTGGAAGCCCTGCTGTCGGACCCGGCGACCGGTGACTTTTGCCACGGCGACAGCCCGACCTTCGCCGACCTTTGTCTGGTGCCGCAAGTCTATAACGCCCGGCGGTTCAACTGCCCGCTGGACGGTTTTCCGCATATTTTGCGCATTGTCGATAATTGTAACAAGCTTGACGCCTTCATCGCCGCGCTGCCGGAAAATCAGCCGGACGCCACCTGACACAAGAAGAGACTGATATGAAAAACCTGTTCGATATTTCCGGCAAGGTTGCCGTGGTCACCGGTGGATCGCGGGGCATCGGCGCCATGATCGCCGCGGGCTATGTGGAGGCCGGGGCGCGCACCTATATCTGCAGCCGTCATCTAGACCAGGCCCGGGAAACCGCCGAGGCCCTTTCCGACAAAGGCGACTGCATTGCGCTTGCCGCCGACCTGTCCACCCTTGACGGGATTGATCATTTCGTCTCCGAAATAAGTTCGCGGGAAGACCGCATAGATATTCTGGTCAATAACGCCGGGGCGGTCTGGGCGGCGCCGATTGATAAATTCCCCGAAAGCGGCTGGGACAAGGTGATGGACCTGAATGTCAAAAGTCCGTTTTTCCTGATCCAGAAATTCCTGCCCCTGTTGCGGACCGGGGCCAGCGCTGATCAGACGGCGCGGGTGATCAATATCGCGTCTGTCGATGGGCAGCGGGTGCCGGACTTTGAAACCTACAGCTATTCCGCCAGCAAGGCCGCCGTCATTCATATGACCCGGGTCTTGGCCAAACGGCTGGCGGCGGATCATATTACGGTCAACGCCATCGCGCCGGGCCCTTTCCCGAGCGACATGACCAAGGCGCTGCTGGCGAACCAGCGGCAAGAGCTTATCTGTGAGGTTCCCCTGGGCCGTATAGGCGAAGCGGAAGATATGGCCGGGGCGGCGATTTACCTCGCCAGCCGGGCCGGGGCCTATGTCACGGGCAGCACCCTGACCGTTGATGGTGGCTGGGCCAGTACGGTTTAGGTAATCCAGTACAATTTCTTGCCACTCATCTGAGAGAAGGCTAAGCGTATGACAACAGGGGCGGGGAAATTTCCCCGCCCCTGTTTCGATCAGAGACTGTCGCGCTCTTCAGAAAATCAGGCTCCGGTTACCGGTCAAGGTCAAACCGGTCCGCTTGCATCACTTTGACCCAGGCTTTGACAAAATCCTTCACAAAACTTTCTTTTGCATTGTCATAAGCATAAATTTCCGCAACAGCTTTCAGCTCGGAATTGGACCCAAAAATCAGATCCACAGGTGTTGCCGTATAAAGCAGTTTGCCGGAAGCGCGGTTTACGCCTTCATACAGCCCGTCGACATCTGACTTTCTCCATTTGGTCGAGATATCAAGCAGATTGACAAAGAAGTCATTGCTTAAGCGGCCGGGATTGTCGGTGAAGACGCCGTTTTTAGACCCGCCTGTGTTGGCATCCAGCACCCGCATGCCTCCCAGAAGGACGGTCATTTCTGGCACGGTAAGACCCAGATGGTCGGCTTTGTCGACCAACATTTCTGTTGGCGAACGATAGCTTTCCTCTTTGTTGAAATAGTTCCGGAAGGCATCCGCGGTTGGTTTGAGGACGGCCACAGATTTGACATCGGTTTGGGCCTGGGTCGCATCCATCCGTCCGGGAACAAAGGGAACCTCGATTGTGACACCGGCATCTTTGGCGGCTTTTTCAAGAGCCGCAGCCCCGGCCAGAACAATGAGATCGGCCAGAGACACTTTTTTCTTTCCGGAGGCGGAACGATTGAAGTTCTCCTGAACGGCTTTTAATTCTGTCAGCACCTTGTCGAGCTCTTGCGGGTTATTCACCGCCCAGTCTTTTTGCGGCGCCAGGGCGATTCGGGCCCCGTTTGCCCCGCCGCGCAAATCACTGCCGCGGAACGTGGAGGCGGAAGCCCAGGCGGTACGCACCAGCTCGGAAACGCTGAGTCCGGAGGACAGGATCTCTTTCTTGAGTTTTCTGATATCTCTGGCGGAAATCAGTTTATGGTCCACAGGCGGGATTGGGTCTTGCCAGATCAGGGCTTCCGCCGGTGCCTCTGCCCCCAGATACAGCGCCCGTGGCCCCATATCCCGGTGGGTTAATTTAAACCAGGCTTTGGCAAATGCTTTTTGATAGTCATCCGGGTTATCAAGAAAACGCTGCGCAATTTCTTTATATTTTGGATCAAATTTCAACGCCAGGTCAGCCGTTGTCATCACGGGCGAATTAAATTTGCCTTCAACATGGGCGTCTGGAACGGTTTCATGCATGGATTTATCCGTTGGGACCCACTGGATGGCTCCGGCCGGACTGCGGCTAACTTCCCATTCCAGATTCAGAAGATTCTGCAGATAGAGCGTTGTCCATTGCGTCGGGGCCTGTGTCCAGGCGCCTTCCAGTCCACTGGTTATGGTATCTTCGGAATGACCTTTGCCGCATGAGTTTTTCCACCCCAGTCCCTGGTCTTCTATCGGGGCGGCTGCGGGCTCTGGCCCCAGGCAATCGGCTGGTTTATGGGCGCCATGCATTTTACCAAAAGTATGTCCCCCGGCAACCAGTGCGACGGTTTCTTCATCATTCATCGCCATACGTTTAAAGGCGACGCGAATATTTTTCGCTGACCCAAGGGGATCAGGTTTGCCCATCGGGCCCTCCGGATTGACATAAATCAGCCCCATATGCGTTGCCCCCAGAGGACGTTGCAATACCCCGTCTTTTTCATTCCGGTCACTGGCGAGCATTTCGACTTCTGGTCCCCAATAGACGATATCAGGTTCCCAGTCATCTTGCCGGCCCCCGGCAAAGCCGTAGGTTTCGAACCCCATATTTTCCAGGGCCACGTTACCGGCCAGGATCATTAAATCCGCCCAGGAAATACGCTTGCCATATTTTTGTTTCACCGGCCACAGCAATTGGCGGGCCTTATCCAGGCTGGCGTTGTCAGGCCAGCTGTTCAGGGGACTGAACCGTTGTTGGCCGCCGTCACTGCCGCCGCGCCCATCCAGTGTCCGGTATGTTCCGGCGCTATGCCAGGACATCCTGATAAAAAGAGGCCCATAATTGCCAAAATCTGCGGGCCACCAATCTTGCGACTGGGTCAGGAGTAGATCAAGATCTTTTTTAATCGCCTTTAAATCCAGTTTTTTGAATTCTTCGGCGTAGTTAAAATCAGCCCCATAAGGATTTGAACGCGGGTCGTTATTGCGCAAGGAGGAGAGATCAAGTTGATCTGGCCACCAGAATTGATTGGAGTGCACCTTTCCCGCGGCGAGAGTACGGGCGCTCATTTCTCCTGCCGGTTTTTCGGAGGCGGCCGGCTTACCTGTGGCGGTATGTGATATCAGGGATATGGCGAGAGCTCCTGCCAGGGCGGTATTCAACAAGAAATTATGTTTTTTCATAATATTTCTCCTATTTGGTTTTACGGAATTGGACGCGGTTTTACACGGCACAGGTCTTACATGATCAGGCAGAGTGACGTGGTTTCATCTGGACTCGTCAGGCGTAATGGTTTGATCATTCTTAATTGTGAAAACCTATTGACTGTATCGTAATACTATTTTAGATATCGGTGAAATCGTTTGTTACGATGTAATTGATAGGTTTCACCTAAGTAAAGGTATGACTGAGTGAACATCAGAGATTTACAATATTTTCTCGCCGTCGCGGACTTAGGACATTTTGGACAGGCCGCGGAGCAATGCTGCGTGAGCCAGCCGACCCTGAGCGGCCAAATTAAGAAACTGGAAGAACAACTTGGTGTTTTGTTACTCGAACGTACAAACCGGCGGGTTATGTTGAGTGAGGTCGGTCAACAGGTTGCCCAGGCGGCCCGACATATTTTACGCGAAGTTGACAGAATAAATGAAATTGCCGAGAGTGCCCATGATCCGTTGGCCGGGAAATTCAGACTCGGGGCCTTTCCCACCTTATCAACATATACTTTTCCTGACCTTGTGCCAAAAATCAAGGAAATCCTGCCGAATTTACGTCTGATTCTTATCGAAGAAAAGACGGCGACGTTGATTGACAAACTGCATAAGGGCGAAATAGATGCCGCTTTTCTGGCATTGCCGCTACAAGATAATTTTCTGGTCAGTGAAAAATTATACGAGGATGAGTTTTTGCTGGCGGTTCCCCCTGATCATGAACTGACACAATTTAAAACCATTGATCAAAATACGCTTAAATCATACCGGCTGCTGCTGCTTGAAGAAGGTCACTGTTTACGGGATCAGGCCCTGGATGTCTGTAGTGTTCATGGCATTGGGGAAGAAATGGATTTTAAGGCAACCGGGCTGGAAACCTTGCGCCAGATGGTGAAAGCGGGAACCGGCATTACCTTTATGCCAAAAATTGCGATCAATGAAGATGAAACGGGCATCTGCTACATCCCCTTCACACAACCGGCCCCCAAACGCAGCATTGGCCTTGTCTGGCGGAAAACAACGGCTAAAAAAGCGGTTATCGATAAGATCATTCGTGAATTTCAAAAAGACTGAAGAGGCGGAATGCGGGCGATGAAATGCCCGCGGATCGCCTCGGGCCAGTCCTGATAGTCGACCTCGCCGGTGGCGGAGGCGTGATATTTCCCGGCAAATTCAAGAATCGCCCTGGCCTGATCCGCCCGGGGGAGAAAACCCCCCATATGATAGCCGATCTTGCCTGTCTCCTTCAGTTGCACCGAACAGGCCGCTGCACAGGACCATAGACAGTCATAGCCTTCCAGCTGAATGCCATCGTCGGGATTTTCAGCCGCGATCAGATCATGCAACGCCTGTCCGCTGTTGTCGCGGCAGGTCAGGCAGATGGTCAGCATGCTGGTGTCGGGTTTGCTCATGGGGTTCAGCATTAGGTCACTTGCTTTCTGCTGTCAAGGCAGGGCATAGTGCGGTCGTGATTTTTAGAGCAAGGCGAGCGGCACAAATATGACCAAGGCTATTATGTTTCAAGGCACCGGCTCCGATGTCGGCAAGTCGCTGATTGTCGCCGGATTATGCCGGGCGTTCACGCGCCGGGGCCTTACTGTTTTGCCGTTCAAGCCGCAGAATATGTCCAACAATGCGGCGGTGACCGCGGACGGGGGCGAGATCGGCCGGGCCCAGGCCTTGCAGGCGCTCGCCTGCGGTGTCGCGCCGACGGTGCATATGAACCCGGTGCTGCTCAAACCCCAGTCCGACAAGGGCGCGCAGGTGGTGGTTCAGGGCCGGGTGCGCGGCAGCTATATGGCGCGGGATTATCAGGGCGACAAGCCCAATCTGCTGGGCGCGGTGATGGAAAGCTTCGCGATCCTGAAGCAGACCGCCGATCTGGTGATTGTCGAGGGCGCGGGCAGCCCGGCGGAGGTTAACCTCAGGGCCGGAGATATCGCCAATATGGGTTTTGCCGTTGCCGCCGACTGTCCGGTTGTATTGATCGGCGACATTGATCGCGGCGGGGTCATCGCCAGCATCGTCGGCACGGAAGTTCTGCTGGATGAGATGGACAAGCGGATGATCGCCGGCTTTCTGATTAATAAATTTCGCGGTGATATCCGCCTGTTTGACGATGGCCTGACGATTACCGAACAGCGCTCCGGCTGGCGCAGCTTCGGGGTGGTGCCTTTCCTGCCCATTGTGGCAAAACTGCCGGCGGAAGACGCCGTGGCGCTCAGTCAGCCCCCCACGGACACATCAGGTCAAATTCATATTGTGGTGCCGATGCTGTCGCGCATTTCCAATTTCGACGATTTTGATCCCCTGAAAGCCGAGGAAGATGTGTTTCTCGAGATGATTCCGCCGGGCAGACCACTCCCGCGCAGCGCTGACCTGATTATCATTCCGGGTACGAAATCAACCATCGTCGATCTGAAATTCCTTCGGGCCCAGGGTTGGGATATTGATATTCTCAACCATCATCGCCACGGCGGGCGGGTCATGGGTATCTGTGGCGGTTATCAGATGCTCGGGCAAATAATATCCGATCCGGACGGCATTGAAGGCGACGCGGGCGAGGTCGCGGGGCTTGGCCTGCTGGATGTCTCGACCTGTCTGACCGATGACAAACGTCTGGAACAGGTCACGGGGGTATATTTGCCGTCGGGGGAAAAAATACGCGGATATGAAATGCATATGGGGCGGACAAGCGGCCCCGATTGCGCCCGGCCCCTGCTTGACATGGCGGGGCCACAGGACGGGGCCCAATCGACGGGCGGCCGGGTCATGGGCTGTTATCTGCATGGCCTGTTTGCCGAGAACCGATTCCGGGCGGCGTTTCTGTCAGAATTCCAGACCCGCGATGCCGGGTTGCGCGATTATGACGCCGGGGTTGAACAGGCGTTAAATCAGCTTGCCGATCATCTGGAGCAGCATCTTGATCTTGACGCCCTTTACGCCGCCGCGCGCTGAGAGGCGTTTATAACCTGTCGATAATCCCGGCCAGAGCGTCCAGTTGGGCGCGACCCAGTTTATTGCTGCGTTCCGGGGACCAGCCGGTGTGGGAATTCGGGCTGTCGATTGTATCCTTGAACGGCATCTCCAGTGTCATGGAGACGGCATTATAGCGGTGCGCCAGTTGATTGGTGCCGACGGTCATATTGGCGGAGCCGGGTTCGCCTTTCGGGTAGCCCTGTTCCATCTGGAAGTCGGGGTTGGCCTGCATCAGGTGGCGCTGGTAGTCATAGGCGAGATCGAGCTGGGCCGGGTCCACATCCGCGTTGCCTTCGAAACAGGCGATGAAATTATAGGGCAGGGCCTCGTCGCCGTGGCAATCCAGAACCAGATCAACGCCGGTTTCGTCCATTTTGCCGCGGACATAGAAAACTTCCGGGCTGCGTTCCAGAGAAGGATCTTCCCATTCGCGATTAAGGTTGGCGCCACAGGCGTTGGTGCGCAGGTGGCCGCGGCGGCTGCCATCAGGATTCATATTGGGCACCACATAAAAAACCGCCTTTTCCAGCAGCTGACGGCTGAGGGCGTCATCTTCATCAAGCAGACGCTCTAGAAAGCCTTCCACGCACCATTCGGCCATGGTTTCGCCGGGATGCTGGCGGGCGATGACCCAGATGACTTTTTTGCCGACCGCCATGTCGCCGATGGTCAGAAGGTCGATATCCTGCCCGTCGAGCGTTTCTCCGATCACATGCATTTTAACCTTGTCGTCTTCGGCGGCCTGTGAAATCAGATCATGGTGACGTTCCATGCTATAAGGCGCGAAATAGGCATAATAGATGCTGTCGCTATCGGGGATATGCTGAATGGTGAGTTCCCCGTCATGATAAACGGTGCTGACCCGGAACCATTCCTGACGATCGTATGAGGCGCAGGCCTGATAGCCGGGCCACCCGTCGACATAAGCCGCGCCGGCGGCATTTTCAATGGTCATGGCGCAGAGCTGCCCCTTGGCGCCGGTCAGACGAAAATGGAACCATTGGTAAAAGTCGCTGTTATTGTCTTTGCGGATGTTGAGACGAATGTTGCTGGGACTGCCGGCCTCGATCACCTCGATATTGCCGGAATCAAAATTGCTGCTGATTTTTACCATGGGAATGCCTGCTGCTTTTTGGGTTGTGAATATCCTCGTTATATGGCGAATTTCAAAGGCTGTAAACCGACAGTTTATCGCCCTAATAACTTCCTAAAAATAATTACTTTGAAAAACAAAGTAATTTGTGCAATAACAATCAGGAAGTTGATTCGGTCGAAACCGACCAGACAACATTCTTTGAACAAAGATACTTAAACTTTATGGAGATTAAAATGACGGGACAAACTTATACTGCCGAAGAAAATTTGGCTTATATCCGGGAGATCATGCAGAAAACGCGTAAACGCACCACAAGTGCGGGGTCCTTTCTCGCCGTGTGGGGGAGCCTGAGTGCCATTGTGACATTATTCCAGTATCTGGCGGTGGTGGGCACATTCCCTTTGGTTTATATGCCCTATCTATGGGCTGCTTTTGTTATCTCGGGGGTTTCCTTCTCGATCTTGAAGGGACGGCAACTTGCCCGGGAAAAGGGCGAGCCTTGTGGCGACGAATTAATCACAACCAGCTTATTTTCCTCCATCGGAATTTCTCTCGGCGTGTTTTTCTTTGCCACCCTGCTCGCCGGGATTTTAGGGTTGGTTTCACACATCGGCACAGAAGTCTGCTATGTCGTTTCGCTGGTGATGGCGATTGCCTTCTACGTGTCTTCCTATAGCACGGGCATCACCTGGTTCCGGCTGGTGGCCTATGGTTGGTGGGCCGCCGTCATTTTGTTTGTCCTGAAACCCTTCGCCGCAGAATATCTGTTGTTGATTATTGCTGTGCTGGATTTCCTGCTGCTGGCGCTACCCGGCTTCAAACTGATGAGCCTCGCCAAGCATGACCAGACGTAAGGGAGGCGTTCATGACAACTTTTGATCATAAGGAGATCAACGACGTGATCCATGGCCGGGTGCGTCTGGCGATCATGTCCTGTCTGGCGAGCGCCCCCCCGGAGGATAGCGGAGAGACCGCCGGCGTTGATTTTACCCAACTCAAGCAGCAGATCAATGTTTCCGATGGTAATCTGTCAACCCATATGACCAAGTTGGAGGAAGCCGGTTATCTTGAGATCACCAAACAGTTCAAAGGTAAACGTCCGCAAACCATCTGTCACCTGACTCCGGCGGGGCGGGAGGCCTTTCTTGCCTATGTCGCCCATCTGGAAAGCTTGCTGCCGCCAAAATTATAGCAGATTCTGCCGTCACCATTGCAAGACGGCCTACCCCTAACCAGCGAATATCAGGAACATAACTTGAACATGATGTAGAAAATGTCCCAATAAGGGAGCTGAATGGAAGATTCTTTTCTTTTCGACTCCCTTTTCCCGTCTGCGGGTGACAGTCACAAAATTTTCTGCCAGACTGCGGAACCTTAAAAATGATAAACAACAATAACTGTAACTTTGTCTAGGGGACAATAATGTCTGATACAACAAATGACTCCAACGTCGACGTGGACGCTGAGGATTTCTATAAAGGGTCGCAGGAACGGGAATTGATGGGTCATCCCATTGGTTTGGCTATATGTTTTCTGACCGAAATGTGGGAGCGTTTTTCCTACTACGGCATGCGCACCATTCTCGTGCTATATCTGGTGAAATACCACCTGTACAGCGCGGCTGAAGGCAGCATGATCTACGGCGCCTATGCCGGTCTGGTCTATATGATGCCAATCATTGGCGGCTATATGGCCGACCGTTATCTCGGCAGCCGAAAGGCCGTGACCTACGGGGCGATCCTCTTGGTGGCCGGACACGGCCTGATGGCGTTCCATGGCCCGGCGTCCTTTATGGACGGTGATATGGTGGTGCGGGATGAATTCTATATTGGTGTGTTCTTTATGGCTTTGGCCCTGATCATTACCGGTGTTGGCTTCCTGAAAGCCAATATCTCGACCATCGTTGGCGCCTTGTACGGCCCTAATGATCCCCGGCGCGACGGCGGGTTCTCCATCTTCTATATGGGTATTAATCTGGGGTCACTTTTCTCGACGGCCCTCGTGGGTTATGTTGGCGAGACTTATGGCTGGAACTATGGTTTCTCCATCGCCGGTATCGGGATGTTGTTTGGCCTGTTGGTCTTCCTTTGGGGACAGCGTTACCTTGATGGCCGCGCCGAACCTAGCAACCCGGCCATTCTGAAGGAAAAATCCCTTATTGGTCTGAACAAGGAATGGACGATCTATCTGTTTGGTCTTGGTCTGGTTCTGGTCACATGGGTGCTGGTGCAATATCAGGCATTTGTGGGCTCTCTTTTGGGGGTTTCCGGCTTTGTCTCGATCGCGGTCATTCTCACCTATGCCTTTGTTAAATGTAACAAGGTAGAGCGGGAGCGGATCATGGTGGCTTGTTTCCTGATCGCCATTCAGTCCATCTTCTGGGCCTTGTTTGAACAGCAGGCGGCGAGTTTGACCCTTCTGGCGGATCAGCAATTTGATCTCAATATACTGGGTATGAATGTCCTGGCTTCTCAGGTACAGCTGCTCAATGCGTTGTTCATCGTCATGCTGGCGCCGGTTATGGCCTGGCTGTGGGTGGCCTTGGCGAAGAAGCACAAAGAACCATCGACGCCGGGTAAATTCGGTCTGGCGATGCTGCTGATCGGTCTGGGCTATATTGTCTTTTCCTGGGGCATGAGCCTGGATGCGAGTCAGTCAAAGAGCTTCATCTGGCTGGTGTTTATCTATCTGTCCCTGACCTTGGCGGAATTGTGTCTCAGCCCGGTCGGTCTGTCCATGGTGACCAAGCTTGCCGTCAGCAAGATTGTTGGCATGATGATGGGCACCTGGTTCCTGTTCACCGCTCTGGGGAATTATGTTGCGGGCTGGATCAGTTCCCTGACCGGCAGCAGTGCCCACGGGGTTGACAGCGGACAGCTGGATATTATGGCGACCATGGAAGTCTATTCCAACATCGGCTATCTCAGCATGGGTGTCGGTGTCTTTATTCTGGCGCTGACCCCGCTGATGAAGAAATATATGCACGGCGTACACTAGGCCGCCGTCGCCTTTAAATGACAAAAAGAAAGCCGCGCAGAGCATGCTCTGCGCGGCTTTTATCATGTGTCGCGCCGGGGGGCTATTTCCGGAAGTCGATCCCGCTTTGGGCGGCGAAATAGCTGAAGATGGTGAAGACGGCTGTATTCTGTTTCAATGCCTCCGGATCGACCTTGTCGAGGGTGTCGTTATCCGTGTGGTGATAGTCGAAATACTTCATGCCGTCGGGGCTGAAATTAACCGCGGGCATGCCGGCCTTGCCGAGCAGGCTGAGGTCCGACTGTCCCTTGGCGTCGTTTTTAGGGCTCAGCGACACACCAAGCGGCGCCAGAAGATGCGCCAGTTCACGGATATGGTTAAGGGCGGCGGGGCCAACACCGGGCACCATTTCATAAATAAGACCAACACCGAAATCCCATTCCGCGCCGATGACATGCTGGGCGATCTCGTTTTCATGATCCTTCATATAGTGTTTGACGCCGACGAGGCCAACTTCCTCGGCCGCGAACAGAATGACGCGAATGGTGCGTTTCGGGCGTTCTGGCAGATTGGCGATATGATGGGCGGCGGCGAGGGTGACGCTGACCCCGATGCCGTCATCGACCGCCCCGGTGCCCACATCCCAACTGTCAAGATGGGCTGCCATGACCACGATTTCTTCCGGCTTCTCGCTGCCGGTAATTTCGCCGATGACATTGGCGGTGATGACCGGCACGTCATCTTTACGCTCTGCGGTCAGTTTGAGAAAAATCTCGACCGGCTTGCCGCGGGAAATCGTCCGTGACAACAGATCCGCATCAGGATTGGACAGGGCGGCCGCGGGAATCCTGGTGATGCCGTCTTTATAATTTGTGCCGCCGGTATGGCCGAGGCGATTATTATCGGTGCCGACAGAGCGCATGACATAAGCCACGGCACCTTTGCTCGCGGCCATGCTGGGACCGGCGCCACGGGCCTTGACCGCCGGGCCATATCCGGCGCCGTTAATTTTGCGTTCCATACGGAAGGACACATAGGCGATTTTGCCCTCAAGACTGCCCTCAGGGGCGGCTTCGAGTGCGGCGAAATCTTTAAATTCGACCACCTCGGCTTTCAGACCGTCTTCCGGGGTGCCGGTGCTGCCGCCCAGGGCGATGGCGACCATCTTCTGGGGGTAGGGGGCGATGATGCGCGCCTCGGCGACACCACGTGTCCAGGTGACATGCTGAACCTCTTCGGTCCAGACTTTGTCAAAGCCCAGCTGCTTCATTTTGGCCACGGCCCATGTGATGCCCTGAGCGTCACCGGGGGTCCCGACCAGACGCGGACCGACTTCGGTGGTGAGAGATTCATCGATCTCGTAAGCGAGATTGGACTGGAGAGCGGTTTTCTTCAGCGCCATGATGTTGGCGGTATCGCCATCGGTGAGGCTTTGGGCCTGCAGCAGAGGAGCCGGGACGCTAAAGGCCAATGTGAGAATACCCGTAAGGGCGGTTTTTTTTAGATTTAACATAAGGACATATCTCGATATTATTTATCATTATAATTCAGGAGTCGTCGTATTATATACGGAAGTTTTATTATTATTTTTGTGGAGGCCATTCTGAGTCAGGCTCGGGGCGAAATCAACCGTTAAGTGTGAAAAACCGGTTAAAGTTGGGTTCTTATCGTCCCCGAAAATATTTTGCAGCGCAGCATATTGCAATGCAGTGCAATAAATACTATAAGTTCGTTATAAAAAAATACCGATTTAAGACATAATATATCAAAAAAGCGAAGGACTATGTTTCATGAGTGATCACAGCCGTAATCTTGCCGAGCCTTCTGTTCGACCACGCCGCAGTGTTCTGTATATGCCGGGGTCCAACCCGCGGGCGCTGGAAAAAGCCAAATCCCTGGCCGCGGATGGTTTGATCCTTGATCTGGAAGATGCGGTGGCGATTGACGCCAAGGTGGCCGCCCGGGACCTGGTGTGTGCGGCGGTAAAAGAAGGCGGTTACGGCGCACGGGAAGTGATCATTCGGGTTAATGGGCTCGACAGCCCGTGGGGTGAAGCAGACATCAAGGCCGCCTGCGCCGCCGGTCCTGATGCGATCCTGCTGCCGAAAGTCGAAAGCGCGGTTCTGGTGCGTCAGGTGGAACAGATGATGCAGGAATTTGACGCGCCGGCCCACACGAAAATCTGGTGCATGATGGAAACTCCGCGCGGCATGTTGCGGGCCGAGGAAATCGCCGGCGCCAGCGACAGGCTGACCTGCTTCGTGATGGGCACCAGTGATCTGGTCAAGGATCTGCATGCACACCATACCCTGATGCGGTTGCCGGTGGTGACCAGTCTCGGGCTGTGTCTGCTGGCGGCCCGGGCCGAGGGACTGGATATTCTCGATGGCGTCTATCTTGATCTGGATGATGCGGAAGGCCATCGGGCCAGTTGTCAGCAGGGTCTTGAATTCGGTTTTGACGGCAAGACCATCATTCATCCGAAACAACTGGCGGACGCCAATGAGACCTTCGCGCCATCTGCGGCCGAACTGGAATATGCGGTCAAGATTATTGCCGCCTACCAAGCGGCGGAAAAGCAGGGCAAGGGCGTTGTCGTCGTTGACGGAAAACTGATTGAAAACCTGCATGTGGAAAATGCCAAGCGGCTGGTGAGCCTTGCCGATGCCATCGCCGCCCTGGCGGAATAAGGAACCTTTGACATGAGCAACATATCTTCCAAGACCTTTGAAGGTAATTATTTCGAAGACTTCAAGATGGGTCAGATCCTGAGGCATGCGACGCCGCGCACCATCACCACGGGCGACGTCAGTCTTTATTCGGCGCTCTATGGCATGCGGTTTGCGCTGCAATCGTCGGACGAATTCGCCCGCAATGTGGGCTATGCCGGTAATGGCGGGCTGGAAAGCGCGCCGGTGGATGATCTGCTGGCCTTTCATGTGGTGTTTGGCAAGACGGTGCCGGATATCTCGATCAATGCAGTGGCCAACCTGGGCTATGCCGATTGTCGTTTTCTGTTGCCGGTCTATCCCGGCGACACGTTGAGGGCGGTGAGCACCGTCATCGGGCTGAAGGAAAATTCCAATGGCAAGACCGGTAATGTTTATGTCCGCACAGAAGGCGTCAATCAACTGGGGGAACCGGTTCTGGAGTATGTGCGCTGGGTGATGATCAACAAGCGCACGCCGAGCCCGGCGGAATCCGCGCCCGAAGCGGTGCTGCCGGATCTGCCGGAGGCTGTGCGGCTGGAAGATCTCACGATTCCGGAAGGGTTAAGCTATGTCACCTATGAAAGCAGCCTGGCGGGGTCTGATTACATGTGGGAGGATTATGCGGTTGGCGAGAAGATCAGTCATGTGGACGGTATGACCATCGAGGCGGCCGATCATATGCTGGCGACCCGCCTGTATCAGAATACCGCGAAAGTACATTTTAATCTTCATGCCATGAAAGAGGGCCGACTTGGCGAACGTATTGTTTATGGCGGTCACGTGATTTCCCTGGCCCGGGCGTTGAGTTTCAATGGCCTGAGCAATGCCCAGACCGTGCTTGCGATTAACGCGGGACGGCATGTCAATCCCTGTATTGCGGGTGATACGGTCTATGCCTGGTCAGAAGTGCTCGACAAGGCGGAAGTGCCGGGGCGGGATGATCTCGGGGCGCTCAGGGTGCGGCTGGTGGCCCTGAAGGACAGGACTCCGGAAGGATTTCCCTACAAGACGCCCGAGGGCAAATATGACCCCGCGGTACTGCTTGATCTTGATATCTGGCTGCTGCTGCCGCGCCGGATGGCGTAAAAATGAGGACTGGCCAGTACATATTGGCGTGATTCTGCGCATAATAATATGTACTGATCGGTACAAAATGAAGAAATAAATAGCTTGAAATGTAAAAAATTGTCTATTAATGGCAATTAAAACCAATGTAGTCCTTGCTCTGTCTGACGTTTAGTTTTAAGAAAAAGGGGTACAAGGGTGTATAGAATGGCGTGAAAGATCTTTCGCGCATAGAAATCGAAGAGGGAGTATCAGATGGCAACCACAAAGCGGCCAACCTCGCCGCATCTTCAAATTTATAAATGGGGCCCGCATATGGCGCTGTCCATTTTGCATCGGGCGTCGGGTGTGGCGCTCGGCGGCGGAACATTATTATTGGCTTGGTGGCTGATTGCCTTGTCCTCCGGTCCGGAACAATATGCCCAGTTTCAGACCTGCATGGCCAGCATTTACGGCAAGATCGTTCTGATGGGTTTCACGTTGGCGTTGATGCTGCATCTGTGTAACGGCATTCGCCACTTGTTTTGGGACATGGGCAAGGGGTTTGAGGTCGAAACCACGGCCCGGACCAATATTCTGGTTTTGCTGGGGACGATTGTCCTGACCGGCATCGCCTGGGTCATCGGCTACGGTCTGGTATAGGAGCATCACATGAGTTTAAATACCCCCATTAGCAAGGTTCGTGGTCTGGGCTCCGCCAAAAGCGGCACCCACCACTGGTGGATGCAGAAGATCGCGGCGGTAGCCCTGATCCCGCTGACCATCTGGTTTGTCGCCTCCATCGTTCAGATGACGCAGGCGGATTATTTCACCGTCAAGGCCTGGCTGTCTTCGCCGGTGTCCGCCATTTTGATGCTGGTTTATATTGTCACAGGCGTTTATCACCTGCGGCTTGGCCTGCAGGAAATTGTCGAGGATTATGTGCCGAACAAGGGGCCCAAGACCTTCTATAGTTTCGCCATTCTCTTTGGCTGCACCATCATCGCGGTGGCCTGTATATTCTCTGTTCTCAAAATCGCATTGTAAGGCTTGAATGATATGAGCAAGACATATGAATTAATTGATCACGTTTATGACGCGATTGTCATCGGTGCGGGTGGGGCGGGTTTGCGCGCCGCCATGGGCATCGCCGAGAGCGGCCTGAAAACCGCCTGTATTTCCAAGGTATTCCCGACCCGATCCCATACGGTTGCGGCCCAGGGCGGCATCGCCGCCTCGCTCGGCAATATGGGGCCGGACAGCTGGCAGTGGCATATGTATGACACCGTCAAGGGCTCCGACTGGCTCGGCGACCAGGACGCCATTGAATATATGGTGCGTCAGGCCCCGGATGCGGTTTACGAGCTGGAACATTTCGGCGTGCCGTTTTCACGTACGGAAGAAGGCAAGATTTATCAGCGGCCTTTCGGCGGCATGACCACGGAATTCGGCGAAGGCCCCCCGGCCCAGCGCACCTGCGCCGCCGCCGACCGTACCGGGCATGCGATGCTGCACAGCATGTATCAGCAGTCGTTGAAATATGACACCGACTTTTATGTCGAATATTTCGCCATCGACCTGATCATGGAAGGTGATGAATGTCGCGGGGCGATCTGTCTCGATATGAATACCGGCAAGCTGCACCGTTTCCGGGCCCATACGACCGTTCTCGCCACCGGCGGCTATAACCGCACCTATTTCTCGGCGACATCCGCCCATACCTGCACCGGTGACGGCGGCGGTATGGTACAGCGCGCCGGCCTGCCGCTGCAGGATCTTGAATTTGTTCAGTTCCACCCGACCGGTATATACGGCGCGGGCGTTTTGATCACCGAAGGCGCGCGCGGCGAAGGTGGTTATCTGGTCAACTCCGAAGGCGAACGCTTTATGGAGCGTTATGCCCCGTCGGCGAAAGATCTCGCGTCCCGTGACGTGGTCAGCCGGGCGATGTCGGTGGAAATTTCCGAAGGTCGCGGTGTTGGCGAGCATAAGGATCATATCTTCCTGCATCTTGATCATCTGTCGCCGGAAATCCTGCATGAACGTCTGCCGGGCATTTCCGAAAGCGCGCGGATTTTCGCCGGCGTTGACGTGACCAAGGAACCGATTCCGGTGGTGCCGACGGCCCATTACAATATGGGCGGCATTGGCTGTAACTATCATGGCGAGGTGTTGAACCCGACACCGGATAACCCGGACCGCATTGTCCCCGGCCTGATGGCTGTCGGTGAAGCGGCCTGTGTGTCGGTGCATGGCGCCAACCGTCTGGGGTCCAACAGCCTGATCGATCTCGTGGTCTTTGGCCGCGCCGCCGCCCATCGGGTGGCCGAGGTTGTCAAGCCGATGCAGCCCCATAAACCGCTGTCCGAAGGCCATGCTGACAAGGCGCTGGAACGGCTGGAACGCTACCGCACGGCTGATGGCAAGACATCAACCGCGGAAATCCGTGACAAGATGCAACGTATGATGCAGGCCAATTGCGCCGTGTTCCGTCAACAGGATACCCTGGACAAGGGGAGCGCGGGCATTGACGAGATTTACGCCATGCTGGCCGACATCAAGACCACTGACCGCTCTTTGGTGTGGAACAGTGATCTGATCGAGACGCTGGAACTGGAAAATCTGCTGATGCATGCGGTCACGACCATGCATTGCGCCGCCAATCGTACCGAAAGCCGGGGCGCTCACGCCCGGGAAGACTTCCCGGATCGCAATGACGAGGAATGGATGAAGCATACCTCGGCCTGGCTCGAAGATGGTAAAGTGCGCATCGAATATCGTCCGGTTCACGATTACACCCTGACCGACGAAATTGATTATATTAAACCCAAAGCCCGGGTCTATTAAGGGAAGGAATACGAGATATGGCTGAATTTAGACTTCCCGCGAACTCCACGATCAAAAAGGGAAAAACCTTCAAGGCGGCAGAGGGCGCGAAAAATGTGCGCAACTTCAACATCTACCGCTGGAATGAGGAAGATGGGCAAAACCCGCGCATTGACACCTATGAAGTGGATATGGACAAATGCGGGCCGATGGTGCTCGACGGGCTGATCAAGATCAAGAACGAGATCGACCCGACCCTGACCTTCCGGCGGTCCTGCCGCGAAGGGGTCTGTGGTTCCTGCGCGATGAACATCGGCGGCACCAACACTCTGGCCTGCACCCAGGCCAATGAGGACCTGAAGGGCGACATCAATGTCTATCCATTACCACATATGGAAGTGGTCAAGGATCTGGTGACGGACCTGACGCATTTCTATGCACAATATTCCTCCATCCAGCCGTGGATGCAGACGGTCAGCCCGACCCCGAGCGGCGCCGAACGGCTGCAAAGCCCGGAAGATCGCGCCAAGCTTGATGGTCTGTATGAATGTATCCTCTGCGCCAGCTGTTCAACCAGCTGCCCGAGCTATTGGTGGAACAGTGATAAATATTTGGGACCAGCAGTGTTGCTGCAGGCCTATCGCTGGCTGGTGGACAGCCGCGACGAGGCGACGGGCGAACGGCTGGATCAGCTGGAAGATCCTTTCCGGCTTTATCGCTGTCACACGATCATGAATTGTACGAATACCTGTCCGAAAGGCCTTAACCCGGCCAAGGCGATCGCCGAAATCAAGAAGATGATGGTGGAACGTCAGGGATAAGCTATGTGGTAATGCTATAAGAAAAGCCGGCACTGATGTGCCGGCTTTTTTTTATTCGAAATCGGGAATTTCGAGAATATTGGTCAAGACGAAGCCTTTTTTCTCGGGAAATTGCAGGCTGATCATGCGTTTCGCCTGGTTTTCATCCCGGGCTTCGACGGGAATGAATCGCTGATCCGCCCAGCCGTCGTCAAACTGAGGGTGAGATTCATTCATCAAAACAAGATCGCGGACTTTCTTGTTATATACTGCGGCTTCAAAGCTCTTCACTAGTTTACTCATCGTGTTGTTAATCAGCCTGTATATTAAAATGGAAATGGTTAACAGATTCTAAATGCGGGGGTGTGCGACGGAAAGAAATCGACAATTTCCGACAGCGCTTCTGGCGACCTTAGGTGATCTGAAGCGCGGGGCCGAGAATAAACCCCATGCGGGCCGGATGTTTGCGCATGCAGGCGGCGATGGCGGTGGTTTCATCATCGGCTTGTATCTCAATCAAATGGACGTCCGCCCAACTGGATTCCAGTGTTTTATGACGGCGTCCGGCTTCCAGATCTGCCCGGACCTTCTCGTTAAAGACGGATATTTCAAAAGTTTTTTTCATGATTGCTGCCTTGGTTTTGGTTATTACTCAGACGCAGTTCAAGCTGCTATTTCCTTGCCAAGGCGGCATAATGCATTAATTTGTTATAAAATTGGTTAATCACTGTATTCTATTTATGAACGGGCTTAAAAATACTTACGGTGGCAGCCCCGCGGGAATTGACGCTGGATTTTATGGATCAGGCAAGTTAAAGCTGACCACAGCAGAAGTAATCAGCCTGATTGTTATGAAGAGTAAGAGAATATTTTGTCTGATCCGTTAAGTCGATATAATGAAATGCTCGCCGCTGGTGAATTGCGGCCTGATGATCACCAGAGGGAGATCGTGACCCGGTTGCAAGGCCTGCATCTGGCGCTTGAGGGGTATGAGGCGGCCTGGCATAAGGCGTCCGAGAAAAGCAGTTTTCTTCGGCGGCTGATCGGCGGACGCACGGCCCCGACGCCGCCCCGAGGGCTTTATATCTATGGGGATGTCGGACGCGGCAAGTCGATGATCATGGATCTCTTCTATGAGGCAGCCCCGGTGACGGCCAAGCGCCGGGTTCATTTCCACGCTTTTATGCTGGAAATTCACAAGGCGATGCATGACTGGCGTTATATGGACAAGGCTGCGCGCAAAGAGCTGCATGGCACCGATGTGGATGACCCAATTCCGCCACTGGCGCGTCAGATTGCCCAGACCAGCCTGTTGTTGTGTTTTGACGAATTTCAGGTGACCGATGTCACTGACGCCATGATTCTCGGGCGTTTGTTCGATCATCTTCTGACCCGTGGTGTGGTGATGGTGCTGACCTCCAACCGGGTGCCGGATGATCTTTATATCGGGGGACTTAACCGGGAACTGTTCGTGCCGTCGATCGAGATGATCAAACAAAGACTCGATGTGGTCAGCCTTGACGGTCCGACCGATTACCGGTTGGCGCGGATGAAAGGCATGGCGGTGTATTATCATCCGTTGGGAGAGACGGCGACCAAGGCCCTGTCACAAGCCTTCTGGCGGTTGACCGATCATGAAGTGGCCGACCGCAGCAAGGTCGGACCGGAAACCCTGACCGTTCAGGGCCGTCGCATCACCATACCGGTGGCGGACCGCGGCGTGGCGGTGGTGTCGTTTAAAAAGCTCTGCGGCACGGCGCTGGGCGCGGCGGATTATCTGGCCATGGCCTGGCATTATCATACGGTGATTATGGTTGGCATTCCGCAACTGGGGCCGGAGAATCGTAATGAGGCCAAACGATTTGTCACCTTCATCGACGCCCTGTACGAGAATAATGTCAAATTTCTCTGCTGCGCTGCCGTTGTGCCCGAGGATCTCTATGCTGATGGCCACGGTCATTTTGAATTTCAGCGCACCGTGTCGCGGCTGATGGAGATGCAGAGCGAGGCGTATCTCGCCAAGGGACACGCCGTCTGAACAGGTGGTCTGAGCCCCCCCGGTGGCGAGTATGATGCGGCAAGATCATGACTTAAGTCGTATATTACTCATCTTAAATATATATTAGGGTCTCGGCCTTATAGTCCCGCGCACCCCTTCGGAGGAAGAGTATCGAAACCGGGTATTCTTTGGTTCTGGATCAACTGGACAAAAAACAGCCAAAATTATTTTAAGATTAAAATATAAATATTGCTTTTTAAGGATATTAATCGACAGAAACTGTTGCGCTGACCGCAAATTCACGCTACATCGAAGGGGTAGAGGATGAAATAAGGCCCGAATTGGTCATAATTGTACTGATCGGTTAACCTTATAGGAATAACGAAATAGACGATCTATTCAACTATATTAATTCAGGAGTGAATTCATCATGGCACGTAAAAAGATAGCGCTGATTGGCGGCGGACAAATCGGGGGCACGCTGGCCCATCTCGCGGGATTGAAAGAACTGGGCGATGTGGTGATCTTTGATATCGCCGAAGGTCTGCCTCAGGGCAAGGCGCTCGATCTGGCGCAATCCTCCACTGTCGAGGGTTATGATGCGGCCATGACAGGGGCCAACGACTATGCCGACATTAAAGACGCTGACGTTGTGATTGTGACGGCCGGTGTGCCGCGCAAGCCGGGCATGAGCCGCGACGACCTGTTGGGCATTAACCTGAAAGTCATGAAATCCGTAGGCGAAGGCATCCGCGACAATGCGCCGAATGCGTTTGTGATCTGCATCACCAACCCGCTCGATGTGATGGTTTGGGCGCTGCAGCAGTTCTCCGGTCTGCCGGCCAATAAAGTTGTTGGCATGGCGGGCGTGCTCGACTCAGCCCGCTTCAAGCTGTTCCTGGCGGAAGAAATGAATGTCTCCGTCGAAGACGTCAACGCCTTTGTGCTCGGCGGTCATGGCGACACCATGGTGCCGCTGCCGCGTTATTCCACCGTTGCCGGTATTCCGGTGCCGGATCTGGTGAAAATGGGCTGGATTGAACAGGACAAACTGGACCAGATCATTCAGCGCACCCGGGACGGCGGCGCCGAGATCGTTGGCCTGCTGAAAACAGGTTCCGCCTATTATGCGCCGGCAACCGCCGCGATCGCCATGGCCGAATCATACCTGAAAGACAAACGCCGCCTGATGCCCTGTGCGGTTGAACTGAACGGCGAATACGGCGTGAGCGGCATGTATGTCGGTGTGCCGGTCCTAATCGGGGAAAACGGCGTTGAAAAAATCGTCGAAATCGAATTGAACGATGACGAGAAGGCCGGCTTTGACCATTCTGTTGCTGCGGTGCAGGGTCTGGTTGATGCGGTGAAGGCGATTGATCCTTCCCTGGCCTAAAAATGTTTCGGACCGGCTGGATGTCATAGGACAGATCAGCCGGTTTGACTGTAATTGAACCGAAGTAGACAGACAAAAAGGTATAGACTAATGAACATCCATGAATATCAGGCCAAAGGCCTGTTGAAGGAGTTCGGTGCCCCGGTATCCCGGGGGGGTGTTGCTTATACGCCCCAGGAAGCCGAGCAGATTGCCAAAGACCTGGGCGGCCCGATCTGGGTTGTCAAAGCGCAGATCCATGCGGGTGGTCGCGGTAAAGGCGGCGGCGTCAAGGTGGTGAAGTCCATTGAGGAAGTCAAGAAAATCGCCGGTGAAATGATCGGTATGACGTTGGTCACTCACCAGACCGGTCCTGAAGGCAAAGAAGTCAAACGCGTCTATATCGAAGATGGCTGCGACATCGCCAATGAACTTTATGTCAGTCTGCTGGTTGATCGCGCCACAAGCCGCATCGCCATCATGGCCTCTTCCGAAGGCGGCATGGACATTGAGGAAGTGGCCGCGTCCACGCCTGAGAAAATTATCACCATCACCATCGACCCGGCTTCCGGCCTGAGCGGCTTTCATTGTCGTAAAGTTGCCTTTGGCCTCGGTCTTGAAGGCAAGGTGGCCGGCAAGGCGGCAAAAGTCATTTCCGCCATGTATGCGGCCTTTATCGCCAAAGATGCGGCGATGCTGGAAATCAATCCGCTGGTGGTCACCACCAATGATGACATCATCGTGCTCGACGCCAAAATGGGCTTCGACGGCAACGCCCTGTTCCGCCACCCGGATGTGGTTGAACTGCGCGATCCCGATGAAGAAGATCCCATGGAACTGGAAGCGGCCAAGCATGAGCTGAATTACATCAAGCTCGACGGCAGCATCGGCTGCATGGTCAATGGCGCCGGTCTTGCGATGGCGACCATGGATATCATTAAACTGAAAGGCGGCGAGCCCGCCAACTTTCTTGATGTGGGCGGCGGCGCGACCAAGGAACGCGTGACCGAAGCCTTCAAAATCATTCTCAGCGACAGCAACGTGGAAGGCATTCTGGTGAATATCTTCGGCGGTATCATGCGTTGTGACGTGATTGCCGAGGGCGTTGTCGCCGCGGCGAAAGAAGTTTCCCTTTCCGTGCCACTGGTGGTGCGTCTGGAAGGAACGAATGTTGAGTTGGGTAAGAAAATCATGGCCGACAGCGGTCTGCCGATTATCTCTGCCGACGATATGGGTGATGCTGCTGATAAAGTAGTTAAAGCAGTGAAGGAGGCGTCATAATGTCAATCTTTATTAACGCAGGGACTAAAGTCATCTGTCAGGGTTTCACAGGCGCGCAAGGCACCTTCCATTCTGAACAGGCGATTGCTTACGGCACCAAAATGGTGGGCGGGGTTACTCCGGGTAAAGGCGGCACGTCTCATCTGGACCTGCCGGTATTTAATACGGTCGACGAGGCTGTCTCAACAACCGGCGCCAATGCATCCGTGATTTATGTACCGCCGCCCTTCGCGGCCGATGCCATTCTCGAAGCCATTGACGCGGGCGTTGAACTGGCCGTCTGCATCACCGAAGGCATTCCGGTGCTTGATATGGTGAAAGTCAAACGCGCGTTGCAGGGCTCCAACACCCGCCTGATCGGCCCGAACTGTCCGGGCATCATCACACCGGGCGAATGTAAGATCGGCATTATGCCGGGTCACATTCACAACCCGGGCCATGTGGGCATTGTCTCCCGCTCCGGCACCCTGACCTATGAAGCCGTGGGGCAGACTTCTGCCGTCGGTTTGGGTCAGAGCACCTGTGTCGGTATTGGCGGCGATCCGGTCAACGGCACCAACTTTATCGACGTGCTCGAAGGCTTCCTGGCCGATGATGACACCCATTCCATCATCATGATCGGTGAAATCGGCGGATCTGCAGAAGAAGAAGCTGCGGAATTCCTGAAGAGCTCCAAGGTCAAGAAACCGGTTGTCGGCTTTATCGCCGGACGTACGGCGCCTCCCGGACGCACCATGGGCCATGCCGGCGCCATTGTTTCCGGCGGCAAAGGCGGCGCGGAAGATAAAATTGAAGCCATGCAGAGTGCGGGCATCACGGTGACAGAATCTCCTGCCGCCCTGGGCACGACTTTGTTAGAAGTTTTGAAAGGTTAATCCTGTAAAGGATAGGGGGCGGTGTGTCATCGCCCCCTGATTCAACATTTAAACGAGCCTGATAGCATGCACAGTAATCTGGATACGGAAAGTCTCATCAACGGTTCAAGCGGCGCTTTCGTCGAAGAACTCTTTGCCCGGTACTGCAAGGACCCGTCGTCTGTCGACGCCTCCTGGGCGACCTATTTTGACGGGTTGGCGGAAGATGCCCGCGCCCTGTTGAATGCCGGAGTGGAAAAACCTGGCGCCTCCTGGGATCGCTCGGACTGGCCCCATAAGGTCAAATCCGCGGAAGATGATTATCTTGCGGCCCTTGATCCCGGTTATGTAGATACGACGCCGGCGCTGAAAAAACCTGGCGCGGCCTCCGAGGCCGATATCCGGGCGGCGACGCTGGATACCATTCGCTGTCTGATGATGATCCGGACCTATCGGGTGCGGGGCCATTTGCATGCCAATCTTGATCCGCTGGAACTGGAAGACCGGCCTTATCATACAGAACTTGATCCGGCGACATACGGGTTTGGCGAAAATGATATGGACCGCCCGATTTTCCTGGATAATGTTCTTGGGCTTGAAACCGCCACCGTGCGGGAAGTCCTTGTCATTCTAAAGCGAACCTACTGTTCGACCGTTGGTGTGGAATTCATGCATATCAATGACCCGGAAGAGAAAGCCTGGATTCAGTCACGCATTGAAGGCCGGGACAAGGAAATTCATTTTACCGACGAAGGTAAACTGGCCATTCTGCAGAAACTGGCCGAGGCCGAAGGCTTTGAACAATATCTCGCCAAGAAATATATCGGCACCAAACGCTTTGGTCTCGACGGCGGGGAATCCCTGATTCCGGCGCTGGAAGCGATCATCAAGACCGGCGGCCAGCTCGGCATTGAGGAAATCATCATCGGCATGCCGCACCGTGGCCGCCTGAATGTGCTCGCCAATGTGATGAGCAAGCCGATCCGGGCGATCTTCCATGAATTTCATGGCGGTTCCTACAAGCCGGATGACGTGGAAGGCTCCGGTGACGTGAAATATCACCTTGGGGCATCTTCCGACCGGTCTTTTGACGGCAATGATGTGCATTTGTCCCTGACCCCGAACCCGTCCCATCTTGAGGCGGTCGATCCGGTGGCGCTCGGCAAAACCCGGGCTAAACTGACCCACCGTGGCGACACCACCGGCCATAGCGTCATGACCTTGCTGATGCATGGGGATGCGGCCTTTGCCGGGCAGGGACTGGTGGCGGAATGTTTCGCGCTGAGTGAGCTGAAAGGCTATCAGACCGGCGGCACCATCCATGTGGTGGTCAATAACCAGATCGGCTTTACCACGTCGCCGCATTATTCCCGTTCCTCGCCTTATCCATCGGATATGGCGAAGGCGGTGCAGGCGCCAGTGTTCCATGTTAATGGCGATGATCCGGAAGCCGTGGTCTATGTGATGAAACTGGCCACCGAATACCGTCAGAAATTTAAATCCGATGTGGTGGTGGACATGTTCTGTTATCGCCGTTTCGGTCATAACGAAGGTGATGAACCCTCCTTCACCCAGCCGTTGATGTATAAACGCATCAAGAACCACAAATCCACCCGGACGCTTTATACCGAACGTCTGATGCGCGAAGGCCTGATCAGCGAAGAACAGGCCCAGCAGATGACCAAGGATGTTGTCAACTATCTGGACGTGGAAATGAAGGCGGCGGATAGCTATAAAGTCGACAAGGCCGACTGGTTTGCCGGGCGCTGGTCCGGTTATGAGCGGGATTCCGACGATGTACGGCGTTCCGCCGGCACCGGCGTTCATATCGATGAATTGCAAAGCATCGGACGGGTCCTGACCACCATTCCGGAAGGCTTCAACGTTCATCGCACGTTGCAGCGGATTCTGCACGCCAAGGCCAGCATGTTTGACAGTGGTCATAAGGTTGACTGGGCGACGGCCGAGGCCCTGGCCTTCGGGTCATTGATCCGTGAAGGTCACCGGGTGCGTCTCTCCGGTCAGGACAGTCAGCGCGGCACCTTCTCTCATCGTCATTCAGTGTTTATCGACCAGGAAACCGAGGACCGTTATACGCCTCTGATGCATGTGGGCCATGCCGAAGACACCAACGCCACGTTCGAAGTGATCGACAGCGCGTTGTCCGAAGTCGGGGTGCTGGGCTTTGAGTATGGTTATACCATGGCCGAGCCAAATGCTCTGGTGCTCTGGGAAGCGCAGTTTGGCGACTTCGCCAACGGGGCACAGATGATCTTCGACCAGTTTATCTCTTCCGGGGAGGCCAAATGGCTGCGGATGAGTGGTCTGGTGATCTTGCTGCCGCATGGCTATGAAGGTCAGGGACCTGAACATTCCTCGGCCCGTCTGGAACGCTATCTGCAGCTGTGTGCGGAAGACAACATGCAGGTCGCCAACTGTACGACCCCGGCCAACTATTTCCATATCCTGCGCCGTCAGATGAAACGCAAGTTCCGCAAACCGTTGATCATGATGACGCCGAAATCCTTGCTGCGTCACAAGATGTCTGTGTCGGATCTGTCCGATATGGCGGAGGATACCGAATTTCATCGCATCCTCACGGATACGGCGGAAGCGGTGCCGGGCGCGAGCATCAAACTGAATAAAGATGACGGCATCAAACGGGTCGTGCTCTGCAGCGGTAAAGTTTATTTCGATCTTCTGGAAGAACGCGACAAGCGGAATCTGAAAGATACCTACCTTTTACGGGTAGAGCAGCTTTATCCTTACCCGAGTGATTCCATGGTTCAGGAACTGTCGCGCTTTAAAAATGCGGAAACAGTGATCTGGTGTCAGGAAGAACCGAAAAACATGGGCGCCTGGTCTTTCATCGATCCGCTGATTGAGGAAACGCTGGCGGAATGCGAACTGACGCCGTCGCGGGCGAAATATGTCGGCCGTCGTCCGGCCGCTTCCCCGGCGACAGGACAGATGAGCCTGCATGTGAAACAACAGAATGAACTGGTCGATCAGGCCTTAACCATTAAATAGACAAAAATGTAAGACTTCGAGAAGAAGATTATAAAAGGAGTAGGGCTTATGGCCATCGAGATCCATGTTCCGGTACTGGGCGAGTCAGTTACTGAAGCCACTGTCGGCAAATGGTTTAAATCCGTGGGGGATGCGGTTGCGGTCGACGAACCCATTTGTGAACTGGAAACAGACAAGGTCGCTCTGGAAGTTAATGCGACCGCCAGCGGCGCGTTGACAGAAATCAAAGTGGAAGAAGGCGATACCGTCGGTGTTGGCGCCTTGCTTGCCATTATTGATGAAACCGCCCATGGTAAGACCTCCCCGACCCCGACCACCCCGAAAGCAGACGTGGCGCCCGCTGCGGCTGCTCCTGCTGCGGCATCAGACGCGGCTCCGGCCGGTGGCGTACGGGCGTCTGCGGCGAAGATTGCCGCGGATAAAGCCGTTGATCTGAGCAAGATTGTTGGCACCGGCGCGGACGGCGTGGTGACCAAGGCGGATGTGTTGAATTATCTGGAACATGGTGCGACGGCCCCGGCTGCGGCGGCGGGATCAAACGATACCGGATCGACAGTTGTGGCGGATGCGTCCCCGCGGGAAGAGGTCGTGCCCATGACCCGTCTGCGCCGTACCATCGCCAAACGTCTGAAGGATGCCCAGAACACGGCGGCGATGCTGACCACCTATAACGAGGTCGACATGACCCAGGTGATCAAGCTGCGCAACCAGTATAAGGACATGTTCGAGAAGAAGCATGGCTCGAAACTTGGCTTTATGTCGTTCTTCGTCAAGGCTTGCGTTCAGGCTCTGAAGGAAATTCCGGAAGTGAACGCGGAAATCCGTGATGACGCCATCGTCTATAAAAATTACTACCATATCGGCGTCGCCGCCAGCACCCCGGCGGGTCTTGTGGTGCCGGTGGTCCGCGATTGTCAGGACCGCAGTTTCTCTGACGTGGAAAAAGAAATCGTTCGCCTCGGCGGCCGGGCCCGTGATGGGAAACTCGGCATGGATGAAATGCAGGGCGGCACCTTCACCATTTCCAATGGCGGCATCTTTGGTTCCCTGATGTCTTCGCCGATCCTGAACGCGCCGCAGTCCGGCATTCTGGGCATGCATGCGATCAAGGAACGCGCCATGGTCGAAAACGGTCAGGTCGTGATCAAACCGATGATGTATCTGGCGCTCAGCTATGACCACCGGGTGGTGGACGGCAAGGGCGCGGTGACCTTCCTGGTGCGGGTGAAAGAATGTCTTGAAGATCCACAGCGTCTGGTGCTCGATCTTTAAGAACGGGCCCGATCACTAAGTTTAAGCTTGAGATAAGCAAGAGGATAAAGAATGTCTGATAATTTTGATGTCGTCATCATTGGCGGAGGCCCCGGCGGTTATGTGGCTGCCATTCGCGCGGCGCAGCTGGGGTTGAATGTGGCCTGTGTGGAAATGCGCGGGGCGCCTGGCGGGACATGTCTCAATGTCGGCTGTATGCCGTCCAAGGCGTTGTTGCATGCCTCCGAGCTCTATGAAGAGGCCCATCAGGGCATGGCGCAATTCGGCATCAAAACCGGCAAGGTTTCTATCGATATCAAGGAACTGATGGCCTCGAAAGACGAGACCGTCAAGGGGCTGACCGATGGTGTGGCCTTTTTGCTGAAAAAGAACAAGGTCGAGTATATTGAAGGCCGCGGCGCCATTCCGGCCAAGGGGTCGGTCAAGGTTGATCTGAATGACGGCGGCGAACGCATGCTGACCGCAAAGAATATCATTATCGCTACCGGGTCCGATGTGGCGCAGTTGCCGGGCATTGAAATTGACGAAAAACAGGTGGTTTCCTCCACCGGCGCGCTCAGCCTGGCGAAAACCCCAAAACATCTGGTGGTGATTGGCGGCGGTGTGATCGGGCTGGAACTGGGCTCCGTCTGGAAGCGTCTCGGCGCGGAAGTGACGGTCATCGAATATATGGACCGCATCACCCCTGAAATGGATGGGGAAGTCAGCAAGACGTTTGCCCGTATCCTGAAAAAGCAGGGCTTCAAGTTCAAACTGAAATCAAAAGTCACTGCGGTCAAGAAAACCAAAACCGCGGCGATCGTAACGGTCGAGCCCGCCGCCGACGGCGACGCGGAAGAGATCAAATGTGATGTGGTTCTGGTGTCTGTTGGACGCCGGCCCTATACCACGGGTCTTGGCCTGGAAGAGGCGGGGGTCAAACTCAATGACCGCGGTCAGGTGGAAATCGACGACCATTTCCGCACCAATGTGGACGGCATTTACGCTATTGGCGACGTGGTGCGCGGCGCGATGCTGGCCCATAAAGCGGAAGACGAAGGCGTGGCCGTGGCGGAGATTATCGCGGGCTTTGCCGGTCATGTGAATTACGACGCCATTCCGGGGGTGATTTACACCATGCCGGAAGTGGCGAGCGTCGGTAAAACCGAAGAACAGCTGAAAGACGCGGGCACGGCCTATGCGGTGGGGAAATTCCCCTTTACCGCCAACAGCCGCGCCAAGGCCAACCGGCAGACGGACGGTTTCGTCAAACTGCTCAGTTGCGCCACCTCTGACAAGGTGCTTGGGGCGCATATCATTGGCGCCGATGCCGGTAATATGATCGCCGAACTGGCGCTGGCGGTGGAAAAAGGCCTGACAGCGGAAGATATCGCCTATACGTCACACGCTCATCCGACAGAAACCGAAGCCGTACGCGAAGCCGCCATGGCCACCGACGGTCGGGCGATCCATATGTAATCGTTTCGATTATGGAACAAAAAAAAGCGGTTCACTGTGGGCCGCTTTTTTTATGCGGGAGGCCTATGCTTATTTTAAACGCCGGGCTTTATATTGGGTGCTCTGGCCACTGGCGTTAAGGAAATAGCTGCCCATGGCGCCGCGCTCAATGGTTACGGTGAAGGGTAGCTTCCGGGGCAACTTGACTTTTTGTGTGTCACTTTGCAGCCATACCTGACCGCTTTCGGTGGTGATCATAAACTGCTTTGCCGGGCCAAATTTTATGCCGGTGACGGTTTGTGTGATGTGTTCACCTTCTTTTTCTTTTAAGCCGAAGGTTTGGGGTATTTTTTGGCCGCTGGATTTCGCTTCCTTCCGGGCGTTGTCTGGGGAGGCGTTCACGGCGGGGGGTGTCTTTATTTTATCGGCGACGGCATCAAAACAGGCCAGACGCGCGTCAATGGCGGTAATTGAACGGCAGGTCAGTATGTCCTGTATCGTATCCGCCTTGGCGACGCTCGCGCCTGTAGAGAGACTAAAAATTAATCCGATTATCAAGTGACGCATAATGTTGTCCTGTTCTGCTTTGTTTTTCTTTAAGCCATTTTTCAAGTCGTGTGACGTCTTCTTCCGACCAGCGCAGGCCCAGTTTGGTCCGTCGCCAGAGAATATCTTCCGCCGTTTGGGCCCATTCATGACGGCCCAGAAAGTCGGCCTCGTAATCATACAGGCCCGGCCCGATCAGATAGCCCTCTGTGGCGAGGTCTTCCACGCCTTCATCCTTCAAAGACCGGCCGGGATAGTCCTTGAACATCTGGTCCATGCGGGTGCCGTATAGACCGGCATAGCGGGCGCAGAGGTCAGGGTCGAGCCAGGGGTAGCGGTCTTGCTGGGCGGCGATGAAAGCGGTGCGGTCCTGATCCGGAAGTGCGCCGCCGGGCAAGGGGGCGCTGTCGGTCCAGGGTTCGGCCATATCGGGGAAATACGGTGCAAGTTTTTCCATCGCCTGTTCCGCCAGAAGACGAAAAGTCGTAATCTTGCCGCCAAAAATAGACAGCAGCGGCGCCCCGCCGTCTTCCCTGAGCGCGAGTACATAATCCCGGGTTACGGCGCTGGCCTCGGCCGTGGCGTCATCATACAGGGGCCGCACCCCGGCATAATGACTGACCACATCGTCTTTCGTCAGGGGGTGGCCAAGGGTCGGAGTGAAATAAAGATTGATTTGCTGACACAGATAGTCGATTTCCGCATCTGATATATGAACGTCGTCGGGGTCGCCGTCGAAGGCTTCGTCGGTGGTGCCCACCAGGGTGAAGTCTTTTTCATAGGGAATGGCGAAAATTATCCGCCCGTCGGCGATCTGCAGGATGTATGAATCATCACCGGGGAACAGGCGCTGTAGAATGATATGGCTGCCCTTGACCAGACGCAGCCGGTTATGGGCCGGCAGGGCCAGACGGTCGCAGATCACATCAGATACCCATGGGCCGGCGGCATTGACGATTGCCTTGGCGGAAACATCCATCAGGCTGTCGGTCTGGCGATCTTTAAGCCGGGCCTGCCACAAGCCGTCCTGCTGTCGGGCGGACTGGAAAATCGTCCGGGGACGTATTGTTGCGCCGAGATCCTGGGCATCGCGGGCATTCAGCACCACCAGACGGGCATCATCCACCCAACAGTCGTAATAACTGAAGGCGTCGCTAAAGTCGGCTTTAAGTGGACTGTCCTCGCCCAGTTTCACGGCCCGGGACTTGCCCAGTTTTTTTCGTCGGGTCAGGTGATCATAAAAAAACAAACCGATCCGGATCATCCATTTAGGTCTGAGGTGGGGGGCGTGAGGCAGAATGAATTTCATCGGCCAGATGATATGGGGTGCCAGACCAAGCAGCAGTTCGCGTTCTTTCAGAGCCTTGCGCACCAGGCGAAATTCATACTGTTCCAGATAGCGCAGACCGCCGTGAATGAGCTTGGTGCTTTTCGACGAGGTGCCGGACGCCAGGTCATTCTGCTCCACCAGCAGAACATTCAGCCCGCGCCCCGCCGCATCGCGGGCAATGCCGACGCCGTTAATTCCGCCGCCAATAATCAGCAGATCATAAGGAGGTTCGAGTGTGGTCATATATTATTTTGATCCCAATTCATCTTATGCTGTATAATGCACATCTGTTTCAGCCTATATTAGGGCAATAGACATTTTTCGCAATATCCAGTTGCGGTATCGCGGTGCAGTTTGGGCATGATTTCATAAGGGAGCGGTGATGACAGGCTATATTCTGGCCCTTGATCAGGGTACCACCAGCAGCCGGGCCATGATCTTTGATGACACAGGCGCCGTGGTGGCCCGGGCCCAACAGGAAATTCCCCTTTCCTATCCCCGGGATGGCTGGGTCGAGCTGGCCGGGGCGGATATTCTTTCCTCGACGTTTGATTGTGCACGGCAGGCGCTGAGCCAGATGCCGGACGGGACCCGCCCGCAGGCGTTAGGCATTACCAATCAGCGGGAAACCACATTAATATGGGATCGGGCGACCGGTGAGCCAGTCTATCCGGCGATTGTCTGGCAGGACCGCAGAACGGCGGAACAATGCCGCGAGATGGTGGCGGCGGGTCAGGAGGCGGGGGTGATGGAAAAAACCGGCCTGTTGCTCGACCCCTATTTCTCGGCGACCAAGATTTCCTGGATTCTGGATCATGTGCCGGGCGCCCGGGCGCGGGCGGCGCGGGGCGAGCTCGCCTTTGGTACGGTGGACAGTTTCCTGCTCTGGCATCTGACCGGGGGAGAGGTGCATGCCACGGACGTCACCAACGCGGCGCGTACCCTGTTGTTCAATATCCATGATCTGGCCTGGGACGAAGCGTTGCTCGACCTGTTTCGGGTGCCGGCGGAAGTGCTGCCGGAGGTTCAGGCCTGCGATCATCACTTTGGCGCTGTCAAGGCGGAACTGTTCGGTTTTACCCTGCCCATTACAGCGATGGCCGGGGACCAGCAGGCGGCCCTGGTGGGGCAGAACTGTCTGACGGCGGGGGATGTGAAATGCACCTATGGTACGGGCGGCTTTCTGATGATGAATGTCGGGTCGGAACCGGTTATGTCGCAGAACCGTCTGTTGACCACGGTGGCCTATCAGGTCAAGGGGCAGACCGCCTATGCTCTGGAAGGCAGTTTCTTTTCCGCCGGTTCCAGCATTCAATGGCTCAGGGACGGGCTGGGGGTCATTGCCCATGCGGCGGAAACCGAAGATCTGGCGCGTTCCATTGACAGTTGCAAAGGGGTGTATCTGGTGCCGGCCTTTACCGGACTTGGCGCCCCGCATTGGAACCCGGATGCGCGGGGCAGCCTGTTTGGTCTGACCCGGGACAGTGGCCGGGCCGAGATTGCGCGGGCGGCGCTGGAATCGATCGGTTATCAGACGGCGGACCTGATTGACGCGATGCAGCAGGACGCCGGGCTAGAGGTCGGACACCTGAAAGTTGACGGGGGCATGGTGGCCAATCAATGGCTGTTGCAGTTCATTGCCGATATTATAACCGTAGATGTGCACCGGCCGCGGATTACGGAGACCACTTCTGTCGGTATTGCGATACTCGCAGGGATTGGGTCCGGTATGGTTAACGCAATTAGGGATTTGTCAATATTTTGCGAGTATGATCTTCACATCACGCCGAATCGGCATGATATTGAAAAAAATATAAAGAAAAATGGTTGGAAAAAAGCCCTGAAATCAACGTGTTATTATTCCACGTAGAAAATATATAATTTTGGGTATTCTCCAATTGGGTTAAATGTTATATAAGCATAATACTATATAAAAATAATGCAAAAGTTTCATATAAGAAACATTGTACAAAATTGGCAGATTTTAACATACGGTAGAATGGGATGACCAACATCATGATAAATATGATTGATTCGGACAGACTTCAGGAATCTTCTTCTGAAGCAGCAGACTTTCTTAAAACAATGGCAAACTCGAACCGGCTGGTGATTTTAAGCCGCCTGATGGACGGTGAAATGTGCGTTGGGGATCTGGAGAAAAACCTTAATATTTCTCAATCCGCTTTGTCACAGCATCTGAGCCGCATGCGGTCTGAAGGCATGGTATCAACCCGCAGAGAAAGCCAGCAGATTTTCTATCGCATCAAAGACGAACGGGTGGCGCATTTGCTGAAGCTGACCTATGACCTCTTTTGTCGCGATGAATATGCAGAGGCCGTTTAGGCTTTCCTGAGGCTTCTTGCATCTTGAAGATGATCTTTCCCGGAATATATTCGGGGAAACGCCTTTGATGCGTTTTCTTATAAAAAACCAGCCTGGACCAGGGCTGGTTTTTCTTTTAAAGTACTGGTCTTGACACGTCAGGGTGTGTATCTACAGTTTGATAAACCTGATGGCTGTATTTTTCTTGGGGGGACATTATGTCACGCATTTCATCTTTATTTCTTTATGTAGTCTGCCTTGGTCTGACGGTATTTGCCCTGTTGGGCAGCGCCGCTCGGGCGACAGAGACAGGCGGGGCCATTTCGGCGGAGGCTTTTGGCGATTTGCCGAACTTCCGTTTGATCAAATTGTCTCCCACGGGCAAACGGGTGGCGTCACTGCAAAATTATCAGGGCGGTTATGTCCTGGTGACCCAGAGTTTTGACAAAGCGGAATCAGACGCCGTTTATGTTTCCGCCTATAAGGGTTATGAGATTGAATCAGTGCGGTGGGTCAATGATCACCGGTTGATTGTCACTGTCGGCTGGACAGAACGGGACGGCTTTCTGCGCTACCGGATGAGCCGCATCGTGGCGATGAATTGGGACAAATCAAATTCAATTCAGCTTTTGAAACGGGATTTGAAATCTCAGTTCCACAGTGATGTGATCAGTATGTTGCCGGATGATCCGGATCATATTCTGATGGGGGTGGATCGCAGTAAAACAAACTATCCTGATGTGTATAAGGTCAATGTCAATACTGGCAGTATGAAACGTCAGGTGCGCAGCAGAGCGTCGGTGCGGGACTGGTGGGCCGACGGTAAGGGCGTGGTGCGCATGGGCATGGGCATGTATAAACTGCGCAACCGCCTGATTTTCCGCAATAGCGCGGACGACAGTTGGCGAACCCTGGCGAAATATGATGTCATCAAGGATGACGTCCCCTTCACCATGGCCGGTTTCACAGAAGTTCCTCATGTTATTTATGTTTCAAAACTGGATGAGAAGGGCCGCAAGGCTTTTTATCGGTATGATACGGAACAGGAAGAATTTCTCGAGAAGATCGCGGGTCATGATACGGTTGATGTTTCGGAATTGATCATCAATGATAAAGGCGGTCTTGACGGGTACCGGTATCTGGATGAAATGCCTCATACGGTATACAGGAACAGTCTGTATAAAGCCCTACAGAAAATGTTGAAGAAAAACTTCCCCTACAAGCAGGTCCAGATGGTCAGTAAAAGCCGGGATGAAAAGAAATTCATCATCAAGGTTATGGCGCCTGACCTGCCGGGTGACCTCTATTTCCTTAATCTGGAGACCAAAGAACTGTATAAGTTTAATGAAACCCATGCGATGCTGGCGAGCAGCAAATTGTCTCCTATGGAGATGATTAGCTATACGGCCCGGGACGGGCTGGCTATTTCCGGGTATCTGTCCCTGCCCCGGGGTGTCGACCGGGAAACGGCGAAAAATATTCCCATGGTGATCCTGCCCCACGGCGGCCCGTTCGCCCGGGACAGTTATGGGTTTGATTATTGGGTGCAGTTTCTTACCACTCGCGGGTACGGTGTCTTGCAGATGAATTATCGTGGATCAGAAGGCTATGGCACGGTATTCGAGGCCCTCGGCCACCATGAATGGGGCCGCAAGATGCTCGAAGACATTAATGACGGCACCAAATGGGCGATTGAGCAGGGCTTCGCCGATGCGGACCGCATTTGCATTATGGGCGGCAGTTATGGTGGTTATGCGGCATTGCAGGCGGTGGTCAAGGACCCGACGCTATATAAATGCTCCGTCGCCTTTGCCGCGGTGACTGATGTGAGCCGTATGATGCAGGATGACCGGCATTTTCTTGATTATCGTCGTTGGCAGTATTATATCCGCAATGATGATCTGGGTTTTGCTGATATTTCACCGATCAATCATGTGGATAAACTGAATGTTCCGATCCTGCTGGTTCACGGCACTGAAGACGTGCGGGTGCGTTACGACCACAGTAAAGCAATGGCCCAGAAACTGAAACGGGCGCGTAAGTCCTTCAAATTTGTCACTTTGAAAGATGGTGACCATCATCTCAGCAATCAGAAAGACCGCATCAAATTCCTGCAGGAAGTGGAAAAATTCCTCGCGAAAAACCTATGAGGCTGGAACCATCATCAGCAGTCTCACCCACATGGCGAGGATAATCAGATGGCCGATGATAAAGGCGCCCAGACGGTGTAATACATGATTATAGGTGGTGTGGATCAGCGCATGGATCAGTCGCATGACAAAAAAGCTCCAGGCCAGATAGATGAAAACCGTATCGCTGAGGTTCAGCACCAAAATCGTCAGACAAACGGCGTAGAATAGCACCGGCAGTTCAAACAGGTTGCTCCAGTGCCGGGTCGGTTTCTGCATATAGCTCGGCGGTGTGTCGTCGGTGAATTCACGAAGGTAGCGGGCTTTGACGTCTCCCTGTCGGTAGGCCTTGATGCGGGTGGCGAGCACCAGCCCCGCATAGAGTAATGTGAAAATCGCAAGTAATCCCATGGGATAAATAAGTTGCATTGACCTAACCCTTCCTGTTGAATTTTTTTTCAGTTTAGCAAAAAATGCGCATTTGGCTAATTTTATTTGGTAAATGACGATCGGCAAGATAGGCTCAAGACTCCTGTCTGTTTTTGACTTTAGTTCGCGATCACAAGAGGCCCGCACCCTATGACGACATTCACCTGCCAGAAACATCTGTTCGATATCCCTGTCGACGTGACCTATCTCAACGCGGCCTATATGGGCCCGATTATGACCGAGGCGGCAGAGGCCGGGCAGGCGGCGGTCGCCGTGAAACGCCGCCCCTGGGTGATGGGGGTGGATGACTTCTTTGACCCCCATGATCGGGCGTGTTCTCTCATGGCCGACATGATCGGCGCGGCGCGATCAGATATGGCGGTGGTGCCGGCGGTGTCCTACGGTATCGCCCTGGCGGCGAAAAACCTGCCGGTGGCGGCGGGGCAGAAAATTCTCGTACTGGCGGAACAGTTCCCCGCCAATGTCTATGCCTGGCAGGACGTCGCCCGCAAGGCCCAGGCCGAGCTGGTGACCATTTCCCGGCCCGCCGACGGCGACTGGACGGGGGCGCTTTGTGACGCCCTTGATGAGAAAGTGGCGATCGTCGCCTGCGCCGCGGCCCACTGGACCGATGGCGGGCGGGTTGATCTGGTGCGGGTCGGGGCGGCCTGTCGCGCACAGGGGGCGGCGTTGGTGCTTGATCTCACTCAGTCTCTGGGCGTCGTGCCCTTTTCGGTGCAAGAGGTTGACCCTGACTTTATGGTGGCGGCCGCCTATAAATGGTTGCTGGGGCCGTACAGTTATGGCTTCGTTTATGTCGCTCCGCGGCATCACGGCGGGGTGCCGCTGGAAGAGGCCTGGATTTCCCGCAAGGGGTCGCGCAATTTTGCCCGTCTGGTGGATTATCAGCCGGCCTATGAGCCTGGCGCCGGGCGTTTTAATGTCGGAGAACGCAGCAATTTCATGCTGACACCGATTGTCATTTCGGCTTTGGAACGATTAAACGGATGGGGGGCGGCGGCAATCGCCACTTACCTGGAAGGCCTGACCGATGATATCGCCGTCGGGGCGCAGGCGCTTGGCCTGGGGGTGGCGGACAAGGCCCAGCGTTCGCCGCATCTGATCGGTCTGAATTTCAAGGGCGGGGTTCCGGCGGGCCTGGCGGAACATCTGACAGCGCAAAAGATCTACGTCAGTTTCCGCGGTGACAGCATGCGGGTCTCGCCGCATATCTATAATGACGCTTCGGATGGGGTCCGCCTGCTCGAGGCGCTGGGAGAGTTTCTGTGATCAAAGGGTTGTTTGGCGGGAAGAAGAACAGCACCTCGGTGGAAATCGAGCGGAAGTTTCTCCTGACCCGTTTGCCGGAGGCCAAGCCTGAGCGCCGCCATCATATTCGTCAGGGTTATATCGCCCGCAACGGCGGCACGGTGGTCCGGGTGCGGCAAAAGGATGACAGCTATATTCTATCGGTGAAAACCCCGAGCAAAGGCATAGGTCGTTACGAGATCGAAAAGACTTTGACCGCTGATGAAGCCGAGGTTCTGTTTGCCGCCTGCAGTGAGCCGCAGATCGAAAAAACCCGAGAAATTTACCACCACGGGGGGCATATCTGGGAAGTGGATATTTTTGACGGGGCCAATAAAGGCCTAATCGTTGCGGAAGTGGAACTAAAGTCAGAGACGGAAGACATCACCCTGCCGCCGTGGATCGGGCCGGAAGTCACGGGACTTCAGAAATTCTATAACGCCCATATCGCCCAGAACCCCTTCAAGAGCTGGGGTGTGAGCTACGCCGATCTGGTGCAACGGCTGCAGGGCTAGAAGGGTATCGGATATATATAGTATATGTATAGAACCTGTATAACTATACATATACTTGCTATTTTTCAATATGTATAGTATAAGTATATTTTATACATAAGTATATATATTGGATTTATAACTATATGGAAAAATTCATAAAAATAGAAAAGCCAAATCATACAGAGTATGATTTTTCAACTTTGGTCGACAATTTATATCAGTCAAAAGGTTTTTCAGGGCTTATGGAGAAGGTTCATTCTCCGGAATATCTTTATTGGTCCAAAATCAAACGAAAAGACTGGCTACCGGAGGAGATGGAGGCAGAAGAATTTTGGGCGCATGTGAAAGCTTACCGACAGATAAATTTCAACGATACGCCAATTTTGGATGATGGTGATTTAATCTTCCGCTGGTTTCACCTGTCCCGTTACGCGCCATTCCTGCATGAAATTGACCTTCATATGGGCGGGCATTTGATGGGGCAAAATCATATTACAGATAATGAGAAACTGGAATATGTATCGCGGGGGCTGATGGAGGAAGCGATAGCCTCATCGCAACTGGAGGGGGCGCATACCACCCGGGTTGTGGCCAAAAAAATGCTGATTGAAGGCCGGGCGCCGCAGGATAAAGCGGAACATATGATCCTGAACAACTACAAGACAATGAAAGCCATCGAGCAGGAATTTTGCAAAAAAGACTTAAGTCTGGATATGCTTAATGAATTGCATGTCATGATCACACAGAATACTTTACCCAAAGATGCGCAAGGGGTTTTTCGGACGGATGAGGATAAGATTGTCATCAGCCCAAAGGGGGATGATCAGATCACGTATATTTGCCCCAAAATTGCTTTTGTGGAACAGGAACTGCCCAGACTGATCGCATTCGCCAATGACCAGGACCTGTCTGATTTTATACATCCGGTGATCAAGGCCATTATGCTGCATTTCTGGTTGGCGATCCTGCATCCCTATATGGATGGTAATGGCCGGTTGGCGCGGGTGCTTTTTTATTGGTATCTGTTAAAGCATGACTATTGGGCTTTTGCCTATCTGCCAATTTCGGAAATGATCAAGAAATCGCCAGGGCAATATTCACAGGCCTATGTCTATAGCGAGCAGGATGATAACGACCTGACCTATTTCATTGATTATAATATCCGCAAGATCAAGCAGGCCAGAGACACTTTCTCCCAATATATCGCGCGCAAGAAAAAGGACAAAGAGGTCGAAAACCAGATTGTCCGGTCGCACCATGATTTTAATAAACGCCAGTTGAAACTTCTGGTGCATTTTTATCAAAATCCCGGTGAAAGAACCAATGTTTCCGCCCAGAGTAAAATACATCAGGTGACCAGAGTGCCAGCGGCTCAGGATTTGAAAAAATTGCAGACATCAGGGTATTTGACGTCGCAGAAACAGGGAAAGCTAGTTTATTATTATCCGACAGCTAAAGTGAAAGACCTGTTTCGAGAGGATACGGCCTTAAAGACTTAGAAAGGCCTGCTGGAATGTGGGATCCTGACCCGTCTCTGCGGCTGATCTGGCGGCCTGCTCACTCATCTCTTCTTCCAGGCGCTCCTTGACCTTTTGTTCGATGATGTCGCTGATGCGTTTCTGGACTTCCGCCTCCAGACTTGCATAATCATCCTCGGTCAGTCCCATGGAACTCAATACCTGCGCCCGGACCTCGGCTTCGATCTTCTCGCGGTATTTTTCCTGGGCCCATTCACGGATGCCTTTGGTCATGATTTCATCAACCAGCTTGTTCTGCGCGTCTTTTTCCGCTTGTCGATGTTCCTCCAGGCTTTGGGCACCAGCCGCGGACAAGGTGATCTGATCGCGAATGATCCGTCCGCCATCGTGGCCCGGAATGCTGTCCGATGTTTTGTCGCGGTGGGCTGGTTGGCTGGAAATCTGGCCGAGAATAGTGGCCGCGCCGGCCCGAATGGAGTCACTGATCATGTCCCGCTCCTTTTGCAGAAAGAAAATATAGTTTTCTTAGAGCAAGGAGCATGCCAATTGGCACAGCACGCGAGGTGGAGGGTTTTTGCGTTGGTTCTTAAAAGGCTCGGCAGAAAGTTCGCGCAAAAATTGCCGGGGGGAATTTTTCTCAACATCATCCTGTCTATCAATGGTATGTTGTGAAAAAGAACATAACAAGGGTGAGATGATGACGAAATTATTCCTCGTGATAACATTATGTATGACGTTTGGCGCGACAGGGGTTGTCGCCGCAGACCGGGACAGCGCGCACGGCAAAAAGGCGCTGGAGATATACCGCAAGGTGATTTCCATCCCGACGGTCGCAGGGCGGGGCAAGGTGCCGGAGATGGTCGACTATCTGGTTAGTGAATTGCACCAGGCGGGCTTTACCGATCAGGATATTGAAATTCTGCCAAAAGGAGAGACCGCGGCCCTCGTGGTGCGCTACCGCGGCGACGGCTCTTCCGGCAAGGACCCTATTTTACTGCTTGCGCATATGGATGTGGTCGAAGCCGATCCAAAGGATTGGCAGCGGCCGCCGTTTGAGCTGACCCAGGATGAAACCTACTTTTATGGCCGCGGCACGGTGGATAACAAGCTTGGGGTGACCCAGCTGATTTCAACCTTCATTCGCCTGAAAAAAGCAGGCTTCACCCCGAACCGGGATCTGGTGATTGCTTTGACCGGGGACGAGGAAACCGGCATGACGACGACCCGGATGCTGGCCTATGAACGCGCCGATCTGACCCGGGCGGAATTCGCCCTCAATACAGACGCGGGTGGCGGGGAACTGCGCGCCGACGGAAAACCGGTGGTCTATCTTGTGCAAGTGGCGGAAAAAACCTATGCGACGTTCGAACTGACGGTGACGAATCCGGGCGGGCACAGCTCGCGGCCAAGGCCGGACAATGCGATTTATGATCTGGCGGAGGCGATCCGTAAAGTTCAGGCGGTGCATTTTCCCGTGAGGTATACAGACATGACCCGTGACTATTTCCGCACCACAGGCGGGAAACTCGGCGGCGAGCTCGGCGCGGCGATGATCAGATTCGCGGATCATCCGGAAGACAAGACAGCGACAGATCGGCTGGAGGTCGAATCCTCTTATGTGGGCACGACCCGCACCACTTGTGTGCCGACGATGCTGCACGGGGGACACGCGGAAAATGCCCTGCCTCAGTCGGCGACGGTGACGGTCAATTGCCGGATCTTCCCCGGCGTGTCGGTGGCGGCGGTGCAAAAGACCCTGCAGGACGCCATTGCCAATGACGCGGTGACGTTCAAGGTGTTGGATAATCCGACCGTGAGTCCGATTTCAGAATTGCGCCCCGATGTCCTGGCGGCGCTTGAAACTGTAGTCCAGGACCGCTATCCCGGGATCGATATTATAGCCTTCATGGAATCCGGCGGCACCGACGGCATGCATTACCGGGCGGCGGGCATTCCGACGGTGGCGATTTCCAGCGCCTTCATGAATCCGGACGAGATGTTCGCGCATGGTCTGAATGAACGCCTGCCGATCAAGACTTTTTATGACGGGCTGGATCACTGGACAGACATTCTGAAAGCCTTGTCCATGTCACAGCAGTAAATCACCTGAATTTTGGATATTTGGCCGGGCGGGCATTCTGCCCGGCCTTTATTTTACCTTGAGAACTTCATAGGCGGCGCTGACCTGCTGAAATTTGATTGCCGCATCGCTGTCCCCGAGATTGGTGTCGGGATGATAGAGCTTGGCCATACGGCGATAGGCGGTTTTAACCTCGGCGGCCGTGGCGTCCTCCTCCAGATCAAGAATATCAAGTGCGTCGCTGCGCCGCCGGTCTTTGCCGTAGGTTTCTTCCCCCATGTCATAGGCGCCACTGGAGGCATAACCCCGGGCGGTGCGCATGTCTTCCTGGGCGCGTTTGAAGGCCTCATCTTTGCTCAGGCCTTCGAAATAGTTCCAGTTCTTGTTGAATTCGGTGATGTGAAATTCGCAGAATTGCCATTTGTCGCGGCTGTCAGGGGATTTGGGGGCGGGAAATTCACCTTTGTTGTCGCAGCCATCATGATCACACATCCTGACCTGAATAGGGTCCCGCTCGGATTCATAGCCGTTCCAGCGGGGAAAGGTGGATGCTTTTGATCTTCTCATAGGGTACAACTTCATTTACAAATGGAATTTAAATTGGGCGATAGTATAACGAATAGCCGGGATGATATCCAAGGGAATTCACAGAAAAACCACGGAAAATGCCTCAGATGTCGACACATAGGTCAGAAAATATTCTCCTGAGAGGGGGAGAGGCAGCGGATGCCCGCCAAATTGCAGAATTGATCAACATCGCGTCGCGTGGCATTGAATTGCATGACTGGCAGGCGGAACTGACCCTGGCGATGGTGGCCGACGGCCAGAACGGAATTGATGTGGGCGCGGCCAAAGTTTTGGCGTCAGAGGGCTATAATCATTACAGTCGGGTGCGGGTCGCGGACTGCGACGGGCGGGTGGCGGCCATGTGTCTCAATCATATTCTGGTGAAAAAAACCGCCGCCGAACTGGACAGTTTGGCGCCGATGCGCCGGGTTTATGCCGATCTCAAGCAACATGAGCCGGGCAGTTTTTATATCGACAGTCTGGCGTGTTTTCCGGCGTATCGCGGTCGGGGACTGGGGAAGCTTTTGATCGAAGATGCTTTCGAGGAGGCGCAGGCCGTGGCCTGTGACCGGATCAGTCTGTTGGCTTTTGAACAGAATGCCGGTGCCATGCGGTTATACCAGCACATGGGGTTTGAGGTTTTATATAGATTGCCGGCGGTTGAGAGTGAAGAAATCCCTTACGGGGGCGATGTGGTTCTGATGAGCCGGGACGTGCCTTAAGCAGCTGTGAAATATAAATTTTGCCTTCTCAATTTGGCCTTAGTTGGTGCCTAATAAATGATAAGAGGGGGAAAAACTTATCATTAAGAAAAAATCATGCTAATCTTGCCGCGCAAGATTTGGAACAGAGGATAAGAGACTAAATGGCTTCAAAAATTATGCTTGTGGATGACGATCAGAACATTCTGACGTCGGTCAGTATGGCGGTGGAATCCGAAGGGTTTGACGTGGTCACTTATAATGACGGTGCGGCGGCCCTGGAAGGTTTGGCTAAGGATTTACCGGATCTGGCGGTATTTGACATCAAGATGCCGCGCATGGACGGTATGGAGCTGTTGCGCCGGGTGCGGGAAAAACACGATTTTCCCGTTATCTTCCTGACCTCCAAAGATGATGAAATTGATGAAATGCTCGGGTTGAAGATGGGGGCGGATGATTACATCAAGAAGCCTTTTTCCCAGCGGTTGCTGATCGAGCGCATTAAAACCATCCTGCGTCGGGTGGATGCGGTGCAGAAAAGCAAAACCGACGGTGAAGATGAAGACGGCGTGTTGATCCGGGGACGTCTGAAACTGGACCCGGTGCGGCATGTTTGTGAATGGGGCGGGCAGGATGTGAAGCTGACGGTGACGGAATTTCTGATTCTTGAAGCCCTGAGCCACCGGCCCGGCCATGTGAAAAGTCGCGATCAACTGATGGATATTGCCTATAATGACGATGTTTATGTCGATGATCGCACCATAGACAGCCACATCAAACGGCTGCGCAAGAAGTTTCGTAATGTGGACCCGGATTTTGACGGCATTGAAACCCTGTATGGCGTCGGTTATCGCTATACGGAAAGTTAAGCCGCAGGCGGTTCCATGGTAGAAACGGCGTCTCCCGCTGCAGAAAATGATGTGCGCAATGTGAAACTGTTGCGCAACCCGCGGCGGATGTCGCCCCTGACGTTTCGCATTCTGATGGTTAATCTGATTGCGCTGGGATTTCTGGCGGGTGGCATTCTCTATATTGACCAATATCAGACCACCATGGTTCAGTCGCGCATTTCATCGATGATCAAGGATGCGGAGGTAATGGCCGGGGCATTGGGTGAGGCGGCGACGGTGACCAACGAAGAAACCGAACTGCGGCTTGAGCCCGCCCGGCAAATCATGGTTCGTATTGTCGGCGTTACCAATACCCGCACCCGGTTGTTCGGGCTTGACGGCCGCCGTCTGCTCGACAGTCGCGATCTGGAAATTGGCCAGTCCGTGGTGATTGACGAATTGCCCCTTAATGAAGGCTGGAGCGCCTTTTGGGACGGGGTCTCGAACCGCATAAGCCAGCTGCTCGACAATTTACACCGTCGCGATGATCTGGAACAATATCACGAAGTCAAGGGCGAGGTCGCGGATCATTACCCCGAAGTGGTCAGCGCCCTGGAAGGCCAGATTGGGTATCGCATGCGGCACCTGTCCGACCAGGCGGAAGTCATTACGGTCGCGGTGCCGGTGCAACGGTTTCGCCGGGTCCTGGGCGCCTTGATGTTGTCGGCCGATACCCGTGATATTATCGAATCGGTTCAGCAAACCAGGCTTACGTTTCTCAAGTTTTTCGGGGTGGTGCTGCTGGTGACCCTGCTGCTGTCTTTCTTCCTCGCCCGGACCATTGTGCGGCCCATTTTGCGGCTGGCGCGGTCGGCGGACAGAATCAGCGCCGGCACTCATACCGGGGCGGATATTCCCGACTATTCCGGCCGTAATGACGAGGTGGGTGATCTGTCCCGTTCGCTAAAAGACATGACCCTGACTCTGGCGCGACAGATTGACGCCGTCGCCAATTTCGCCGCCGATGTGTCCCATGAACTGAAGAATCCCCTGACCTCCCTGCGCAGTGCGGTGGAGACCTTTTCCTATGCCAAGGATGATGCGGCCAAAGAAAAACTTCTGGGCATCATCGCCCATGATGTGGAACGTCTTGATCGTCTGATCACAGATATCGCCAATGTATCCCGTCTTGATGCGGAAATGTCGCGCAGCCAAATGAAGCCGGTCAATCTGAGCCATCTGTTGACCACGATTATCGATCTGTATGATTCGTCACAAAGCGACCAGATTCCGGACCTGCATCTGGAGGTGGCCTCCCCTAAAGGAGGCGATAAGACGGACCGGGCCTATGAGGTCAGCGGTCTTGAAGGGCAGCTGGGCCAGGTGTTCCGTAACCTGATCGATAACGCGATTTCTTTTTCGAAACCCGATGGCCATATCTGGGTCCGGTTGAGCCATCAGCGCAATATGGTGCAGTTGGTGGTCGAGGATGAAGGTCGCGGCATTCCTGAAGACAAGCTTGAAGATATCTTTGAACGGTTCTATTCCGAGCGACCCAAGGCGGAAGCCTTTGGACGTCATTCTGGCCTGGGGCTGAGCATCTGCAAACAGATCGTCGAAGCCCACGGCGGGGCGATTATCGCCGAAAACCGCCGCAAGGTGAAAGGCGCCCGCTTTATCGTTCAGCTCCGTCCCTGGGCGCAGGGCAACGGCGCATCGGAGAGAGGATCATGACCCTGCTGCATGCCACCGGAGTGGTCTTTGAAGGTAAAGGCGTGATCCTGAGAGGACCGTCGGGGGTCGGCAAATCTGATCTGGCCCTGCGTCTGATGGCGCGCGGTGGCGAACTGGTCGGGGATGACTATCTCGAGATCAGCTGCCCGGACCGGGGGGCTTATGCGGGACGGCCGGTGATGCGGGGTCCGCAGACTATTGCCGGAAAAATTGAAGTCCGGGCCGTGGGTGTTCTGTCGGTACCGATTCGTCTTGAAGCGCCGGTAGATATGGTGTTCAACCTGACGCCGCCGACGACGGCGTCGGCCCTTGAGCGATTGCCGGAAGAGGAGAGCTATCTCCTTGAAGGAATTGAGGTTCCCTGCCTCGATTTTAACGGTCTGGAGGCGTCGGCACCGGAAAAACTGTCGGCGGCCCTGAAGATTTTCACGTAAAAATAAAATCCCCCATAAACAGGACGTTCGATGTCTTCGTCGCAGACACGGAGAATTTATCGCAGAGCGGTTGACTCCAGAGTGTTTTTAGATTTAGCTGATCAGGCTCATTTTTGGACATATGCTGGGGGTGAGCCAGGATCAGGGAGCACAATATGACGCAGACCGCAGCCTCAGAGAAAAAAAGGCTGAAATTATATCTGATTACCGGCTTGTCCGGGGCGGGGAAATCCTCGGCCCTGAAGGTGTTGGAAGACCTGGGGTATGAGGCGATTGATAATCTGCCGGTGACCCTTCTGCCCAATGTGGTTGATCTGGTGCTGTCGGATGGCAAGCAAGATAGCCGTCCGGCACTGGCCATCGGTATCGACGCCCGCACCCGCAATTTTCAACCGGATAAAATCCTGGAAAGCCTGGCGACCTTGCGCGCCCGTGATGACATCACCGTCAAGATTCTGTTCTTTGACAGCAGCAACGAGACGCTGGCCAAACGATTTACCGAAACCCGCCGCAAACATCCCATGGCCCAGGACCGGCAGGTGACGGACGGCATTATCCGCGAACGCCGGATGATGGATATCATTCGCGCCGAAGCCGATTTCCTCTTTGATACCAGCGGTGTCGGCATTCAAGAGCTGCGCCAGACCCTGAGCCATCAGTTTGAACGGGAACATGGGGGGGAACTGAGCATCATGATAAGCTCTTTCGCCTACCCCAAGGGGTTGCCGCGGGATGCGGATCTGGTGTTTGATGTGCGGTTCTTGCAGAACCCGCATTATGTAGCGGATCTGAAGGCCCTGACTGGTCTGGATCCGGCGGTGCAGGACTATGTGGCGGCCGATCCCCGGTTCGAGACTTTCTGGACGAAAATAAGTGACTTGATCTTTTTCTTGTTGCCTGAGTATAAGGAAGAAGGAAAATCTTATTTAAAGATTGCCTTTGGCTGCACGGGAGGGCGTCATCGTTCCGTTACGCTGGCGGAGAAAATGGCGCAGTCGCTGAATAAAAATGGGTATAAAGCGAATCTCTATCATCGCGAATTAATGATAAAAGAGTAACGTCGGGATTCGGCGTATGGATAGGAAGAGAGATACAATATGATTGGTATGGTCGTGGTAACACATGGACGTCTGGCCGAAGAGTTTGTTTCTGCAATGGAACATGTGGTCGGTCCGCAAAAAGCAGTGCGCTCGGTTTGTATTGGCCCCGACGATGACATGGAACAACGGCGCCAGGATATTCTGAATGCGGTCAAGGAGGTCGATCAGGGGGCGGGGGTGATCCTGCTGACCGATATGTTTGGTGGTACGCCGTCCAATCTCGCCATATCCATTATGGAAAATGCCAATGTCGAGGTTATCGCAGGCATAAATCTGCCGATGCTGATCAAACTCGCCAGTGTCAGAATGGTCTGCAGCATGGAAGAGGCAATCAATGCGGCGCAGGATTCAGGCCGTAAATATATCAATGTCGCGTCTCATGTCCTGTCTGGAGATAATCCATGACAGGATCGGGCGCGGGCCCGAGCCCGAGTACACGATCGCCAGACGCTGATTTCCTGGAAACCCGTGATGTCGTAATCCGCAACAAACGGGGTCTGCATGCCCGGGCGTCGGCCAAGTTTGTCGGCGTTGCCGGACAATATGATACGGAAGTTCTTGTTTCCAAGGACGGTACGGAAGTTGTGGGAACCTCTATCATGGGATTGATGATGCTGGCTGCGGCAACCGGCGATACGGTGACCCTGAAAGCCGAAGGACCGTTGGCCCATTCGGTCCTTGATGCTCTGGAAAAACTGATCACGGATAAATTCGGTGAAGACTAGGTTCCTGAACTGATTGTGCGGCGCGTTAAATTATAACTATTAATATCAATATAACAATATAAAGATTTCTTTATGCTTGTGCGGAGGGGATTCTGCTGTTATAAGCGGGCCGTAATATTATTCTTCTTGAGACAGGAACCTTGTTCATGAGCGACTTCACCGATTATAAAATTGCCGATATTTCCCTGGCTGACTGGGGCCGGAAAGAAACCACCATTGCGGAAACGGAAATGCCGGGCCTGATGGCGCTGCGTGAGGAATTCGGGAAAAGTCAGCCTTTGAAGGGCGCGCGCATTGCCGGTTGTCTGCATATGACCATCCAGACCGCCGTTCTGATGGAAACCCTGATTGCTCTGGGCGCGGAAATCCGCTGGTCGAGCTGTAACATCTTCTCCACCCAGGATCAGGCCGCCGCCGCCATGGCCGCCGCCGGTATTCCGGTCTTTGCCTGGAAGGGCCTGACCGAGGAAGAGTTCCTCTGGTGTATCCGGGAAACCATCGTTGGTCCGGATGGCTGGCGTCCGAACATGATTCTGGATGATGGCGGTGATTTGACCGCGATGATCTATGAGGACTTCCCGGAACTTCTCGAAGATATTCGCGGGATTTCAGAAGAAACCACCACCGGGGTGCTGCGTCTTTATCAAATGGAAAAAGAGGGCAAGCTGACCGTTCCGGCGATTAACGTCAATGACAGCGTCACCAAGTCCAAATTCGACAATCTTTATGGCTGTCGTGAAAGCCTGGTTGACGGCATCAAGCGCGCCACCGATGTTATGGTCGCCGGCAAGATCGCCGTCATCGGCGGTTACGGCGATGTTGGCAAAGGCTCCGCGGCCAGCCTGCGCAACCAGGGCGCCCGGGTGTTGATCACTGAAATCGATCCGATCTGTGCGCTTCAGGCCGCGATGGAAGGTTATCAGGTTGTGACCATGGAAGAAGCCGCGAAAGTCGGCGACATCTTCGTCACGACAACCGGCAACAAGGATATCATCACCATTGATCACATGCGGGAAATGAAAGACCGCGCAATTGTATGTAACATTGGTCATTTTGATTCCGAGATACAGATCGCTGCCCTGGAAAATTATACGTGGGAAGAGGTTAAGCCACAGGTTGACGAAGTTGTCTTCCCGGATGGCAAGCGTCTTATCGTGCTGGCCAAGGGCCGTCTGGTTAATCTCGGCTGTGCCACCGGCCACCCAAGCTTTGTGATGAGCGCCTCTTTCACCAACCAGGTGATGGCGCAGATCGAGCTGTGGCATAATGCAGCTAACTACGAGAATAAAGTTTACGTCCTGCCGAAACATCTGGACGAAAAAGTTGCCATGTTGCATCTGGACAAACTCGGCGTCAAGCTGACCAAATTGTCCCAGGAACAGGCGGATTATATCAATGTGCCGGTGGATGGACCGTTCAAGCCGGATCATTACCGCTACTAGAATTTGACGTCTGTATCCCAGACCCGAAATATTCCAAGGCCCGGCCGTCATCCGACGTTCGGGCCTTTTGCTTTTTCGCAGAGAGAACGGGCTTCCTTTTTTGGTGTGATCGGTTATGATTGGCGCTATAAAAAAATTTGTGGAAGGGTTTATGGCGAGGCGCGCTTTGACATCACCGAAAGGCACTTTGGTGGCGATACTTCTGTGGGGCATTCTGTTGTCGGGGACAAGCCGGAAGGCTGCTGCTGCGCCGACGTCATCGGCACCGCTGACGCAGGACCCTGTGCTGCTGATGGCGATGTTCAGTGGCCTGACCCTGTGCCTGGTTCTGTGGATGCTGTGGGACCGGATGCGGGTGAAGCGGCGGCTGGATGAGGCGGAAAAACAAAACGCGCTGCAGGCCCTGTCGCTGAAATCCCGCCGCGGGGTTTCCCTGGTCTGGGATGAACAGGGGCATCTGACATCCTTCACCGAAGTGAAGCGCTGGTTTGGCGTGACCGATGAAAACGCCGGTCTGGACTGTCTGCGTTCAGAGACCGTCGGGTTGTCGGATCAACAATATGACGCGCTGATGGGGCATATCACCCGGTTGCTGGATTATGGGGAAAGCTTTCGCAAGCTGCTTTATCTGGCGGCGACAAAGCGCCACATCGTCGTCAAGGGGGAAACCCTGACCGTGGGAGCGGCGCTTGAGGGGTCTATCGTCTGGTTTCGTGACGCAACCCTGGAAGAAAATATCGCCAATCAGAAAGAAAAAGAAACCAAACGTATCCGCAGCCGTCTGGCCTTTCTGGAAAGCACCAGCGATCTGGTGCGTTTTCCCATGTGGATGCGCGATCCGGACCTGAATCTGTCGTGGGTTAATGCCGCCTATGTCGATGCGGTGGACGGGGAAACAGTTGATCAGGTGATTGCCGAGGGTCTGGAACTGGCGACGAGTTCCATTGGCAAAACGGTGCGCGACATTGCGATGATTTCCCGGGATGTCAACAAGAACTATAATGAGAAGCATTTTGTGGTTATTCGCGGTGAACGCCGGGCGGTGGATATCCATAACATTCCGGTGCGGCGGGAAGGCCGCCTGATGGGCAGTCTGGGGTATGCGCTTGATATAACCGAACTGGAAAAGGCCAAGGGAGAACTGATCCATCATACGGAATCCCATTCGGAAACCCTGAACAAGCTGTCGACGGCGGTGGCGATTTTCACCTCGGGCAAACGTCTGGAATATTACAACAGCGCCTTCAGTCGGTTGTGGCAGTTGCCGGAAAACCTGTTGTTCAGTCATCCGCATCATGGCGAGGTTCTGGAAGCCATGCGTGATGCGCGCCGTCTGCCGGAACAGGCCAATTTTCCGGCATGGAAAGCGGCGCAGATGGAAGCCTATACCCAGCTTCTTGAACCGGTTGAGGAAATGTGGCATTTGCCGGACAATACCTCTCTCCGGGTGGTGACGCAGCCACACCCCTTGGGCGGGTTGCTGATTTTTTATGAAGATGTGACCGACCATTTTGCGCTGGAACGGTCCTATAACACCCTGTTCGCGGTTCAGCGGGAAAGCCTGAACAACCTTCATGAAGGCGTGGCGGTGTTTGGCGTTGACGGATGTTTGCAGCTCTATAACCAGGCCTTTGCCGATATTTGGAAATTGCCGCGTAAATTGCTGGATGACAATCCTCATACCATGGATGTGATGGATGCCTGCGCCCGTAATTTTGGCAATACGCCGCAGATTGACGAGCTAAACAACCTGATTGTCGGCGGTGAGGTGAAGAAGGAAATTTCTTCTGGTCAAATCCGCCGGCGCGACAGCAGTGTATTGGACTATTCGGCGGTGCCATTGCCGGACGGGGCCATGTTGACGACCTTCATTGATGTGTCGGACAGCATCGCCATCGAAACGGCGCTTCGGGAACGCAACCAGGCGCTGGAGGAAACCGACAAGATCAAGACAGACTTCTTGGCCCATATGTCCTACGAATTGCGCACGCCGCTGAACAGTATTATCGGTTTCTCGGAATTGCTCGGCAAGGAATATCAGGGCCCGCTGAATGATGTGCAGCATGAATATATGAATAATATCCTGTCGGCGTCCGGGCAGTTGCTTGAACTGATCAATGATATTCTTGACCTGTCAGTGATTGAGGCTGGGGGCCTGACCCTGGATGTGGGCGAGTTTACTCTGCCTTCCGTTATGGATCAGATTGTCGGCCAGATGCAGGAGCGCATCAAGGCCAAGGACATTGAAATGGTGGTCGATTGTGAAGGCGATCTCAAGCCGGTCTGGGGGGATGCCAAACGAATTCATCATGTGATTTATAACCTGTTGAGTAATGCGGTAAAATTCACCCCGTCCCTGGGAACCGTAACGGTCAAAGTGGAACAGATGGACGAAAATTACAGAATTATGGTCCGGGATACCGGTGTCGGCATCAAACCGGACGAGGTGAATAAGATATTTGAGAAATTCTACACGGGTTCCAATGTCCCCAATGAGCAGGGGGCCGGGCTGGGGCTGTCGCTGGTGAAGAGTTTTGTTGAATTGCATGGTGGCACGGTGGGGGTCGAATCGAGCCTGAATGTCGGCACCACGATCACGCTGGAATTGCCCCGGCGGATCGGCATGACCGCCCAGGTGAGCCTGGTTGGTGAATGAAGGGAATATGATTATTTTAGCTGAAATAGACCTGCCGGATCTGGCGGAAACACAGGCCGTGGCCGCCCGTCTGGCGCCATTATTGCGCCCGGGCGATATTTTGGCCTTTGACGGCACGCTCGGGGCCGGGAAGACGGAATTCTGCCGGGCGATGATTCATGCGCTGGGTTTTGCGGATGACGTGCCGAGCCCGACGTTCAATCTGGTGCAGGTTTATGAGCCATCCCCGGAGGATATGACAACGCCTGCCATCTGGCATATGGACCTTTACCGTCTGGAAAGCCCGGAAGAGGCCTTCGAGTTGGGCATCGAGGAGGCCTTCGATACCGCCGTCAGCCTGATCGAGTGGCCGGCGAAACTGGGGCCTTATTTGCCGGAAGGTTTTCTCACCTGCCGGCTGGAGATCATGGCCGATCAGGGGGCACGAAAACTGACGCTGATTGGCGATGAACAGTGGCGTAATCGCCTCGGGAGTATTTTATCGTGACCGACGAGCGTTTTGCCTGCAGCCAGGCCTTTCTTGCCGCAGAAGGGTGGGGAGATGCCCGCCGCCGGCCTTTGGCTGACGATGCCTCTTTCCGTCGTTATGAACGGTTGGACCGGGGGACGGAAAGCGCCGTTCTCATGGATGCGCCGCCGGCGTTTGAGAACGTCCGGCCCTTTGTCGCAGTCGCCCGTTATCTGAGAGGCCGGGGTTTGGCGGCGCCAGAGGTGCTGGCCCATGATTTGAAAAATGGCTTTCTGCTGCTGGAAGACCTTGGCGACGATTTATTTTCCCGGTTGATTAAGGCGCAGCCGGATCAGGAACAGGCGCTTTATGAGATGGCCATTGATGGCCTTGTTTTGGTTCAAAGCCAGGCCGCGCCTTCTGTTCTGGATGTGGACGGAACGGTGACACATACCCTGCCACGTTACGACAGAACATTGCTCACGCGGGAAGTCGGTCTGTTTTGTGACTGGTATATGCCGGGGGTGACAGGACAGCCGTTATCGGATCAGGCGCGGGCTGAATTTATAGAGCTTTGGCAGGCGCCCTTGGCGGAAGCCGCAGAGAATTTGGATTGCTTGACATTGCGGGATTATCACGCCGATAATCTGATGTTGCGAGCAGATAAAACCGGTCTGGAGCGTTTGGGGTTGCTGGACTTCCAGGATGCTGTGGTCGGTCATAAGGCCTACGATCTGGTGTCGGTGTTGCAGGATGCACGCCGGGATGTGTCGCCTGAACTGGAAGCGGCCATGCTGGAACGCTATCTAAGAACTTACTCAGGAGATGAAGAGTCTTTCCGACGGGTGTATGCCATTCTTGGCGCACAACGCAATGCCAAGATTATCGGCATTTTCTCGCGCCTGTATCTGCGCGATGGCAAGGATTCCTATCTCAAACTTATTCCCCGGGTATGGGGCCTGCTTGCCCGCGATCTGGCGAAGCCGGCTCTCAAACCGGTGAAGGATTGGCTGGAGGCTCATATTGCGCCGGAAAACCGCGGAACCGCCTCTAGCGCCCAAGGGGTGAAACCGATATCTTTTTTGCCGCACAAGGCGATGATTTTGGCGGCAGGCCTTGGTCTCCGCATGAAGCCCCTGACGGAAAATCGCCCCAAGCCCCTGGTCACCGTGGCGAACAAGCCTTTGCTCAGCTATAGCCTCGAAGGACTGGTCGCCGCCGGAGTGAGCGATGTGGTGCTGAATTGTCATTATCTTGCAGGTCAGGTTGAGGATTTTGTCAGTCGATATCATGATCACCGCCTGACGCTGACCCTGTCTGATGAGCGGGCGGAACTTATGGACAGCGGCGGGGGTGTGAAACAGGCGTTGCCTATTCTGGGAGATCAGCCTTTTTATGTCCTCAACAGCGATATGATCTGGCGGGATGCGCCGGAACGGCAGGCGATGCTGCACCGGTTGCAGGCCTTCTGGCAGGCGCCAGACATGGATATTCTGCTGCTGCTGGTGGAAAAAGACCGCGCTTACGGTTATGATGGCGCAGGGGATTACCACCTGGGGCCGCGCGGGCGGCTCACTCATCGCGGTAATGATGCGACAGCGGATCACGTATATGGCGGGGTGCTGATCATGAAGCCGGATTGTTTTACCGCCACCCCGGATACGCCTTTCTCGTTGCGATTGCTCTTCGATCGGGCCGCCGCCGCCGGACGATTATACGGCGTGGTGCATGAGGGCGACTGGTATCATGTGGGCACCGCCGCCGCGAAACGGGAAATGGATGAAATTTTAGGAGACTGACCTGAATGCCGCGTCGTCTGAAAAAAGCGCCTGAGCTTTATAACCTGCCCGCCCATACCTCCTTTGTCGATGGACTGGTGGCGGGAATCCGGGCGCGGTTTGGCGACGATCCCTTGACCCTTAGTGATGTGCTGATCCTGCTGCCCAACCGTCGGGCGGTGCGCTCCCTGCGCGACGCCTTCCTGCGTCAGGCCGGGGGCAAGTCTCTGCTGTTGCCGCGCATCGAGCCGATCGGCGATGTGGATGAGGATGACCTGTTTCTGTCGGGCAATCTGCCTCAGGCCACCTGGGACAGCGCCCTCGCCCCGGCGATTTCGCCTTTTACGCGCCAGATGCTGCTGATGGACATCATCGCCCGCTGGTACCGGCGGCGGCAGGCGGTGACGGGAGAGCCCGTGCCGGAGGTGGCGCAATGCGCGATCCTGGCGCAGGCTCTGGGTCAGTTCCTCGATCAGGTCCAGACCGAGCAGCTGACCTTTCGCGATCTGGAAAATCTGGTGCCGGAGGAATATGCCGGGCATTGGCAACAGACCCTGGAATTTCTCAAGATCCTCACCGAACATTGGCCGGATATTCTGGGCCCGACCGGTTTTTCCGACGTGGCGGCCCGGCGTAATATTCTGCTGGAGGGCTTGCGGGAAAAATGGCTCGAAAATCCGCCCGCTCATCCGATCATCGCCGCCGGCTCCACCGGCTCGATCCCGGCGACGGCGGGCCTGCTCGAAGTGGTGGCGCGTCTGCCCCAGGGCATTGTGCTGCTGCCGGGGCTGGACGCGGAAATGGATGCGGCGAGCTGGGACGTGCTGGACGATACCCACCCGCAGGCGACCATGAAGCATCTGCTGGAGGCGATCGGCGCCAACCGCGACGAGGTGCGGCCGTGGCTCGACCAGACGCCGTCGGCGGCAAAGCTCGCCCGCCACAGATTGCTGCAGGAGGTAATGCGTCCGGCGGAAACCACCGACCAGTGGCGCACACTCACGCTTGATATCACCGCCGCGACCGAGGGCTTCCTGCGCCTGGACGCGCCGGGGCAGCGGGAAGAGGCGGGCATGATCGCCCTGATGCTGCGCGAGGTGTTGGAAACCGACGGCAAGACCGCGGCGCTGGTTACCCCGGACCGGCAGCTGGCGCGCCGGGTCGCGGGCGAGATGCAGCGCTGGGACATTCTGATTGATGACAGTGCGGGCACGCCTTTGTTCAATACCGCCGCCGGGCTTTATCTGCGGCTGACGGCCGAGATGGTCGGCGACGGTCTTGCGCCGGTGGGGTTGCTGTCGGTGTTGAAGCATCCGCTAAGTGCGGGCGGTGAGGTGGTCGGCGATTTTCGCCAGAAAGTCCGCCTGCTGGAAAGCCATATTCTGCGCGGGCCGCGCCCCGGGGCGGGCACAGGCGGCATTGCCCGGGCAATCGCATCGGCGCTGGCGGTTCAGAAAAAAGCCTCTAAAGAGCGCGTTGTGGCGGAACTGATGGCGCTCGCTGAGTGGTGGGCCGGTCTCGCCGGGGTCATCGCCCCCTTTGAACAGATGATGGCCAGGCCCGACGCTTCCTTCGAGGATCTGCTGATCGCTCATATCGAGATGGCGGAGGGGCTGGCGGCCTCGCACGATCGGACCGGGGCCGAGCGGGTGTGGCGCGGTGACGCGGGGGAGGCGGCGGCGCAACTGATTGAAGACCTGCATCTGGCGGCGCCGCATCTGCCGAGCCTCGCGTGTGAGACCTACCCGTCGTTGCTCGAGGTCTTTATGGGCGGGGTGACGGTGCGGCCGAAATATGGCCAGCACCCCCGGCTCAATATCTGGGGCCCGCTGGAGGCGCGGCTGCAACAGGCGGATCTGGTGATCCTCGCCGGCCTGAATGAAGGCAGCTGGCCGCCGGAACCGGCCCCGGACCCCTGGATGAGCCGCCCGATGCGCCGGGCGTTCGGTCTGCCGTCCCTCGAACAGAAAATCGGTCTCAGCGCCCATGATTTCATTCAGGCGGCCTCCGCGCCCCAGGTGGTGATCAGCCGGGCGGAGAAGGTCGATGGCACCCCGACGGTGAAATCCCGCTGGCTCAGCCGTCTTGACGCCATTGCCGCCGACGCAGATTTCGCGATCCCCAAGGCGACGACGACCGCCCAGTGGCTCGACTGGTACCGGGCGTTGGACAAGCCGGAACAAGTGCGCTCGATCGCGCCGCCGCGTCCGACGCCACCGCTTACCGCCCGGCCCCGCAGCCTGTCGGTGACGCGCATTCAGAAATGGATGCAGGACCCCTATAGTATTTACGCGCACTATATCCTCGGGCTCCGTGTGCTTGATCCGCTGGATGCGGACCCAGGGGCGGCGGATAAAGGCACCATCATCCATGATGCGCTCGATGCTTTCCTGAAACAATATCCCGATCATCTGCCTGACGACGCAGTGGACAGGCTGGCGGAGATCGGGCGGGAGAAATTCGACGCCTATCTTGACCGGCCAACGGTGCGCGCCTTCTGGTGGCCGCGTTTCCTGCAGGTCGCCGACTGGTTTGTCGCAGAGGAACGCATCCGGCGTGCGACATCCGCCACCGTGGCGACGGAAATTTCCGGTGAAAAGATCTTCAGCCTGCCGGGTGGCGACTTCACCCTGACCGCCAAGGCCGACCGCATCGACCGGCTGGGCGACGGCACATACAGCATCATCGATTATAAAACCGGCGCCAGCCCTACGGTGCGGCAGATTTACGCCGGTTACGCGCCGCAATTGCCCCTCGAGGGCCTGATGGTTGAGGGCGGAAACTTCTCTGGCATCGCGGCCGGCGGCGTGGTCAGCGATCTGTCCTACTGGCAGCTTAAAGGCGGGGAAGAGGTGGCGAAAATCAGCAGCTTCAATATGAACGTGCGGGCCAAGGTTGATGTGGGCGAGGTGATCAAGGCGTCTTACGACGGGCTGGTCAGGCTGGTGACCACCTTCGATCTGGAGGCGACCCCTTACCTCAACAACCCGCGCCCGGATAATCTCGGTTACGGCGAATATGACCATCTGGCCCGCACCCGCGAATGGCGGGGCAATGATCTCGAGCAGGATGAGGAAGGGGAGGTGACGTTATGACCGCCCAGACCCCTGATCAGAAACGTGCTTCCGATCCCACCGCCTCCGTCTGGGTGGCGGCGTCTGCGGGCACGGGCAAGACTTTCGTGCTGACCAACCGGGTGCTGCGCATTCTGTTGAACGGCACACGCCCGGAACGCATTCTCTGCCTGACTTTCACCAAGGCGGCGGCGGCGGAGATGGCCAACCGGCTCAACAAACGGCTCGGTCAATGGGTGACCTGTTCGGACGCGGACCTGCGGCGGGATATCACCGACCTGACCGGCCACGCCCCGCGCCCCGACGAACAGGATCAGGCCCGGAAGCTTTTCGCCCAGGTGCTGGAAGTGCCGGGCGGGTTGAAAATTCAGACCATTCACGCCTTCTGTCAGTCGCTGCTCGGGCGCTTCCCTCTGGAAGCCGGAATTGCCCCCCACTTTCAGGTGATGGATGAACGCACCGCCCTGGATCATCTGGCCCGCGCCCGTGATGCGGTCCTGACCGAGGCGCAGGCGGCAATCAATCCGGCGCTGGCGGAGGCGCTGGCCTATATTTCCCGAAAAGTAACGGAAACGACCTTTGGTGAGTTGATCCGCGAGCTGATAGGGCAACGCAGCGGGCTGGAACAGATGCTGGGCCGCGTCCGGCTGGTGGCGCAAGCGATATCCGCCATGGAGAATTTGTTGGGCCTGTCCCGCGGCGACACGCGGGAGTCGCTTATTGCGGCCGCCTGCGAGGAAGAAAATTTTTCCGGTGCGGGCTTGCGGCAGGCGGTGGAGACCCTGCTCGGCGGTAGCGCGGCCAATCAGAAAACCGCGGCGCTGATGGCGGGCTGGCTCGGCGCACCCGACGACCGCCGAGAGAGATTTGAGGGGTACAAAAGCGCGTATCTCACCACCAAGGGCGAGATTCGCAAGAGCCTGATGCCGAAAAAGCTGGCGGAAAGCTGCCCGGGCGGCCTGGCGGCGATGGAGGCGGAGGCGGACCGTCTGCAGGCGCTTGATGGGAAGCTTAAATTGGTCACCCTGCTGGACAACAGCCGGGCGTTGCTCAGTCTCGGGGCGGCGATGATGACGGCGTTTCGCGACAGCAAAAAACGCCATGCGGTGATGGATTATGACGATCTGATCCTCAAGGTGACCGATCTGATCAGCCGCGAGGGCATTGCCGACTGGATTCTCTATAAGCTCGACGGCGGCATCGACCATATCCTGATCGACGAAGCCCAGGACACCAACCCGGAACAATGGCGGGTGGTCAAGGCGCTGGCCGAGGAGTTTTTCACCGGCGAGGGCCAGGGAGAGGCGGTGCGCACCCTGTTCGCCGTCGGTGACGTCAAGCAGTCGATCTATAGTTTTCAGCGCGCCGATCCGAAGGAATTCGTCGATAACCGCCTGACGTTCGAAGAAAAATCGGCGGCGGTGGACCACAGCTTCCACAATGTCAATCTCGCCCTGTCCTTCCGCTCGACGGCGGCGGTGCTGTCGCTGGTCGATCAGGTGTTTATTGCCGCCGACAGCCGCATCGCCCTGTCCTTTAGCCCGGATGAGATCCGTCATCTGCCGTCGCGGGTCGGCCATGCGGGGCTGGTGGAAGTGTGGGATACTTCAGCGCCGGATGTGTTGCCCGACCCGGACGACTGGCAGCCGCCGGTGATCCAGCAACCGTCCCATGCACCGGAAATGAAAGTGGCGCTGCGCATTGCCGACCGCATTAAATTGTGGCTCGACACGGGGGAGATTCTGGAAGCCCAGGGTCGTCCGATCCGGGCCGGGGACATCATGATTCTGGTGCGCCGTCGCACCGCCTTTGACGATTATATGATCCGGGCCCTGAAGGCGCGCGATATCCCGGTGGCGGGGCAGGACAAGATGCTGCTGAGTGAGCAGATCGCGGTGATGGACCTGATGGCGGTGGGGCAGTTGGTGCTGCTGCCCGATGATGATCTGACGCTGGCGGTGGTGTTGAAAAGCCCGCTGGTCGGTTTTTCGGAAGAGGATCTTTATGATCTGGCGTATGGCCGTCGCGGCAGCCTGTGGGCGGCCCTGCTCACCCGCAAGGACGAGCGGGACAGCTTCCGCCGCGCCCATGAGTTCCTGACCAACCTGACCAATTTCGCCGATCAGGCCCCGCCGTTTGAATTTTACAGTCATCTGCTGACCAGCCTGCGCGGGCGCGAGAAGCTTCTGGCGCGGCTCGGCGAAGAGGCCAACGATCCGATTGATGAATTCCTTCAGCTCGCCATGGGCTATGAGGCCAATAATATCTCCTCCCTACAGGGATTTTTGAGCTGGGTCGAGCAGGGCAATGTGGAGATCAAACGCGATATGGAGCAGGGCCAGGATCAGGTGCGCATCATGACCGTGCACGGGGCCAAGGGCCTGCAGGCGCCGATCGTCTTCCTGCCCGATACATGTCAGGTGCCGAGCAAGGGGTCGCGCCTCTTGTGGGCGGACGGTCTGTTGTTCTGGCCCCAGAAAAGCGACTATGAACTTGGCCCCTGCGCCGAAGCGCGGGCGGCGATCAACCTCAACCGGGATCAGGAATACCTCCGGCTGCTTTATGTGGCCCTGACCCGGGCGGAAGACCGGCTCTATATCACCGGCTGGGACGGCAAGCGCGAGCGCAGTGAAAACTGCTGGTATGACCGCATCAAGGCGGCCTTGTCCGACATGGACGGGGTGCGTGCCGGCGACGACAGTGATGATTACCTGCTGCGCTATCATTGCCCTCAGGAGGCGGTGCTGCCGGGTGAAGAAGCCCGGACGACCGAGATGCGGGCGACACAGCCCTTGCCCCCTTGGGCGAAATCCCTGCCGCCGGCGGAGCCTTCCCCGGTGCGGCCCTTAAGCCCGTCGCGGCCCGAGGAGGAAGAACCGGCGGTGCAAAGCCCGTTGCTGGCCAGCGCCGTGAAAGCGAGGGATCAGAGCCGCTTCCATCGCGGGCGACTGATCCACAGACTGTTGGAAATTCTGCCGGATATGGCGGTGGTGCGACAGGCACAGGCAGCGGAAGAGTTTCTCTCGCAACCGGCCTATGATTTGGCGGCGGAGGATATCGCGGGAATCACCAAGCAGATCATGGGCATTCTCAGCGATCCGGCCTTTGCCGCGGTCTTTGGTCCCGGCAGCCGCGCCGAGGTGCCGATTGTCGGGCTGGTGGGGGCGACCCCGGTGTCGGGTCAGGTGGACCGGCTGGTGGTGACGGAGGACAGCATTCTGGTGGTCGATTATAAAACCAATCGTCCGCCGCCCTTTGACGTGGCTGATGTCTCACGGCTCTATCTGCGCCAGATGGCGGCCTACCGGGCGGTGCTGCGGGATATATATCCGGACAAAGAGATCACTTGTATGCTGCTATGGACCGATGTGGCTGATCTGATGGCATTGCCGAATCCCTTGCTGGATCAGGTAATTTTTTGATCACGGTTAATTGTTCTGTGCTTTTACTTGACGGAATGCCACCTGCTTCCTACATTTGGTCTATAGTTTTACTTTGATATAAGGAATGATAGAATAATGAGCATTATTGCCGTCACGGATAGTGAATTTGAAGCAAAAGTCATGAACGCCAGCGGACCGGTACTGGTCGATTTCTGGGCGGAATGGTGCGGCCCCTGTAAACAGCTGGGCCCTATTCTCGATCAGATGTCTGGTGAAATGGGCGACGCTTTGACCATCGCCAAGGTCAATATTGATGAAAACCCGGAAGCCCCGACCCGATATGGCGTGCGCAGCATTCCAACCATGCTTCTGTTCAAGGACGGTGAAGTGGCGGCGATGAAAGTCGGCCTCTGTTCCAAATCTGACCTGGAATCCTGGGTCAAAGAAAACAGCTGATCCTTCACGGAGCAGCGGTCTAAAAGCGCGGCAATGCCGCGCTTTTTTTATGCCGGCTCCATCAGCAGGGGGTTAACGGCTTCTTAAGCGGTGTGCTTTACTGATATATAAGGAAATTCTATTAAACGTTGTCAGCTTGGAAAAAACCCGCCTATGTCAGAAAGTAAATTGAAGGTTCTGGTTGTTGAAGACAGCAAATTCTTCATAAAAGCGTTACGGCATAAACTCAGAGTTTTCAAGGAAGTCGAACCTGTCTTTGTTGAGAATTATAAAAACGCCCAGGCGGCGATCAGCGCAGCCGGAGACGGGGCGTTCTTTATTGCATTGCTGGATTTGTGTCTGCCCGATGCTGGGAATGGCGAAATCATCGAACTTACCCATGCTCAGCAAATCCCTTCCATTATACTCAGCAGCAGCAGCACGCGGGAACGGCTTGATTATTATTACAGCCGGGGCGCCATTGACTGTATTTCAAAGGACAACACCGCCAGCCTGGATTATCTGATTTCTTTGTTGCGGCGACTTCTGCTGAACCGCCATCTGACGGTAATGGTGGTCGAAGATACATTGATCAGCCGGAAAATTCTGGTGGCGCATTTAAGTCGGCAGTTCCTGACGGTGATTGAGGCCGAAGATGGCCGTGAAGCCCTCGAGATGCTGGATCAGCAGGGGGATATTAATATGATCCTGACAGATTATAACATGCCGCATATTGACGGTTTTGAACTGACCCGCCGGGTGCGAAAGTCTTATCCAAAAAATAAGCTGCCGATCATCGGGGTAACCGGGTTAGGGCGGGATGATTTCGCGGTGCAGTTTCTTAAACTGGGGGCGAATGACTTCATTCACAAACCGTTCAGCTATGAAGAATTGCTTTGCCGGGTATCACAAAACCTTGAAATTACTGTCCTGATCAACGAGTTGCGGCAAAGCGCATATCGCGACGCCCTGACGGGTCTTTATAATCGTCGCCATCTGTTTGAATTTGGTGAAGCGCTATATCAGGATTCCCCGGCGAAAAAAGCCGCGACAATCCTGGCGATGATCGACATTGATTATTTCAAGAAGATTAATGACAATTATGGCCACCAGGTCGGGGATGAAATACTTATTGAAATTTCCAACGCCTTTACGGGTTATGTCACCAAGCAGGATATGGTGGCGCGTTTTGGGGGCGAGGAATTTTGTATCATTCTGAAAAACACTGATGTGGAAAAGGCAATTGAACGTTTAGAAACCCTGCGTCTGTCCATTGCCGATCAGGCCTTTCTGGTCGATGGGGAGAAGGTCCATGTCAGCATCAGCATCGGCATGTGCCGGGCGTTGCACGATAGTTTTGATGATACCATGCAGGCGGCCGATCAGGCCCTGTATGAAGCCAAACGTCAAGGCCGCAATTGTCTGAGGCTGGATCAGGAAACACAAGACTAGAAATCGTTTTGTCTAGTCCGGCAACAGATCATTTTGATCCAGAATCTGTCCTGCTAGATAAAGTGACCCGCAAATCAGCACCCGTACGGCATGGCCTTTGCTGTGCCCGGCGATATGCTGCAGCGCCTGTTGAGGCGTTGTGCTGGGCTCTGCGGCGAGAGAGAGCCCCTGGGCGAAGGCCGTGATGTCTTCTGCCGCATGACTGTCTTCCCCCACCACCGTAACACCATAGAGCGCCGTGACATGAGGACGGAGAGGTGCGAGAAAGCCCGCGGCATCCTTGTTGGCCATCATACCGCAGATAAGATACAGGGGCAGGTCATGCTGTTGGGCGAAATGGTCCGCCAGAATTTGTCCCGCCGCCGGGTTATGTCCGCCGTCAAGCCACAGTTCACTGCCCTCGGGCAACAGATGGCCAAAGGCGCTGTCCGTGATATTCTGCAGTCGCGCCGGCCAGCGGGCGGACATCACGCCAGACCGGATCGCGGCATCTGAAACCGGCAGGCGGTTCTGATGCCGCAGGCAGGCAATCGCCAGCCCGGCGTTATGGATCTGGTGGGGGCCTTTCAGGTTGGGGAGCGGCAAGGCCAGTGCTCCGTAATCGTCGCGATAAAGAAAGCCGTCATCAGTGGCGCTGACTGTCCATGCGCCGTAGGCAATGGTCGGGGCGCCCACCTGGTCGGCGCAGGCCAGAATGGCTTCCTGTGCGACCGGGGTCTGCCGGGCAAGGACCAGGGGCGCGCCCGTCTTGGCGATGCCGGCCTTTTCCCGGGCAATGCCGGCAAGATCGGACCCGAGAAACTGTTCATGGTCGACCGAAACCGGGGTGATGACGGTGGACAGGGGCTGATCAATGACATTGGTCGCGTCCAGCCTGCCCCCAAGCCCCACTTCCAGCAGCAACACATCCGCCGGATGATCGGCAAAGGCTTTCAGGGCAATGGCGGTGGTGATCTCGAAATAGGTGATCGGGGTGCTGCCGTTGATCTCTTCACACTCAACAAGGTGGCGATACAGGATATCTTCGTCGATGATTTTACCGGCGAGCCGGATGCGTTCGGCGAAGCGCACCAGATGCGGTGAACTGTAGACATGCACGCGCAGACCCTGAGCTTCCAAAATGGCGCGGAGGTAAGCTGTGGTCGATCCCTTGCCATTGGTGCCGGCGACATGGATGACCGGCGGCAGGCGCCGTTCGGGGTTGCCCAACCGGTCGAGTAGGGCCGTCATGCGGTCCAGGCTCAGGTCTATTTTTTTGGGATGCAGGCGGAACAGTCTTTCCAGCACCTGATCGGAAGGCCGTGTCATGGCTGCATTACGCCGCTTTGGGCTGCTTCATCAGAAGGCTCAGCAGATTGATCAGGTTATCCCGCATTTCATGGCGATGAACGATCATGTCGACCATACCATGTTCAAACAGATATTCTGATTTCTGGAATCCTTCCGGCAGTTCTTCGCGGATGGTGTCCTTGATCACCCGGGGACCGGCAAAGCAGATCAGGGCGTTGGGTTCGGCAATCTGGACATCGCCGAGCATGGCGTAGGAGGCCGTGACCCCGCCCGTGGTCGGGTCAGTCAGCACCACGATATAGGGCAGTCCGGCGTCTTTGACCATTTCAACCGCCACGGTGGTGCGGGGCATCTGCATCAGGGACAGAATACCTTCCTGCATGCGGGCCCCGCCGGCGGCGGCAAACAACACCAATGGCGCTTTTTTCGCGACGGCGGTTTCGGCGGCGGCGACAATGCCATTGCCGACGGCCATGCCCATGGAACCGCCCATGAACAGAAAGCTTTGCACGGCGAGAACCGCATTGACTGTGCCGACCTTACCGTAGGCAACCGCCATGGCGTCATCAAAATCGCTTTTGGCGCGGGCGGCCTTCAGGCGATCGGTGTAACGTTTCTGGTCGCGGAATTTCAGGGGATCCTCAACGGGCTTTGGAACATCAATCAAGGTGTATTCGCCGTCATTGAAGGTGGTCTTGAAACGGGTGACCGGATCAATGCGGCCATGAAAACCGCAATGGCTACAGACGGACTGAACCTCGAGATAATCCTTCAAATACAGCAGTTGCCCACAGCCTTTACATTTATGCCACAGGTTATCGGGCGTCTCTTTTTTATTTTCGAGAACCGCTCTGATTTTCGGACGCACGAAATTGGTAATCCAGTTCATACTACACCCTTGTTGTTATCTTGTTGCCTGAATTTTTCTGCCCTTAAAACCGCGCTTTATGGACGCCGTCAGCAAGGGATTTAACAAAGTCAAGGACTCTACTCTCTAGCGCAGAATTTGCAAGTCCTTCTTGTGTAATATTCTCTGCGACGATAGAGACGATGGCCGAGCCCACTACGACGGCATCGGCAAATTTGGCGAAGCCCGCGGCATTTTCCGGCGTCTTGATGCCGAAGCCGACGGCGACCGGCAACTCTGTCTGCTTACGGATCATCTCTACGGCGGCCTGGACCGGTTTCAGATCCGGCACCCGCGTGCCGGTAATTCCGGCAATGGAGACATAATACAGGAAACCGGAGGCCTGCGCCAGAATCTTGTCGAGACGGGCGCTGTCCGTGGTCGGGGTGGCCAGATGGATGCAGCCCATGCCGGCGGCCTTGCAGGGAATCGCCAGTTCGCGGTCTTCTTCCGGCGGCAGATCGACGATGATCAGGCCGTCCACCCCGGCTTCCAGCGCGTCCTTAAGGAAGCGATCGACGCCGTAAATATAGACCGGGTTATAATAGCCCATCAGGATGATCGGCGTCGTCTGATCCTCTTCGCGGAACTCCTGCACCATATCCAGGGTGCGCCGCGTGGTCATGCCCCCTTTCAGGGCGCGGATGCTGCTGGCCTGAATCGCCGGGCCGTCGGCCATCGGATCGGAAAAAGGCATGCCAAGCTCGATGATATCGGCGCCGGCCCCGGGCAGGCCTTTCAGAACCCTCAGGGCGGTGGCGTAATCGGGATCTCCGGCGGTGGTGAAGGTCACCAGACCGGCGCGGCCTTCCTGTTTCAGGGCGGCGAATTTTTTCTCTATCCGGGATACAGTCATGGTCTCAAATCTCCGCGCCCATGGCCTGGGCCACGGTGAATATGTCTTTGTCGCCGCGCCCGCTGAGGTTCATGACCATGATATGGTCTTTCGGCAGGGTGGGGGCAAGTTTCTGGATATAGGCGATGGCATGGGCACTTTCCAGCGCCGGAATGATGCCTTCCATTTCGCTGCACAGCTGGAAAGCGTCGAGTGCTTCCCGGTCGGTGACAGGGACATATTGCACCCGTTTGATGTGATGCAGCCAGCTGTGTTCCGGGCCGATGCCGGGATAATCCAGGCCGGCGGAAATGGAATGGGCTTCTTCGATCTGGCCGTCGTCATCCATCAGCAGGTAGGTGCGGTTGCCATGCAGAACCCCCGGCTTGCCGCCAGTGAGGGACGCGGCATGTTTATCCGTATCGACACCATGTCCGGCCGCCTCGACGCCATACATGGTAATGTCATCGTCGAGAAAGGGATGGAACAGGCCGATGGCGTTGGACCCGCCGCCGACGCAGGCGACCAGGCTGTCGGGCAGACGGCCTTCCTTCTCGAGAATTTGCGCGCGGGTTTCGGTGCCGATGACTGACTGAAAGTCCCGCACCAGTTCCGGATAAGGATGCGGTCCGGCGGCGGTGCCGATGATATAAAAAGTATCGTCGACATTGGCGACCCAGTCGCGCATGGCTTCGTTCATGGCGTCTTTCAGGCTTTCGGAACCGCAGGTCACCGGCATGATTTCCGCCCCGAGCAGTTTCATACGGAAGACATTGGGTTTTTGCCGTTCAATATCCTTGGCCCCCATATAGACGACGCATTTCATGCCAAAATGGGCGCAGACGGTGGCGGTGGCGACACCATGCTGGCCGGCGCCGGTTTCGGCGATAATGCGGGTCTTGCCCATGCGACGCGCCAGCAGAATCTGCCCGACACAATTATTGATCTTGTGGGCGCCGGTGTGGTTAAGTTCTTCACGCTTGAAATAGATCTTGGCGCCCCCGAGATGTTCAGTCAGCCGTTCGGCGAAATAAAGCGGGCTTGGACGACCAACGAATTCTTTCAGCAGATAGTCAAACTCCGCCTGGAATTCGCGATCGGTCTTGGACACCTCATAGGCCTTTTCCAGATCGAGGATCAGCGGCATCAGCGTTTCGGAAACGAAACGACCGCCAAAGTCGCCGAAGCGGCCATCGCTGTCCGGGCCGGACCGGTAGGTATTTTTTGTGTGGCTCATGAACAATTCCTTGTGGCTTTGGCTTTATGGCTCTGCACCGCCTTGAGAAAGGTGGAAATTTTGTCGAGGCTTTTTACGCCCGGGTGGTCTTCGACCCCGCTAGACACGTCAACCATATGAGCGCCGCTCTGGCGCAAAGCATCATTGACATTTTCCGGCGTGAGACCACCGGACAGCATCCAGGGTACCGACCAGTCGTGATCCTTGATCAGGCGCCAGTCAAAACTGAGACCGTTGCCGCCGGGCAGGGCGTCGGTCATATTTTCCGGGGCCTTGGCATCAAAGAGCAGCATATCGGCGATGGTGGCATATTGGTCGGCGCGGGTGATATCGTCTTTACCCCGCACGGCGAAGGCTTTCATCACCGGCAGCTGGAAACGGTCCTTGACCTCGCGCACACGTTCGGGAGATTCAGAGCCGTGTAGCTGAATAAGCCCCAACGGCACCCGATCAAGGGTGGCGGCGAGATCAGCGTCAGCGGGATTGACAAAGACCCCGCACAGGGTGACATGGTCCGGGACATGGGCCGCCAGCGCTCGGGCCTCGGCAAGGCTGATATTGCGGGGTGAACGGTCAAAAAATACAAAGCCGATATAACGGGCCCCGTTCCGCACGGCAACCTCCAGGCTGTCGCGGGTGGTGATGCCACATATTTTGGCCTGGACGGATGTCATGCCTTGTTCACTTCCCCGGCGATTTGACGGGCGGCGGCAACCGGGTCCGCGGCTTGCGTGATAGGACGACCGATCACAATATAATCGGCGCCGAGGGAGACCGCCTGATCAGGTGTCATAATGCGTTTCTGGTCGCCCTTGGCGCTGCCCTGGGGACGAATGCCGGGCACGACCAGTTTAAAGTCGGGACCGCAGGCTGCGCGAATGGCGCTGATTTCAAAGGGGGAACAGACCACACCGTCGAGACCGCTGTCCTGGGCGAGGCGGGCCATGCGCACCACCTGGGCTTCCACCGGGGTGGTCAGACCGACAGCGGCAATATCCTGCTCGTCAAGGCTGGTGAGAATGGTGACGCCGACAATGATCGGGCGCGGGCAGCCGATTTTCTCGGCGGCTTGGGTGGCGGCTTCTGCAGCGGCTTTCATCATCGGGGCGCCGCCGCCGCTGTGGATGGTCATGATCATGGGCCGCAAGGGCATCAGGGCGTGAATCGCCTGGGCCACCGTATGGGGAATATCATGCAGTTTCAGATCAAGGAAGATCGGCATGCCGGCCTTGGCGACCTCGGCAAAGCCTTGCGGGCCACAGGCGCCGAAGAATTCAAGGCCGAGCTTAACCCCGCCGACCGCGCCCCGTAATTGTGTGGCGAGGGAGGTGGCCTTGTCCGGATCGGTGGTGTCCAGGGCGCATAAAATACGGTCAGAAGCGGTCAGTTCAGCCATGAAATCATCCTTGGGTGTCAGCTGCGCCGTCATCGGGCCCGTGAGTCGGTCAGTTCTTCGGGCGATCAGGCGGCGCGTTTGGCTGCTTTTTTCTCATGAACGGCCCCGGATGACAAGGGTTTTATGATGTGCCGGGTAATAAACCGATCGCCTGTGGCGAAAGGAGACAATCAAGCCTCGGGAAGTGTTTCCGGTTTTTCGGCGGGGGTCAGGTTTTTCACCTGCTGTTCCAGGTCGCGGATCTTTTTATTTTGCTGCCGGGTGAGGCGGGCCTGTTTGATCGATTTCAGCAGAACCACGCCAAATCCGGCGCCAAGGCCGATGAAAATACCGATGAACAACAAGGCGAACAACGGCAGGTCCCATTGAAAAGGTAACGGATACAGGCTGAAGGACACGGCGGTCCGGTTGGCGACGGCGACAATGATGCAGAAGAGGGTGAAGAGAGTGAAGAGGGCGAGGGTCAAATAGCGCATGATCACGGGTCCGGTTGAAAAGCTGCCACGAGGGCGAATGGTTCGGGGGGTGACAGCATATCAGCAAATATCATGTATGTAGAGAGCATTGACGTAAAATCAATGCTCTGCAGAGGACGGGATCTTCTAGACGAGGCGGGTGGTCTTATTTACCGTTCAGCCGTTCCCGCAGATCCTTGCCGGTTTTGAAATAGGGCACATGTTTTTCCGGCACATTAACGGTTTCCCCGGTGCGCGGGTTGCGGCCTACGCGGCTTGGACGATGCTTGACAGAAAAAGCGCCAAACCCGCGAAGCTCCACCCGGTTGCCATCGGCAAGCGCGGTTGTGATTTCTTCGAAGATGGTGTTGACGATCCGTTCCACGTCACGCTGATAAAGATGAGGGTTGGCTTCTACCAAACGTGCAATCAGCTCCGACTTTATCATCAGCTATTCCCTTATTGAGTTATTCTTATTGTGCATTATTGCAAATACTGGCCTACAGGGTGCCAGAGAGTTTTCATCTCGTCAAGGTTAAGTCCCTAAAAAAGCGGCATTATTTCACCTTTTAGGGAAAAATCATATGGAAAATAGATCATTTTGCAGCTTTTCCATGGGAGAAAGGCCGCGGGGAGAGGAAATTCAGAGAATCATTATACAGGCGAATATGTTAGCCCGGGGCGCGTAAAAAAGGCCCGCCTGGAAAACCAGACGGACCTTTTGAATGTCTTGGACGTAAAGCGTTAGATGTGCTTATTCGTCGTCTTTCTTAGCGGCCAGAGCGGCGCCGAGGATGTCGCCGAGGCTCGCGCCACTGTCGGAAGAACCGTACTGTTCCACAGCTTCTTTCTCTTCTGCAAATTCAAGAGCTTTGATGCTGAGGCCAATTTTGCGGCTTTTCTTGTCGAAAGCTGTAACCATCGCGTCGACTTTATCGCCAACGGAGAAACGCTCAGGGCGTTGCTCGGACCGGTCACGGCTGAGGTCAGCGCGACGGATGAAGGCTTCCATGATCTGGTCGTCTTCACCGAGGGTGACGTCAAGGCCGTTTTCAGTGACTTTGGTAATTGTACAGGTCACGGTACCACCTTTTTTCAGGCCGTCGACATTGCCCATTGGGTCTTTTGTCAACTGCTTGATGCCAAGGGAGATACGTTCTTTTTCAACGTCAACGTCAAGAATAACAGCTTTGGTAACATCGCCTTTTTTGTATTCGGCCAGGGCCTGCTCGCCGGATTTATTCCAATCCAGGTCAGACAGATGAACCATGCCGTCGACGTCGCCGCCGTCAAGACCGATGAACATACCGAATTCAGTGATGTTCTTGATGTCGCCTTCGATTTCAGAACCAACCGGGAAGCGTTCCGCGAATGTTTCCCAAGGATTGTCAAGACACTGCTTCAGACCAAGGCTGATGCGACGTTTTTCCGGATCGATTTCCAGAACCTTGACTTCGACTTCCTGACTTGTGGAAACGATTTTACCAGGGTGTACGTTTTTCTTGACCCAGCTCATTTCAGAGACGTGAACCAGACCTTCGATGCCTTCTTCCAGCTCAACAAAAGCACCGTAATCGGTGATGTTGGTGATGCGGCCTTTGAGCTTGCTGTCGATCGGGAAGCGTTGCTCAACAGAGGACCATGGATCTTCCTGCAGCTGTTTCATGCCGAGGGAGATACGCTGTGTGTCCGGGTTCAGGCGAATGATCTGAACTTTGATGGTGTCGCCGATGTTCAGGACTTCGGAAGGGTGGTTGATCCGCTTCCAGGAAATGTCGGTAACATGCAGCAGGCCGTCAATACCGCCGAGATCGACAAAGGCGCCGTAATCGGTGATGTTTTTGACGATGCCTTCAACAACCTGACCGTCGACCAGGGTTGTGATCAGTTCAGCACGCTGTTCGGCGCGTGTTTCTTCCAGAATAGCACGACGGGAAACAACGATGTTGCCCCGCTTGCGGTCCATTTTCAGGATCTGGAAAGGCTGTGAAATATTCATCAGCGGTGTCACGTCGCGGATCGGACGGACATCAACCTGGGATCCTGGCAGGAAGGCCACGGCGCCGTTAAGGTCAACGGTGAAGCCGCCTTTAACACGGCCGAAGATAACGCCGTTAACGCGTTCTTCTGATTCGTAGGATTTTTCCAGTTGAGTCCAGGACTCTTCTCTGCGGGCTTTTTCGCGGGACAGGATAGCTTCGCCTGTGGCATTCTCGATGCGCTCAACGAAGATGTCAACTTTGTCGCCGACGGCCAGTTCAGCCGGTTGTCCGGGGCTGGCGAATTCTTTTAACTGGACACGGCCTTCTGCTTTCAGGCCGATGTCGATTACCGCTGCTTCTTTATCAAGGGCGATAATGGTGCCGGTAACTACTTTACCGTCAAATCTTTCGTTTTCGCCGAAAACTTCGTCAAGCATTGCTGCAAAGTCATCGGTACTTGGTGTCATTTGTTCAGTCGTCATGTAAAAATTTCTCTTTCAATAATCATATTTTGTCAGGCCTGCCGGTTGTCTCCGGCGGTCTTGGAAACCATAGTCAATACGGCGTATGAATACGTCGCATGAACATATAAACACCCTTCCCTTTAAATCACTTTTTAAAAGGTCAGACGTTTGCTTGTTCTTTCGAAATCAGCCCGAGGGCCGCTTCGAACACGGCTTCTATATCCGAATTTGTTGTGTCAAGCAAGTGCGCGTTTTTGGCGGGTTTCAGCGGGGCTGTGCTGCGATTCATATCGCGGGCGTCGCGCTGGACGAGGTCGGCGAGAATGGCCTCGTACTGGGCCTCGGTGCCGTTTGGGCCATATTGCTCCAGAAACCGCCGTTTTGCGCGGGTTTCAACGTCGGCGATGATGTATATTTTTACATCCGCATCGGGGCATACCACGGTGCCGATGTCGCGGCCATCAAGGATGGCGCCGGTTTTGCCACCGGGGGGACTCTCGGCGAAATCCCTCTGGAAGGCCAGTAAAATGTCTCTTACCGCCGGAATCGCCGCCACTTTTGAGGCCAGGGCGCCGGTCGATTCGCCGCGGATGGCCGGGTCGGAAAGATCCATGTCGCCCAGCGCCCGGGCTGCGGCGACCGCGTCGGCTTCTTTTTCCGGGTCTCCGCCGTGGCGGGCGACATTCAGGCCAACCGCCCGATAAAGGGCGCCGGTATCAAGCAGCGCATAGTCAAAATGTGCGGCGAGTTTCCGGGCGAGGGTTCCCTTGCCGGACGCCGCCGGGCCATCAATGGCGATCACGAAAGTTTTGTCATCGGTCATGCGGGATCCTTGATCTGGTCTGTGATATGGGCGCCGAGGCCATTCATCAGGTCCCGGAAGCCGGGAAAACTGGTTTCAATCACCCGGCCATCGTCGACGGTGACCGGCTGGTCACTGGCCATGCCGAGCGTCAGGAACGACATAGCGATGCGGTGATCAAGGTGGGTTTTGACCAGCGCGCCGCCGGGGATGCTGGTCTGGCCGGTGATGGTCATGCCGTCGTCATGCTCAACAACCTGAACGCCGGCGGCCTGAAGCCCTGCCACCATCACGGAAATCCGGTCGCTTTCCTTGACGCGCAATTCTTCCAGGCCACGCATGACGGTCTCGCCTGTGGCAAAGCTCGCCGCGATGCAGAGGATGGGGTATTCATCAATCATGCTGGGGGCGCGGTCTTGGGGTACGGTAACGCCGTTGAGCGGGCTGTAGCGCACCCGGATGTCGGCTACTGATTCGCCGCACTCAAGACGTTCGTTGACGAAACTGACATCGCCGCCCATTTCCTGCAGGGTGGTGTATATGCCGGTGCGCGACGGATTCATGCCGACATTTTCGATCAGGATATCGGAGCCGGGGGTGATCAGGGCGGCGATCGTCGGGAAGGCGGCCGAGGAAGGATCGGTCGGCACCACCATGTCGCGGGCGGTGAGTTCTGGCTGACCGGTGACGGTGATCGCCGTGTTTTTGCCGTGCGGTGTAATGGCTATTTCGACACCGAAATGTTCAAACATACGCTCTGTATGGTCGCGGGTCGGGGTCTTTTCAATCACGGTGGTTTTGCCAGGGGTGTTGAGGGCGGCGAGCAGAATCGCAGATTTTACCTGGGCCGAGGCCACAGGGACTTCATATTCTATCGGCAGCGGGTCTTCGATGCCGCTGACGGTCAGCGGCAGGGTCATGTCTTTTGCGCCGTGGAAGCTTGCGCCGAATTTTGTCAGAGGGTCGGTCACCCGTTTCATGGGGCGGGATGACAGGGACGCATCGCCGGTGAAGGTGACACTATGGGGGGTGGTGGCGACCAGGCCCATCACCAGCCGTGCGCCGGTGCCGCTGTTGCCCATATCAAGCGCCGTGTCCGGTTGACACAGGCCACCGACGCCGACGCCGATCACCCGCCAGTCGCCGGCCTCGTCCCGTCTGATATCCGCGCCCAGCGCCCGCATGGCTTTGGCGGTGTCCAGCACGTCTTCACCTTCCAGCAGGCCGGAAATGCGGCTTTCGCCAAGGGCGAGGGTGCCCATGATCAGGGAACGATGGGAAATGGATTTGTCGCCGGGCACCCGCAGGCGGCCGGTGAGGGCATTGGCTTTATGTGAGGAGAGCTGTGTCATAGAATTTGCGTACTTTTTAAGTCTGTTGGCTTTTCGGTTGTGGCATCTGGCGGGTCCGAGATAGCATGTTTTACCGGCTTTAGACCAGAAAATATGTGGTTTGGCATGTATTTTTTGCCAGAAAAGAAAGCTCATCTGCGAATAAGCTTTGACAGAAAGGATGATCCGTGGCAAACGATTGCCTTTCAAGAAATACACGCCCTCTTATTATTCGTAATCAAGGGTGTTGAATTTGCTTTAAGGAGATTTACGTTGGCTAATCCGGAATGGGGTACCAAACGACAGTGCCCGAAATGTGGCACAAGATTTTACGATTTGGGTAATTTTGAGCCGATCGTCTGCATTGACTGTGACCATAAATTTAAACCGGAAATCATTCTGAAGAGTAAAATGACTCCGTTGGAAATGGTGTCAGATGATCAGGAAGATGACAAAGAAGACGATGATCTCGACGTGCTCGAGGATGATGATGATGTGGAAATCGACGCCGATGACAACACCGTTGTCCTGAGCGATGATGACGACACCAATGTCGCGGACGTGGTTGTAAAACCGACGCCGAAGAGCGGCGACGAATAAATTTATTTTTCTGCTTGATAATTGCAGAAAGGATGAATAAGTTCTGCCCAGCCGATGAATAGATTCGGCACCCGAAATGGAAATGGGGGCTATAGCTCAGTTGGGAGAGCGCTTCGCTGGCAGCGAAGAGGTCAGCGGTTCGAACCCGCTTAGCTCCACCATTTCGCTCAAGATATAGAGCATGCAGGAAATCCGCGAATATATTAAGTACTTTATATTCCATTTGTTAGGCAAAGATGCTAAACACAGGTAATGCTGCAACCTCCTAGAGCACAGAAAAAAATATCACAAAAAATAAAAAGTTCTATGCAATACATAATAGGAATCTGATTTTAATGAACCTAAAGTTATCACACCTATTAACAATGACTTTTATGTCGTTTTTTGTATATCAGGCAGCCCTTGCGAGCGAGAACGATGCGGTAGATATTATTCGGACTATTCAGATAGGTGGCCTTTCCTTAAACAGTACACCTGACGATATTGAAGCATTTATCGAAACAAAGCCGTCACTTGAGTGCAAGCGAATTGACGTGCCGGAACGAAAAAGTAAAATCCCCTCAAGACGATCATCACCACGACAGCAAAGCTGGAATTGTTCGTACTCACATAAAACTTTATCCGAAGTTTTAAATATCCGTATGTCCGATGGTGTTATCTCTTACCTTAACTATGAGACTGGATATGATAAAACTCAGCTTTTTGAAAAAACCAGATTGTATATTAGAGGGATACATAAAAAGCTTGAAGCGGCAGGGCTTACTTCTCATCAAAAACATTTAAAAAATTTCATGACGTACGAAGAAAAGGATATACAAGGAGGCTCTGCGCCTGTTTTTATGCAACACCTTAATGCAAAAAAAACAGTGTCGTGCGACAACATTCCTATTTACTTTCTTATGTCTATGAATGCCAATACGCTGCCTTCACAAAATATATACAGAGCGGGAATGAAGATAGAACGCAGCCGTAAACCAATACACTGCAAGAATATCGAGTAAGATTAAGAATGCGTAAAGCGAACTCTGAAGCAATTCTGAATTTCTGAGATCGCCCAGATTTTCTGGCCGGGTTTTTGATGTTTGCCCCCGTAAGGGCGCAGATATCATGGCGTCGTGGCACTGTCGGACAAGCCCTTTTCCTGGATATCCGCTATTCTCGTTCTCTGACGCCAGCCAATATGGTATGACGGCATGTAAAGGGAGTACGACGAGATGACCAGCGGCCTCAAATTTATCGCCCATAACGCCCATGATGTGACGGTGGGGGATCAGCGGATATTGTTTCATATCCCGACGACGTCGCTGTTTGATCTGGACGGGGTGTCGGGCGACGTGCTCGACCTGTTCAAGGAACTGGGCGAGGTCAGCCGCGCCGATGTCGAGGCCCGCTTTGAAGGCCGTCACAGCCCGGATGACATCCTCGCCGTGGTCGAGGACTTCCTCGAGATGGACATCATCACGGGTGACGGCCCGGATTTCGACAAAAACCTGCGGCCGGATTTTCCGCCGGTCAAGATCGAGAATTACCCCTTGAGCACCATCATCCTCAATGTCAACACCGGCTGCAATCTCGGTTGCACCTATTGCTACAAGGAAGACCTCACCACCCCGGCCAAGGGCGAGCTGATGGGCCTCGATACCGCGAAGAAATCCATCGACCTTTTGCTCAAGGAAGGTGCGAGCCGCGACCGGGTCAATGTGGTCTTTTTCGGCGGCGAGCCGTTAAGCAACATGCCGCTGATCAAGGGCGCGGTCGCCTATGCCGAGGAACGTTGCGCGGCGCTGGGCAAGAAGGTGGATTTCTCCCTGACCACCAACGCGACGCTGCTCACGGAAGACATCATCGATTATCTCAACGCCCATAAATTCGGCATCGCCATCAGCATGGACGGGCCGAAGGCGGTGCATGACAAGAACCGCAAGACCATCGGCGGCAAGGGCACCTATGATGTGGTGGCGAAGAAGGCCCGGATGCTGCTGGACCGCTATAGCGCCCGGCCGGTGGGGGCGCGGGTGACGCTGACCGCGGGGGTCACGGATGTGGAGGCGATCCACGCCCATCTCAAATATGATCTGGGCTTTGCCGAGGTGGGCTTCGCACCGGTGACCTCGGGTGATATTTCGCTGTTTAACCTCAGCAATACAGAATTGCACGAGGTGTTCGAGAATATGAAAAGCCTTGGCCTTGCTTACCGCGATGCGGCGCTGCGCGGCGAGAATACCGGTTTTTCCAACATGCATCAGCTGATGACGGATCTGTATGAGGGCACCAAGAAGGCGCTGCCCTGTGGCGCGGGTATTGGCCTGCTGGCGGTGGATCACGCGGGCGATCTCAATCTCTGTCACCGTTTCACCGGCTCGGATATTGACACCTATGGCTCGGTGGACACGGGCATCAAGAAGAAGGAGCTCGGCGCCTTTCTCGAGGGTCGGGCCGACCGGGAGGGCACCTGGTGCGACACCTGCCGGATCCGGAACCTGTGTTCCGGCGGCTGTTATCACGAATCTTACGCGACCTATGACGACATCAACAAGCCGACCTACCATTATTGCGACCTGATGCGCGACTGGATCGATTTCGGGATCAGGGTTTACAGTGAGATTCTGCGCGAAAATCCCGGTTATTTCGAACGCCATGTCAGCCCGAGAACTTTGCTCAACACCAACCGGACGGTGGGTGCGGCGCAACAGCTGATGTGAGGAAGGGGCGGCGATGGTGACCGGATGGGGCGGTAAATTACGCGACATGATCCTGTCTTCGGGCATTGTCTCGCTGGCCATAGTGTTGTTCGTGTTACTTGCCCCGCCGGAAGGGGAGATCGCGGCGCTTTATCTGGCGCTCCTCACGCTCCTCACCGCGTTCTTGCTGCCGGCCCGCCGGGCGCTTCTGTTGCGCCTGACCTTTTTGATCCTGATGGTGCTCAGCTTTTGTCTGCTTTATCATCTGGGCCGGGATCATTTCCATTATGCCTATGTCTGGCTCTATAGCGCCCCGGACCTGCCGCTTTATCTCAAGCTCGCCAATCTGTGGGGCGGGGAAGAGGGGACGTTGCTGTTTTTGGCTCTGCTGCTGGCGTTCTTTGCGGTGCGGATGGATCGTCAGCCGGGCTGGGCCGGGCCGGGGGTGATGCTTTTGCTGCTGCCGTTTTTGTTCGGGCTGCTGATCTGGCATCCTTTTCAGGAGACCAGCGCCGCACAACTGGCGACGGTGCCCTATCAGGGCATGAACGCCCATCTGACCAAATTCTGGATGGCGATCCATCCGCCACTGATCTTCCTCACCTATCTGTTGCTGCTGGTGCCGTCGGGCGCAGCAGTGGAGGCTTTGGTGCGCGGCACGGGACCCTGGAAGGTGCTGGCGATCAGTTATGGCCGTAAGGCCTGGGTGGTGATGAGCGCCGGATTGATCAGCGGCATGTGGTGGGCCTATGAGGATTATTTTTACGGCCAGTTCTGGCACTGGGACCCCGTGCAGACGGCGGCCTTCGTGGTCTGGTGCTTTCTCACCGCCTATCTGCATGGGCTGCGCAGTTATCATCCGGACAGGGCCCATGCCCGCAGTCTGCCCTTCCTCGGTCTGGTCACGGCGGCGGCGGCGATCGGGTCGATGCTGGTGACCCGCAACGGCGAACTGGTCAGTTCCCATCGCTATCTGGGGGAGACGTCAGTTGCGTTGCTGCTGTTCATTTCGGGGGCGTTATTATCTGTCGCGATCGTGGCTTTGCTTCTGTCCATCCGGCGGCGCTTGGCGCGGGCGGCCCGCCCGGTCCTGATCAGCGAATCCCGCCTGATGATCCATCTGGCGATCTGGGGCTTTGTCGGACTTGGCCTGATGGGCTGTTATGTGCTGGGCGAGGCCTATCTGCGGGCGCTGCTTGAGGTGCCCAAGGACAAGCCGCCGATCTTCTTCGCCCTGATTGCCAATGTCAGCCCGGCGGATTTTGTTGCCCTTCTTAAAGAACAGCATAGCCGCTGGTCGGTGGATAATTTTACCATGAACCAGATTCTGGTGCCGCTGGTGATCGCCGTGGCCCTGATCGGCGGGCATCGCTTTTTGCCGGTGAACCGTCGGGGGATGAAGTGGGGGATCACCCTTGGCGCGGCGGTGGTGAGCGTAGGGCTGGCATCCTATCTGCAGCCGTTGCAGCATTTTTACGACGGTACGGGGGTGACTTCGGGCGCGACCCGGCGCAATTTCTATCAGCTGAATATGTTGCTTGGTGCGGTGGTTTATTTTTGCGGCGCGAGCTTGCTGTATGCTTCGCCGATTGGCCTGCGGCGTGGCAAGGAAAAGGCCTATATCACCTATATTGCGCCGGTGGGACTGATCCATATGGGGGTGATGATCGGGTTGTTCGCCGCGCTTTGTGCGATGATTCTTGACACTCAGCGGGTGGTGAAAGTGAGTTTCCCGGCGGCGTATGACCGGCCCTTGACGATTTCCGACCGATATCAGATTGAACTGCGCCGCCCGAGTGCTCCGACCGCAGCGGCGGGGGCCTATTCGGCCAGCGGCACCGGGGCGCTAAAAACCGTTACGGATGTGAAATTATATCTGAAAGGCGAAGGCGGCGCGACCATGGTTCGGCAGGGCCAGACCCTGTATCAGGATGACCGGCAGGCGGTCTCGGGGGTTAGTGGCGCGATCCGGCAATATTGTGAGGCGGCGGACTATCGTTTTGCCCGCGCTTCCCGCGCTGACGACGGCAAGTCGCATATGCTGAATCCGTTTATCTATCGCGGGCTGGGTTATGACCTGCAGGTCTGGTTGCCGGCGATTGATTACCTGGCGCTGGACGCAGAAAAGACCTCCTCGGCGGAATATAATATTCTGGTCAAGAGATTTCCCTTGATGATCTGGCTGTGGATTGGCCTCGGCTTGTCCCTGCTGGCCGGAATATATTACGCCTGGGTCGTTCCGCGGCGTTAGGTCTGTCGCGGATCGGTTTTGATCATGATGTCCATTTTCTGGACCGTCTGATACCATTTATAGGTCAGGGGATGATCCGTCATCCAGTTAAGATCCGGGTGACGGAACCGGATGTAATCAAGGGCGCAGGCCATGCTCATGCTGCCGATATGCCAGTCGCCGGCATCGTGAATCATATTATGTTCAAATTCCTGCAGGCCGCGCAGGATAGCGGCTTCCCAGCGTTCGAGCCACATCGGTGACTGCTGCGCCGCGTCGCGACATTTTTCCTGCTGGGCGAGGACGGCCGCATCCATGATGCCGTCGGCCAGTGCCTGCATTTTTTGTTGTTTGAGATGCTCTTCAAACGACAATTCCGGGGTTTCAGCCATCTGGAACAGGGCGTCGGCGATCACCGGGCTGTCATAGACCGTATAACCGCGCCCCAGCACCAATGTGGGAATCTTGCCGAGCGGGTTGGCCTCGATCAGGCGTCCGCTCTGGTCTTCAAATGGATGCAGGAAGGTCAGTGTCACCTGATCGGTGAGTTTGAGATGATCAAGCACAAGGAGGATTTTGCGGCTATAGGGCGACGTCAGCGTATAAAAAAGTTCCATAGATGTTTCTCTTCTGCGTGGTCTTCAGGGCAGGCGATCATCAAGAGGAACAGCTGATATCCAGATGACGACCCCAGTCGGGTGGTTCACTGGCATAATGATCCCATTCTATTTGATCGTCAAAGGGAAATTGCAGCAGGCTGTGCAGACGGGCGATTTCGCTGTAATCGCCTTGCTCGGCTTTCTCGATCGCGGTCTGGGCCAGGTAATTGCGCAGGATATATTTAGGGTTTATCGCCCGCATGGCGCTGCGCCGCGCCTCCGGCGTTTGACTGTCCTGGGCCAGACGGGCGTCATAGGCGGCGAACCAGGCGGTGAACTGCGGCGCATTGTCCTTGAGGACCGGCAGCGGCTGATCTGTCCGGTCACTGAGCTGGCGGAAAAACAGGGTGTAATCCACCTGGTTTTCGGCCATCAGGTCGAACAGGTCATGGACCAGAAGCTCATCGCCCTCGGCAATGGTCTGCAGGCCGAGCTTGTCGGCCATAAGACGGTTATATCTTTTGAAGAAGCGGATCTGATAATGTTCACGCATCTGTTCAATGCTGGACTCGTCGGCGAGCAGCGGCTTCAGGGCATGGGCCAGCGCCAGACAATTCCACAGACCCACATTGGGCTGCTGGTCAAAGGCGTAGCGTCCGCCATCATCGGAATGGTTGCAGATATAGTGGGGGTCGAAGGCCTCCATAAAGCCGTAGGGACCATAATCAAAGGTCTGGCCGAGGATTGACATATTGTCGGTATTCATCACCCCGTGGGCGAAGCCGAAGGCCTGCCAGGCGGCGATCATCTCGGCGGTGCGCCCGGCGATTTCCTGCAGCATGTGATCGACATCGACCACTTCGGGATAATGGATGCGGCGGGTATAGTCGCAGAGCGCCTGCAATTCGTCATGCTGGTTGGTGTAGCTGAAATATTCGAAGCTGCCGAAGCGCACATGGGTTTCGCTCAGGCGGATGACACCGGCGGCCGTCTCCAGCCGTTCGCGCTGCACCGGCTCGTCGCTGTGGATCAGGCAGAGGGCACGGCTGGTGGGGATGCCGAGATGATGCAGGGCTTCACTGGCGAGATATTCCCGGATGCTGGAGCGCAAGACCGCCCGCCCGTCGGCCCCGCGGCAGAAGGGACTGGGCCCCGCGCCTTTCAGGTGGATGTCCCATAGTTCATTTTTCTGATTGCGCACCTGCCCGAGCAACAGCCCACGTCCGTCGCCGAGCCGCGGGCTATAGCCGCCGAACTGATGCCCGGCATACACCATGGCCAGCGGATCAGCACCGTCGATCATCTTGGCGCCGCTGAAAAACTGCAGCGCGTCTTTGCTCTGCAGGTCATCGGGGTCAAGGTCGAGCAGGGCAGCGCCGTTGGGGTTGGTCGCCACCATGCGCGGGTTGGGCAGGGGGCGGGCCGGGATCGCGGCATAGAATTTCTCACCCAAAGCGGCGAACTGATTGTCAAAATTCAGTTTCATGCGCGGTCACTGACGTCAGAGATATCCTGCTGACGTTGCTGGTTTTTCTGCTGCCGTTTGGCGGCCCGGCGTTGTTCGATGGTCTGGGCGACCACGCCGCCGATATGGCTCTGGCCTTTTTGAGCGGCGAGTTCGACCTGGCGTTCCCGCTCCTGATGGCGCTTTTTCTGGGCCGTGTCATGGATGTCATGGCAATGGGGGCAGCTGACGCCTTTTTGATAACGCGCATCCTGCTTCTCGGCTTCGGTAATCGGCATGCGGCAGGCGAAACACTGGTCATAACTGCCCTGTTCGAGATTATGTTTGACCGCCACCCGGCTGTCGAAGACAAAACATTCGCCTTGCCACAAGGATTGGTCTTCCGGCACTTCCTCAAGATATTTCAGGATGCCGCCTTCGAGGTGATAGACCTCGTCGAAGCCCTTTTGCTTGAGGTAGGCGGTGGATTTTTCGCAGCGGATGCCGCCGGTGCAGAACATGGCGACTTTCTTGTTTTTGGCGTCGGCGAGCTTCTCATCCACATAGGCGGGGAATTCCCGGAAAGTGGCGGTCTTGGGATCCCGCGCGCCTTTAAAGGTGCCGATGCCGACCTCGTAATCATTGCGGGTGTCAACGACGACTACATCCGGATCACTGATCAGGGCGTTCCAGTCCTGCGGCTTGACGTAACTGCCGACGATATGATTTGGGTCGATATCCTCGACCCCCATGGTGACGATCTCCTTTTTCAGACGCACCTTGGTGCGGTGAAAGGGCATGTCGTCGGCGAAGGATTCCTTGGTGACGATATCTTTGAAGCGGGGATCGGCGCGCAGGAAATCATGCAAGGCGGCAATGGCCTCCGCCGAGCCGGCGACGGTGCCGTTGATGCCTTCATGGGCCAGCAGCAGGGTGCCGTGAATGCCATGATCGGTGAGGAAGGCGTGTAACTTCGGTTGCAGGTCCTGATAATCAGGCAGGGCGACAAAATGATAGAGCGCCGATACAGTATAGGTCGTCATAAAAATCCTTTCAGCGGGCCGGAACGTAAATCCGGAGCCGGGGTGGTACATAAGCCATATATATGAAAGATCGCGCGGTGACGCAAGGGATGGCGACGGTTTTTCGGCGAACGCGCCGCCGGGTCACCTTTCCCGCCGGATCACTTCGATCATTTCGGCGACATCGCGCAGGCGTTTGATCTTCTCGAACAGGGGCGGGGCTTCGGGATATTGGCGTTTCAGATAACTGAACCATTGTTTGATGCGGCTCGGCAGATAGCCGCGCTGATATTTATCCCGGTTAAAGACGGCATAGCGGATCAGAAGATCACAGGTCTTGGCCCAGGATTGCGGCGCCTTGTCCCGACGAATGGTCGCGGCAAGGTTCGGCAGGCTGAGCCCGCCACGCCCGATCATAATATCATCACAGCCGGAAATACGACGGCAGGCTTCCGCATCGGCGCGCGACCAGATGTCACCATTGGCGATCACCGGGATGGCGACCTGCTGGCGGATGTCGTCAATCACATGCCAATGGGCCGGGGGGCGGTAGCCTTCGACCTTGGTCCGGGCATGAACGGTGAGCATATCGGCGCCGGCGGCCTCGATCGCCCGGGCGCAGTCATTGGCGAGATCGGCGGTTTCATACCCGAGCCGCATCTTGGCGCTGACCGATACGGCGGCGGGCACGGCGGCGCGCACGGCGCGCACGATCTGATAGAGGGATTCGGGTTCTTTCAACAGTACCGCGCCGCCCTTGTGGCGGTTGACGGTCTTGGCCGGGCAGCCGAAATTCAGATCGACGCCGGGGGAGCCCAAGGCCGCGGCGGTGACGGCGTTTTCCGCCATCCACTGCGGGTGTTGGCCGAGCAGCTGGATGCGCACCGGCGTGCCGGCGCGGGTGGTGCCGCCCTGGCGCAATTCCGGACTGATTTTATGGAAATAGGCGGGTTTATAGGCCTGATCGACCACCCGGACAAATTCGGTGATGCAAAGGTCATAATCACCGCCCGCGGTCAGCAGTTCCCGCATGGCGTGATCCACCACCCCCTCCATCGGTGCCAAGATAATTTTCATGGGGTCAGGATCGTTTCAACGGTCATACTATTTTCTGGATGGGATGGCGTTTTCAAGAAGCCGTTCATATTCTTTAAAATCCGTAGCGGATATCAACTAAAGGTCATTACCCTCATCGTAAGTGGTTTGCATTGCTTCATATATGACTTTCGCCTCATAAAGGTCAACATTCTTTAAAAACTCTGTTTCGCTGACAATTGTCATGAGGCGTTTCCTGTGCCATGGATTTTCGGCTATTCTATCGGAATTCCCGAAAATCCGCAATATAGGGGTTTTGACAAATGTCATGAGATCAGAGACACTGAAATGATCAGCCAATAACCAAAAAGAGTGGGGGATGTGTGGAAACTCAAAAACTGGAAAAATTAAATCCCCATTGGCGAATTAAACTCTGGTTTCTTTTGAGGGCGCTGGAATTATCCTTTGCGTTCACTTTTATCATAATCTTTCAGGATAAAATTGCCGTAGGTATGATATCTGCATGGACCTTGATCGTTTTCTATTACGCTAACCCCCTTTATGGAATATTTACAGTTCTGATCCGGCTGCCTTTTCGAGGTACCAAATTTTACGATTTGCGGTTATTTAAAGCTGCGATTAATACCGCGGTGTATGGCGTTTATGGGGCTTATCTATTTTGGCAACATATGGACGGATTGCCATTTACTGGATCCTTTGAAGATACTTTACTGCCTCTCGAAAAAGTAAATCATCTGGTTTTCCTGTGGCTTGGGGGGATGATTTTTAACTTTTGTACTGCTTATTGGCTTTATGGAAATGCCGCACGAGTTCTCGAAGTATCCAGTTACTTTAACGCAAAGGATGCCATTCATCATTCAGATCCAGGTTTTATTCAGCCAGGAAAGTGGTTTCTTCTGCGTCTCCTTGAGTTTGCGGCTTTCGTCGTTTGGATGGTTATTTTCTCGGTGTCACTGGAATCCGGGGTATTGGGGGGAGTGGCCTTTTATGCAGTTTATTTTCTCAACCCGATATATGCTCTGGCTGTATTGCTGAGTGCTATTTTGTTTTCCCATATTGAGTTTTGGAGTGTTCGTTTCAAGATGGCGTTGAAAAATGCTGTTACGCATGGGGTTTATGGGTATTTTTTATTATATGCTTTTCAGGTGTTTGAGCATGGTTCTTGGATTGGGTTTCCTAGATCTAACTCTTCGATACTCACTTGGGCGTGGATTTTCGGTATCTGCTTTAATTTCGCAACAGCGTGGTATGTCTATCGACCGGAGATGGTGAAAAAACCCAACGTGACCTGAGGACATCGTTTGCGTGAAATCAATTTGATGGTTCTGCTTTGGCGTAATATACGTATTTTTAGGCAAGAGAGGAGCTGAAAGATGCTTGATCATCCTTCTTTACTGACGCGGTTTATGATTGGCACCGGCATCGGGTTTCTGCTGGGGGTCGTCGGATTTTTCTGGATGCCCTATGTCATGCCGGCGGCGGACATGATGGTGCAGTTCGGGGTGTTGTTCTGGTACACAACCCTGGGGTTTGTCATCGCCTTGGTCGGGGTCTTCAACTGGAAGGCCGTGGTGAAATTCTCCGTGCCCTGGTGGTTGCGGGCGCCGGTGACCGGGGCGTGGCTGAATTTTGTTCTGACGCTGCTGACCTATAACACCATGCAAAATCTGCTGATGTCCACCTATGCCCTTGGCGATACGTTTACGTCGCCCTTGTGGTTTGTGGTGGAAGGGGCGGTTGTTGGGCTGATTATCGGCTTTTTCGCCACCCGCTATGGCGGGGAAAAGCGTATTCCGGTAGAGCAGTAGCAAACGCCCTTAAGATCTGGAACCAGACCCCAAGGGCTTGTGAAATGCTACAAAATAAACTTCGACAGATCTGAGGTATCGGCGAGGTTGCCGATATGTTCGGTGACATAGGACTCGTCGATGATGACTTCTATGCCGGACTGGTCGGTGGCGTCGAAGCTGATATTGTCGAGCACCCGCTCCAGCACCGTATGCAGGCGGCGGGCGCCGATGTTTTCGACGCTGCGGTTAATTTCGGCCGACAGTTTGGCGATGGCGGCGATGCCATCCTCGGTGAAGGTCAGGGTCACCTCCTCTGTGGCGAGCAGGGCGGTATATTGCTTGATCAGGCTGAAATCAGGCTCTGTCAGGATATGCTTGAAATCCTCTTCGGTCAGGGCCTGAAGCTCAACCCGGATCGGCAGACGCCCCTGTAATTCCGGCAGCAGATCCGAGGGTTTTGCCAGGCTAAAGGCGCCGGAGGCGATAAACAGGATATGGTCGGTCTTCACCGGGCCATATTTGGTCGAAACCGTACAGCCTTCGATCAGCGGCAGCAGGTCGCGCTGCACGCCTTCACGGCTGACTTCTCCGCCGCTTTTGCCTTCGCGGCCAGCGATCTTGTCAATCTCGTCAAGAAAGACGATGCCCGATTGCTCAACCGTTTGCAGAGCTTCCTTGATCAGGCTGTCTTCATCGACCAGCTTGTCGCTTTCGTCGGCTTCAAGCACGCCCCGGGCGTCTTTCACCGTCATTTTTTTCTTTTCGGTTTTGGGCCCCATGGCCTTGCCCATGATGTCATTGAGATTGATCATGCCCATGCTGGCCCCCGGCATACCGGGAATGTCGATGGACGGCATGCCGGCGCCGGTGTTTTCGACCACGTCGACTTCAATTTCCTTGTCTTCCAGCTGTCCGTCGCGCAGCATTTTGCGGAACTTCTGGCGCGTGTCAACCCCGGCGGTTTCGCCGACCAGGGCGTCAAGAATGCGTTCCTCGGCGCTCAGTTCCGCCTTGGCGGTGACCTGGGTACGTTTCTTTTCCCGTACGATGCCGATGGCGAGTTCGACCAGATCGCGGACGATCTGTTCCACATCACGGCCGACATAACCAACTTCGGTAAATTTGGTGGCCTCTACTTTGACGAAGGGGGCATTGGCGAGTTTGGCCAGACGGCGGGAAATTTCAGTCTTGCCGACGCCGGTGGGGCCGATCATCAGAATGTTCTTGGGCAGGACTTCCTCTTTCATCTCGTCGTCGAGCTGATGACGCCGCCAGCGGTTGCGCAGGGCAATGGCGACAGCGCGCTTGGCGTCCTTCTGTCCGATGATGTAACGATCCAGTTCGGACACGATCTCGCGGGGGGAAAATGTGGTCATTTGGCTTCCAGTATTTCAACAGTCAGATTGTTATTGGTATAGACACAGATGTCGGATGCGATGCCCATGGCCTTGCGCGCCACCTGTTCCGCATCCAGATCCTGATCCAGCAGGGCCCGGGCGGCGGCCAGCGCATAATTGCCGCCGGAGCCGATGGCGAGAATACCGTCGGCGCTTTCGAGAACATCGCCGTTGCCGGTCAGCACCAGACTGACCTCCTTGTCGACGACGATCATCATCGCTTCCAGTCGCCGCAGATAGCGGTCGGTGCGCCAGTCCTTGGCCATTTCAACACAGGCGCGCAGCAGCTGACCGTTATAGCGTTCGAGCTTGCCTTCGAGCCGTTCAAACAGGGCGAAGGCGTCGGCGGTGGACCCGGCGAAACCGGCCACTACGCTGCCGTCACCAAGAGCGCGGACTTTACGGGCGTTGGCCTTGATCACCGTATCGCCGAGAGAGACCTGCCCGTCGCCGGCAATAACCACTTTGTCGCCTTTACGCACACTGATGATGGTGGTGCCGCGCCAGCTTGAACCGTTTTCGGCCTTGCGTTGTTCTGTCATAAGACGAATGCCTTTCTTAATTGTGATGATCCACATTTGGGGGATCGGGCGGGTACGGTCAAGGGTAAAGGTCAAATATATTCTTTTTGTAAGGCCTTTCAGGATGGCATGTCCATAATTTCGGCAAAGTTTTTTTGTAAGACTTTTTAAGGGGAGGGTTAACTTCCGAAAGGTGGAAAGATGAGATATTTACTAGGGGTTTTTATCGCGTTGGGAATGGGAAGTATGGCGCCGCATCTGGCGACGGCGAAAGCCAAACTGACGGTCGGGGTGGCGCCGGCGGTGCACAAGATGAGCAAATACAAAAACAGCGGGGACCTTTATCCCCTGCAAGGGCCGCTCATCCGGGTCTATAGTTCCGATGGCAAGACCTATGACAGGATTGCCAACGATAACCGGAATATGAATTTCCTTGTCGATGTCTGGGCGGTGTGCAACCGTAAAATCAGGGACCTGACATTGAACATCAATGGGGAAAGCAGGAATGTCAAATATACCAGTAACAAGGGCAAACAGGTCAAACGGCGCACAGAACATCTCAAGACGCCTTTTACCCTGCCGAAGATTGGCCTGAAACCGGCCCAGGCCTGCCGCAAGGAACTGGATAAACGGGTGGCGTTGGGGCATAAATCCCGCAACATCTGGATGAAAACCGGCTTTGTGGTGAAATATGACAATGCGTATGAGGCGAAAGTCACGGGAAGCTGTTCCGCCACGCTCGGCAGGGGCGACATAGAGGTGGAGAAAACAGCACTGCCGGTATGGATCATCTGCGAGGCGGTCAAGGGCGGGCAACAGCCCAAACAGGACAAGGGACAACCGGCGCGCCCAAAATTTCCCGCCAAACCTGTCAAGCCGGTCAAGCTGGATCTGAGCCTGAAGGTCATCCCGGCAGTGGTGCAGAAGTGCCCGGCGTCCTTGAAATTTACCGGAAAAATAAAGTCAACTGGCGCGGGGGTGGTGCGCTACCGTATCGTGGGCAGAGACGGCGTGAAGGCCTGGCAGACACCGGTCAAGACCGTGAAGTTTGATCGGGCGGGCATCCGGAACCTGTCGAGCTGGACCCATCATTATCATCCTCCCGGGCCGGCGGGAAATCTGACCGTTCAGCCCCCCGGAAGAGAGAATATGGTGAAAGGCAGCGCCCGGATCGTGATGGTGGAAAAACCTGACGGGGCCAGTGTGATCGGGGGGGCAACCACATACAGGATATGGTGCAATGTCCCGCCGGATCGGTTGCGTATGAATCGCTGACGGTCAGATGAGGTAAGCAGCACTGTGGGGATTTCCGCCGGGGGAGGGGGAATGTTTTGTTGGTTTTTTTCTGGACTGCTGCTATATGTTGGCCACAGCCAGATAAATGCCAACAAAAATGTGGAGATTGTGATGCGTATAGCCACGCGTGAACGCAATACCAAGGAAACCGAGATCAGTGTTTCGGTGAATTTGGACGGACAGGGAATTTATGATGTGGAAACCGGAATCGGCTTCCTTGATCATATGATGGAACAGTTGAGCCGTCATAGCCTGATCGACATTACCCTGCGCGCCAAGGGCGATCTGCATATTGACTATCACCATACGGTGGAAGATGTCGGTATCATCCTGGGTCAGGCCATGAAGGACGCCATGGGTGATCTGCGCGGCATTACCCGTTACGGCAATGCCATCATTCCCATGGATGAATGTTCGACCCGGGCGTCGATCGATATTTCCGGTCGCCCGTTTCTGGTCTGGAAAGTAAATTTCACCCGTGACAAGCTTGGCGAAATGGATACGGAACTGTTCCAGGAATGGTTCCGGGCATTTGCCTTTGGCGCCGGGGTTACCCTGCATGTGGAAAATATGTACGGCGAGAATAATCACCATATCATCGAATCCAGTTACAAGGCTCTGGCGCGCGCATTGCGTCAGGCGCTGGACGTGGACCCGCGCAAGGCCGACGCTCTGCCGTCGACCAAAGGCGTGATCGGCGATAAGTCAGATTTGGCGAAATAGGCGCATAACATGACGATTGCGATCATTGATTACGGTTCGGGCAACTTGCGTTCGGCGGAAAAAGCCGTGCTGCGGACGGTGCAGGACCTGGGGCTCGACCGGGAAGTTCTGGTGACCTCCGACGCGGATCGGGTGGCCGGCGCGGATCATATTCTTTTGCCGGGTGTCGGGGCCTTTGGCGATTGCATTCGCGGGCTTCGGGCCGTGGACGGCATGGTGGATTGTCTGAACCAGCGGGTGATTCAGGGCGGCGTTCCCTTTCTGGGAATTTGTGTCGGTATGCAGTTGATGGCGGAAGAGGGACATGAACATGGCATTTTCCAGGGGTTGGGATGGATCACGGGCCAAATCAAGCCGATTACCGTTTCGCAAGACCTCAACCTGAAAGTCCCCCATATGGGCTGGAATGAAATCAGAATTTCCCCCGGGCAGGCGGGGCACCCCCTGCTTGACGGTTTGACGACGGGTGACCATATGTATTTCGTGCACAGCTACCAATATGATAATATTGACGAGTCTCAGGTGATGGCCACCACGGATTACGGCGGGAATATTCCGGCCGTAGTGGGACGGGACAATCTGTTTGGCACCCAGTTTCACCCGGAAAAAAGCCAGCAGGCGGGTCTGCGCCTGATCGGTAATTTTCTGAAGTGGCGGCCATGATGTGAGGCCTGCATGCTGGTCCCCAGTTGAAAGGTAAAATGATGTCGAAAAATAACATAGAGCAAGCGGAACTCCCGTTAGGCGGAGAATTTTCTGAAGCGGTGGTACAGCCGCCCGGTCCCCGGCTTGATGTGCAATTCGTTGAATATCTCGACAATGTTGAACTGATGCAGCTTTGTGAAGTGACCCGGGAATCGATTTCTGTCGGGGAAAGCTTTAACTGGATTAATATGCCGGAAGAAAAGACGTTGGAAAATTACTGGAAAGGTGTCGTGCTGATGCGCGAAAGAAGCCTGTTTTTGCCGCGTCTTGACGGCCAGATCGCCGGGTCCTGTCAGTTGGTGCGTCCGCCGGCCAGCAATGAAGTGAGCGCCTTCCGGGGAGAGGTGGTTAATTTCTTTCTTGCCCCCTGGGCGCGGGGCCACGGGCTTGCCAAGGAAATGATCAGCCGGGTACAGGACTACGCGGTGGTACATGGGTGCCGGTCACTGGAATTTTCCGTGCGCAGTGATCAACTGGCGGCGATCTCAGTCTGTGAATGGCTGGGCATGGAACGCTGGGGCACGAAAAAGCGCTTTGCCTTCGTTAATAATCAATTTATCTCCGGATATTTCTATACCAAGGATCTGGATTAAGGGTTTTAAGTTCTATGTTGTTATATCCTGCAATCGATCTGAAAGATGGTCAGTGTGTACGTCTGTTCAAAGGCGAAATGGATCAGGCCACGGTGTTTAATGACAGTCCGGCCGACCAGGCGGTCCAGTTTCAGAATGCCGGGTGTGAATGGCTGCATCTCGTCGATCTTAACGGCGCCTTTGCCGGCAAGCCGGTCAATGGCGATGCGGTTGAGGCGATCCTGAAGAATACGACGGTTCCGGCGCAACTGGGCGGCGGCATCCGGGATTTGAAAACCATTGAAACCTGGCTCGACAAGGGCCTGCAACGGGTCATTCTCGGCACAATTGCGTTGCGTGATCCGGCGCTGGTGGTGCAGGCGGCGAAGGAGTTTGCCGGTCATGTGGCGGTGGGCATTGATGCCCGCGGCGGCATGGTAGCCGTGGAAGGCTGGGCGGAAACGTCTGATATGAGCGCGATTGATCTGGGACGTAAATTCGAGGACGCCGGCATCTCGGCGATCATTTACACCGATATTGACCGGGACGGCACCATGCAGGGTGTCAATGTCCAGGGCACCGTTGATCTGGCGCAGGCGCTGAGCATTCCGGTGATCGCGTCGGGCGGGGTATCCTGTATTGAAGATCTCGAAAAGCTGAAGACGGCGGCCGATCAGGCCGGGGTGGCGCTTGACGGGGCGATTTCCGGGCGGGCGCTTTATGATGGCCGGCTTGATATCGCGGCGGCTATCGCGTTGTTGAAAGGCAATAGCCATGCTTAAAGCCCGCATTATTCCCTGTCTTGACGTCAAGGACGGCCGGGTGGTCAAAGGGGTTAATTTTATTGGCCTGAAAGATGCGGGTGATCCGGTGGAACAGGCGGTGCTGTATGATCAGGCCGGGGCGGATGAACTCTGCTTTCTCGATATTACGGCATCAAGCGATAACCGCGGCACGATTCTTGATGTTGTGCGGGCGACGGCGGACAAATGTTTCATGCCATTGACCGTCGGGGGCGGGGTACGCACGGCAGAAGATGTTCGTAATCTTCTGCTGGCCGGGGCGGACAAGGTGTCGGTGATGACGGCGGCGGTCAAGCGACCGGAACTGGTGCGCGAACTGGCGGAAAAATTTGGATCACAATGCATTGTGGTCGCCATTGATGCGAAGTCGGTGGGGCCGGATAAATATGAGGTCTTCACCCACGGCGGCCGCACCGCGACAGGGATCGATGCGGTGGCCTATGCCCAACAGGTGGCGGCGTATGGTGCGGGTGAAATTTTACTGACCTCCATGGACCGGGACGGGACAAAGGCGGGTTTTAATCTTGAACTGACCCGCGCCATCGCCGATAGTGTTGCGATACCGGTGATTGCCTCCGGCGGGGTGGGTACGTTGGAGCATCTGGTGGAAGGGGTGCGGGACGGTCATGCCAGTGCGGTCCTGGCGGCGTCTATTTTTCACTTCGGTGAATATACCATTGCGCAGGCGAAACAATATATGGATCAGGCTGGTATTCCGGTCAGATTATAGGAAGAACACGATGAATAACGCGGAAATACTGGACAGCCTGGCACAGGTGATCGCAGCGCGCAAAGGCGGGGATACCAGCCGCAGTTATGTGGCGAAGCTGTTTGCCAAGGGCACCAAGAAAATCGCCCAGAAGGTCGGCGAAGAAGGGGTTGAAACCGCCCTGGCCGCCGTGGCCGGGGATCGGGACGAGGTGATTTCCGAGTCCGCCGACCTGCTGTTTCATCTGATGGTACTGTGGTCCCAGATGGATGTTGCGCCGGAAGAGGTGTTGCAGGAACTGGCCCGCCGGGAAGGCGTTTCCGGCATCGACGAAAAGAATTCACGAAAGGACTGATCATGATCCCGAATTATACCACTTATGATTCCGAGAATATTTTTGCCAAAATCCTGCGCGGGGAAATTCCCTGTAACAAGGTCTATGAGGATGACCACGCGCTGGCCTTTCATGATATCAACCCCCAGGCGCCGGTTCATGTGCTGGTGATCCCCAAAGGGGCCTATATCAGTATGATGGATTTCACCGCCGAGGCGCCAGCAGAACTGATCACCGGTTTTTTCCGCGCCGTCGGTCATGTGGCCCGCGACCTCGGGCTGGAAGATGCGGGCTATCGCATGCTGGCCAATGCCGGGGCTGACGCGCATCAGGAAGTACCGCATTTGCATATTCATCTGTTTGGGGGGCGTAAGCTCGGTCCGATGTTGATGCCGCAATAGGCCTTATCCCGGGATTTTAAGGGCCGGGGGGCGGAAAAACGCGACTGATTCTCTGGGGAAACTCAAACCATAATTGAGACTTCAAGCATATTCTTGCGCAAATGTGGTGCTCAAGGGCGTAATGTTTCGTCTTTTTCACTATATAAGGTAGAAATAATATTAAAGGTATTTTTTCCTTGAAAGTGGGAGTTTGCGCTCTATAGTCCCGGCCAATTCAGTAGAGTTACTGCACGGGCCGGCGTAAAAGCCCAGATCTTTGAGGTTGTGAGATGTTGAAATCAAATAGAACGTCCATCGTGAAAATCGATGAAGTCGGAGATCTGGATCATATTCCGGTGTCTGAATTGCGGGCGTTATATAATTATTGGTGCGCGAAAAAAGGTGATCGTGTGATGCCGAGCCGTAGTGATATCCGGCCAGCTGAAATTGTTGATCTGCTGCCCAAGGTGGGGTTGATCGATGTTGAACATGCGCCGCGCCGATACCGGCTCAGGTTACTGGGTACGGAAGTGGTTTTGGCATTGGGTCAGGAAATGACGGGAAAATACCTAGACGAGATTAGCCCGAGCGGTAGCGGGATGGCGCGATTGAACAAGCTGGTCGAACATAAGGCCGGTTATTACGTGACGTCTCAGCTGGACTGGATGAACCGGGGATTTCAAAAATATCAGGCCGTTTTTCTTCCCTTGGGGGACGAAAAGGGAGTGGTTAACATGATTCTGTGCGGTATGCGGCCTTATTTCCAGAAAGGCTACGTGCAAGGACAGGGCGTTGCGGTCGGCCCGAACAGGCTGTGATTTTTCCGGCCTCTTCACACTACATTAATATATTCTAATGTAAAATACCGCCTGAGAGGGGGGTATTTTTTGTATACTAAGATGGGGTCCGGAATGCTTATTGATAATGTGAACCTTGTGGATATTCCCGAGGGCTGTTTGAAGAAGGTGTTTCAATATTGGAGCAGTAAGAAAGGCGATCGGCTGATGCCGTCGCGATCTGATCTTAAACCGGAAGAATTTCACCGTCTTTTGCCTCAGGTGGTTTTGGTCGATGTTGAAATGGACCCGGTCAGATACCGCGCCCGTTTGGTGGGTACGAAGGTCGTCGAAGCGATCGGCCAGGATTTTACCGGCCTTTATTTTGACAGTTTTCCGGACATTGGATTTCTGGTTGACCGGTTTAATTCATTGGTTAGAACCCGACGCCCCTATCTGGTCAATGATAATGTGCAGTGGCCGGAAAAGTCGTTCCTGGAATATTATGGTCTTGCTTTGCCTCTGTCTGATAACGGCAGGGACGTTAATATTATTCTTTTGGGGATGTATTACCCAATTCAGGATCACAAAGGGTCAGAAAGCCTGACCGCGCGGGTATAACAGCCCACGCGGCCAAATAGCGGTTTTACTTAGTTTGTTGTGTCTTTTTTCTCGGCTGCCGGTTCGGCAGGGGCCGCCGCGCGGGCTTTATAGGCGCGAATGGTTTCATTCATTTTATTGGCGACCATGGTTTCCAGAGCGTAGGCCGCGTCGAACAACTGATCCCATTCGGCCAGTTGTGCTTCTGTGGCGACATCGCCAATGGCGGCTTTTTCCGTAGAGATACAGTTCTGGAAATTCTTGATTGCCGGCTGGAAATCTTTTTTGATGGTGGACAGGGCGGCAAGAATTTCTTCTTTCGGCGCGGTTTTGCCATCTGGAATCGCTGGAGCGAGAGGTGCGCGACATTGGGTGGCCGCCTGGCCGGCGGTGGAGAGAACGAGAAGACCCAGTATAGAGATCATAATTTTGCGCATCACAGACATCATCCTTATCTTTTATGTTTCGGGGTCATTTTTCACGGACCGCCGCGTCGGGTCAAGTATAAAACAGCATTTTTGTGTTTTTTTCAGGGCGCGGACGCCCGCGCGCGCTTGTTTAGAGATGGTCGCGCATATAGTCTTTCAGAATCACATCCGGGCGCGCGCCCATATGGGTGATGACTTCACTGGCGGTCAGGTTGCCCATGTTGCCGCAGGTGGCGAGGTCTTCGCCGCGGGTGTAGCCATGCAGAAATCCGGCGGCGAACAGGTCGCCCGCGCCAGTGGTGTCGACCAGGCGGTCAACGCTGCGGCCCGGGACTTCAATGATTTCTGTCGGACTGGCGATGACGCATCCTTTGGCGCTGCGGGTGATGGCGGCGATGTCGCAATGCTGCTGTACGGCGGCCAGGGCGACGGAGATGTCCTGGGTATCATAAAGCATCAACAGTTCATCTTCATTGGCGAAAAGAATATCAATTTCATGTTCGGCGAGCTGAAGAAATTCCGCCTTATGCCGGCCGACGCAAAAGCTGTCCGACAGGCTGAGAGATGTTTTGCGTCCGGCGGCATGAGACAGCGTCATGGCCTTGCGGAAGGCGGCTTTTGCCTGTTCCGGGTCCCAGAGGTAACCTTCCATGTAAGTGACGCTTGATGCGGCGACCAGATCAGGATCAATATCGTCTTCGGTCAGATTGACGCAGGCCCCGAGATAGGTGCACATGGTGCGTTCGGCATCGGGGGACACCATCACCAGACAACGGGCGGTCGATACGCCGCTGGTGTCCTTGGTTGTCGAAAATTCAATGCCGAGAGATTTGATGTCATGGTCAAAAACATGACCGAGCTGATCATCCTTGGTCTTGCCGATATAGGCGCTTTTACTGCCGAGGGATGCCAGACCGGCGATGGTATTGGCGGCGGATCCACCTGAACATTCAATGGCCTGGCCCAACTGTCCGTATAGCCGTTCCGATGTTGCCTCATCGACCAGCTGCATGCTGCCCCGGGGAATATCATGTTCGGCGAGGAAAGAGTCCTCAATATGAACCAGAACATCAACAATGGCGTTGCCAATACCAAGAACATCAAACTTTGAGGTCATAACATAACTCTATCTATATATGTATTTATGTGAATTTACTGCCGAAGTATAGGGAGGAGGGAGGGGCATGCAAGGGATAAATGCGCCGCTTAAAAAAAACATGCCTTGTCTTTTCATAAAATTGCCCCATATTTTCTGGTACAGGTTTAGTAACGCGGGGTGGTGACGCGGGGGTAGTAGCGGGACAACAGGAAAAAATACGTGAAAAATGTGATAACGTCTCTGGAGCGGACTTTAAACCAACTCTTTGATCCGGCTTTCCTCAAGGTTTTTATCTGGGGCATTCTGACCACACTCGTGGCGATTGCCATTACCTGGGCGCTGGCTTCACATCTCAAAAGCCAGATTGTCCTGACCCAGTTTGATTGGCAGTGGGTCAATGACGCTTTTCAGTGGCTGCTGGAAGTCGACTGGATATTCAATGTTATTTTCTTCTTTTTAATGGGCATTTTCTTTCCCCCGATCGCCACGGTTTTCATGTCACTGTATCTGGATGATATTGTGGATGCGGTAGAAGGCAAATATTATACGGACCGCCTGGCCGGAAAGCGGTTGGGTATGGGACATCTGGCCTATCTGGCGATCCGGCTGGCGCTGTTTATCGTGCTGCTCAATATCGTGGTGATTCCGCTTTACATCATGTTCTTCTGGGTGCCGTTTGTGCCGTTGATCATTTTTTATACCCTTAACAGTTACCTGTTGGGCTGGGGCTATTACGAGATGGTGGCGGTCCGCCATCTGGGCATCAAGGAAGCCGGACGTCACCGCAAGTCCATTCGCGCCCAGGTTCTGATCGGGGGCTTTGCCGTGACCTTGCTTTATTCCGTGCCGGTATTGAATCTGGCGGCCCCCATTCTCGGGGCGGCGATCCTGACCCATATTTTTCATTTGTCGTTGCAGCAGCCCCGCTTTGCAGAAAGCGCGGTGATTTGATGCGTGTATTTGCTGTATGTCTTTCTGTCGGCTTTCTTGCCGCCTGTCAGGGGGCGCCCGCACCCGTGGTGGAAACCGCGCCGCCGGCACCTGTGGTGATTGAGGCCCAGACACCGCTGCCAGTTGAACCTGCGCCAGAGCCCCGCTTTGTCATCAATAATATTATGAATCTGGCGCGGGGCACATTGCGGGATATTCTCGGCGATGCGTCGCTTGTCCGGAAGGAAAAGGACGCGGAGGTCTGGCTCTACCGCAATGATCATTGCGTGATGCATCTCTATTTCTACCCCAATGACAATGATGATTATCGCCTTGAATATGTCAATACCCGGGGGGTGGGGCTGTCCCTTGACAATCCGACGGTGTCGCCGAATGCCTGTCTTGACAGCCATCTGCTTGCCACGCCACAAACGCCCGGTGGCAAGGCGGTTCCGGAGTAATCCGGTTCATAGCGGGTCGAGGACGGTTTTTTTCTTGTATGAACAGAGATCCTCGACCGGGCAGATAGGGCAGTTGGGTTTGCGGGCCTTGCAGATATAGCGCCCGTGCAAAATCAACCAGTGATGGGCGTGGCGAAGATATTGTTTGGGAATGGCCTTTTCCAGTTTCTTTTCCACAGCAAGAGGCGTTTTGCCCGCCGCCATGCTGGTGCGGTTGCCAACCCGGAAGAGATGGGTATCGACGGCGATGGTGGGCTGACCGAAGGCGATGTTGAGCACCACATTGGCGGTTTTGCGGCCGACACCAGGCAGCTTTTCCAGGTCTTCTCTGTTTTCCGGCACCACACCGTTAAAATCATCAACCAGAATCTGCGCCGCCTTTATGACATTCTTGGCCTTGGTATTATAAAGCCCGATGGTCTTGATGTAATCCTTCAGGCGCGTTTCGCCGAGATCCAGCATATCCTGAGGGGTGGAGACCACCTTGAACAGGTCCTTTGTGGCCTTGTTGACCCCGATATCTGTGGCCTGTGCCGACAGGGCGACGGCGACCAGAAGGGTATAGGGATTGGTGTAATCCAGTTCCCCCTGAGGTTCCGGATCGCGTTCTTCAAGACGCCGGAAAAATTCGACAATATCAGCTTTTTTCATGTTTCCTCCCTTTGGGACGGGCAGTTTACCCTCTGTTCGGGAGGAAGAAAAGCAGAATGAAAATATTAGTCCATTTGGATTATTTACAAAAGATGTATATGCCTATATTATAATACCTGTAAGTTCTTATTATCAGGAATTTGGCCCCTCTCGTTGTCGAGGGTTTGGTTTTTTTTACAGTTCTCATTTTAGGCTAATTTTGTGACGTGCCCTCCTTGTGGCGGGCAGCGGCTGTTGTTTTATAATCCTACCAGGGCGCATGAGCGTCTTGACGGTGGCAAGTCCGTTCAGGTGAAAAGGAGAGCCATGAAACGCAAACAGCAGAAAGAAGCAGGAGAATATTATGAGTGCAGAGGCTTTATATGATAATCTACGCAGTTTCTTACGGGTGACCCACCGTTTGGTGGCAAAGCAGGGCAACGACATCAATGTCGGCGAACGCTTTACCTTACGCATCACGGGCAGTAATACCGCCTATTCCGCCAATCTGGTGGGCAAACCGGACATCGTGTTTCGCAATCCGCGTTTGTTTATTGAAGGCACGCAATTTGCTACGCCTGTCGGGGGGACTGGCTGGCATTCACTGCCGGATGACGTATTGTTGCCGGGCGAGGGAAGTTCTGTTGAAATTGAGTTTACTGCAGACGATGATTTAAGTTTCTTCCCGGATATTTTCGGGGTTGAGCGGGTGGCGCGGGTGTTTATTCGCGCTGATCTGGACATTAACCGTTATTTCGAAATGTGGGGTGTCAACAACCTGCATCAGGAAATCGACCATTAAAGCCGTTCGGACGAGCGGGGCCCTGGTTCCGCTCTTCCTAGTCTTTCGGCAGGTCCAACACATCAAACATGTCATAAAGACCGGGATCTTGCGTGGTCGCCCAGAGGGCCGCCTTGACGGCGCCGCGGGCGAAGATAGCACGGTCTCCGGCCTTGTGGGTAAGTTCAATCCGTTCGTCATAGGCGTTAAAACTCACGGTGTGTTCGCCGGCCACATTGCCGCCGCGCAACGTCGCGAAGCCGATATCACCGCGGGTGCGTTCGCCGGTGATGCCGTCGCGGACTTTATCGGCGACCGTTTCAAGATCGACACCGCGTCCTTCGGCCGCGGCCTTGCCGAGGCTTAAGGCCGTGCCGGAAGGGGCGTCGACCTTATGGCGGTGATGCATTTCGAGAATTTCGATATCAAAATCCTCATCGAGCAGCCGGGCTGCCTGTCGGGTCAGATGGAACAGAAGATTGACCCCGAGCGAGAAATTTGACGCATAGACCACCGGGGTTTTCGCGGCGGCGGCCTGCAGGGCTTTTTCCTCGTCCGGCGTCATGCCGGTGGTGCCGGCGATATGGATTGTTTTATGCTGCGCGGCATAACCCGCATGCAGAACCGTTGCCGTCGGGCAGGTGAAATCAATCACAACATCGGAAATCCGGAACAGCTCTTCCGCATCTTCGGTAACGGTGAGAGGGGTTTCGAGACCAGTCACGGGATGGCGCAAAGGCTTGCCCATATGAGGACTGCCCTGACGTTCTGTGCCGCCACTGAGGGTGGCGGAATCATTATCCAGAACCGCGCCGACAAGCGCCTGGCCCATGCGTCCGCCGCAGCCGACAATTCCGATTTTCACTGTGGTCATGGTCATCTCCCTTGTGTCAGTCTATTATGTAAACGATTGGGATCATAATGGGAAGGGGGGAATGGTGATGTTATTCGGGGGGACGATCCTCGAGACTTATAGCCTTGTCCGCCGCCAACAGGCCTGCAATCAGTTCGGCATAATTCAGGAGCAGGTTTTCATACTGAATATTGAGGGATTTCAAATCGGCATATTTCAGGACGAAAAGGTCGCCGAGTATGGGGGTGAAGGGCAGACGGGACCGATAGCGCCTTTTTGACGCGCCCCGCAGAATAATCCGGTCAAGAAGACCGTTGGAATCAAAGTAAAAATCGTCGATATAGCCCTTGAGAATATAGCTTTCGTTATTGATGTCGGTTACCACATCACAGGAAACCTGGATATAATCGGCGAGAGTGTTCTTGTGGGTATTCGGATTTTCGGCCTCCAAGACCTTGATTATATCAGTGATGGCATGTTCAATTTTTAAATATTTGCCTATTGTGTGAAGCGAGTCTTTCCACTTGTCCTTACTTGTGAGTACCCCCAGTAAGTCCCGGATTTCCAGGGCGGTAAGCCGACCAGAACGGATGTTCTGATCCCGGCCTTTCAGGAGGTTAAACCAGGGCATGTCGAAGCTAAAGAAGAAGGCGAGTATTTTCTGGGAGGCGGTGGGTTTTTCGCCTTCGGCCCAATCCAGGTTATGTTTCAGAACAAAATATTGCGTCACGTGGCCAAGCAGCAAGGCGACCAAATATTGTGACATGAAATAAAGAAAGATGGGCAGGGGCTGCATTGTATTCTGCAAATCGATATGATCATACCGACCCATCATCAGGGCGGCGAGGCTATTGATGTCCACGCGATGAATAAAGCCCACGCCGTGAAGGGCATGGCATATCGCGAACCAGACCAGATGGAAAAAGGCGGCATAGATGATGGCTTTTGTGGTGGTGACGGCGAAAGGGGCGTAATTGAGCGGCGCCCCTTCGGCGCGGTTATAGGCATTGATGAGAATATATCCCGGCAGCAGGGACAGCATAAAGATTACGGCGGGCAGAGCAATGCTACCCATGGGCGGTTACATGGAATAAAAGAGGGGAGGATTCAGCCAGCTTTGCGGGCGATGATATTCTGGACAATTGCGTTAAGGTCAATATCTTCCCCCGTAATTTTCAACCGCTTCCCGGCGAATTTCCGTGCCCGTCCGGTCGGCTGCGCCAGTCTGATCGACTGCCGACCTTCGGCGGTGCGGTATATTTCGTCAATTTTAGCGCCTCTGTAAGCTCTCATTTTGTCACATTCCCTGGTAATTCTGCGGCAAAGTATAGCAAGATCGGGCGCTATTTTCCAGTTTTATCCTTTTCCTGGTCTTTTTCGATCTCGTCTTCTTCGAACAACGCGCGGTAGGAGGCGCCGTCAAGATCGTCATACTGACCCGTGCGCATGGACCAGAGAAAGGCCCCGAGACCGATCAGGCCGAGAAAAAGCGCGATTGGAATCAGGAAAATAAGACTATCCATTGGAGGAGCTACCTTTGCTGTGGAACAATTTATCCAGATTGAGCCGCAGGGCATTGGCGGTGACCACGATCGAGGAGGCGGACATGGCGATGGCGGCAATCAGGGGGGTCAGCAGGCCAGCGGCGGCAAAGGGCACCGCAATCATGTTATACAATGCGGCGAGAGCGAAATTGATGAAGACCAGTCGGCGACTGGATTTTGCCACCTGATAGGCGCGGACAATGGAATCAAGGCTTTGCGACTGGAAAATAAAGTCGGCGGCATTCTGACTGACATCGGCGGCGGTGGATGGCGAGATGGAGACATAGGCGGCCGCGAGCGCCGGCGCGTCATTCAGTCCGTCACCGACCATCAGGATCTTGTGGCCTTGCGCTTTGAGAGTTTCCAGCCGATCAATTTTGTCCTGGGGCTTTGCGGCGCCGAGGAAATCGGTAATGCCGAGTTTACCTGCCACGTCGGTGACCACATCGGGGCGGTCACCGGACAGCAGAAGCACATTAAACCCTTTTTTCTGAAACCAGGCGACCACCTGATCGGCATCCTTGCGCAGACGGTCCTGAAAGGCGAGGAAGACCGGGGTTTCGTCCCCGACCTTGAGCCAGAGTTCGCTATAGCGGGTATTTTCCTGCATGTCCGGCGGCACGGCACACCAGTCGCGATTGCCCAGGCGCACTTCTTTACCGTCAAGGGTGGCGCGCAGGCCCATGCCGGCTTCTTCAAACAGGGGGCTGCTGGTGGCGACGGTGGGGATATCCCGTTCATGGCAGGCGACAATCAGAGCCCGGCACAGGGGGTGGGTCGAGGTCTTGGCCAGACTTGCCGCCAGTTCCAGCGCCTTGGGGTCAACGTCATCGCCGTTGGCGATTTCCGGCTGCCCCAGGGTCAGGGTGCCGGTCTTGTCAAAGGCGATGGTGTCCACTTCCGCCAGCCGTTCCAGGCCGTCCGGGGCTTTGACCAGAATGCCGTTTTTAAACAGACGGCTCGAGGCGACGATCTGCACCACCGGAACGGCAAGGCCGAGCGCACAGGGGCAGGTGATGATCAGAACGGCAATGGCTGTGGTCAGCGACTGTTGCCAGCCGACCGTGCTGAGCAGCATCCAGCCGAGGAAGGTGAAAAGCGCCAGAAGATGCACGGCGGGCGCATAAATCTGCGCCGCCTTGTCGGCGAGGCGGACATATTTCGCCCGGCCCTGTTCGGCGGTTTCCATCAGACCAATGATTTCATCAAGCAATGTCTTGCCGCTGAGCGCCGTAATGCGAATGTCGAGCGCGCCGCTGATGTTGGTGGTGCCGGCGAAGACCTTGTCCTCTATGGTGACTTTGACCGGCAGGGTTTCGCCGGTGACCAGGCTGGTGTCCACTTCCGACAGGCCACCGAGGATCACGCCGTCTACAGGAATGCGTTCTCCGGCGGCGACCCGCACGGTCTGGTCGGTGCAGAGCAGCTCAATCGGACAGTTTTCGGTCTCGCCGTCTTCCCGCACGAGGGTCGCCTTGTTGGGGCGATAGCTCATCAGGTTATGGGCGGTGGCGCGGGCGTGATTGCGCATTTTCTTGTCGAGAAAGCGCCCGATCAGCAGAAAAAACAGCAGCATCACCGCTGCATCGTAATAGGTGTCTTCCCCGTGGGTCAGGGTTTGCATGACGCTCATGCCCAGCGACAGGATCACGGCCAGTGAAATCGGCACATCCATATTGAGGGTGCGGGCCTTGAGCGCGCCCCAGGCGGATTTGTAAAACGGCATGCCGGCGACGACCGAGGCCGGCAGGGCGATCAGGGCCGAGATCCAGTGGAAGAAGTTGCGGGTCTGGTCGCCCATTTCGCTGCCGTCCCAACTGGAAATCGATAACAACATGATATTCATCATGGCAAATCCGGCGATGCCCAGGCAGATCAGCAGCCAGCGCCCTTCTTTGTCCCCCGCCGCGGCGGAGGGGTCATCCTTGAACAGGTAGCCCTTGAAGCCGAGGTCTTTCAGGGTGTCAATGACATCATCACTGTTGGCGGAGGTATCGGGGTGGGTGCCGGACCATTCGACCGCCAGCCGTTGAGTGGTCAGATTAACCCGGGCCTGTTTGACACTGGCTTTCTTCTGCAAGGCGCCTTCGATTTCCCGGATACAGGACGGGCAATGCAGGCCTTCCACCAGAAAATGTTCTACAGAGGCGGTCTGGGCGGCGGGATATGGGGCGGCGGCGGTCATGGTTTACTTCTGTGCTTGGATGAAAATTTTATCTCTCATCTGGTATATAGCCCCCTCTGGACGGAATACAAGAACCGAGATATTCCATTGCCCGGCAGCGGGCAGGGTCAGGGGGCTGCTGTAGAGCTGATCACCGCTTTTGGTGAGGGTGATTTCCTGATCATGGATATCGGTCACCGCCCGGCTGATCTGGGCGATGACTTTTGCCGGCGGCAGATCTCCTTCCGGCCAGGTGACCTGAACATCAAGGCGATCTCCTGTCAGGCTTTGAGGACTGTAGGCCAGATCAATGGTCCAGCCCGAAGCCACCTGGGCTTCGGAGGCGGCGATGGCGTCATTATAATGCAGTCCCTTGCGATAGGCGTTATCGGTTTCCAGCCCGCCCCAGGTGCCCAGCGCGATATAGGCCATGATCCCGTTGACGGTGAAGACGATCAGAAAAAAGCCGACAAACCAGAGCAGGGCTTTTTTACCGGTAAAGGGTTTTACGGGTTTATCCGGAGAAGCCGTCATTTTTTGGGTCCCTTGAAGGTGGTTGAATTTTCACTGATGCTGTCGCTTGTCATATCCTTTGCGATAAAGGTAATGTCCAGGCTGTCGTCGGTCAGATCCTCTTTCGGCACGGCGAGATAGACCTTGACGGAACGCAGACGGTCCCGGTTCACTTCAATGATCGGCAGGCCGTCGGCGGTATGTTCCGTGACGCCTTCCACGCGCATGTCAAAATGGTCAAGTCCGGTCACCGACAGGGTGAATTTCCGGATGTCGTGGGACTTGTTGAGGATTTTCACGGTATAGCCGTTGCGGATATCGCCCGAAGACAGGGTGACAAACAGCGGATTGCGGTCGCGGAGAATATTGACCTCCAGATCGGCACGATGCATCAGACCGTGCAGCATATAGCCGCCAATCAGAATCATCAGGATGGTATAGAGCAGCGTGCGCGGCCGGATGATGCGGATTTTTTCCGGCTTTTCCTCGGCCCGGCGATCGAAATTGGCGAGACTGTCATAGGCAATCAGGCCTTTCGGACGACCGATTTTCTCCATGACCTCGTCGCAGGCGTCAATACAGAGCGAGCATTGAATGCATTCGAGCTGCATGCCGTCGCGGATATCAATCCCGGCCGGGCAGACGACCACACATTGGCGGCACTGTACACAATCGCCGCGCCCGTCCCAGCTGTCGCCCTTTTTATGGGGCGCCCGGGGTTCACCGCGATCATGGCGATACATGACGGACAAGGTTTCTTCATCCATCATCACGCCCTGGATACGCGGCCAGGGACACATATAGGTGCAAACCTGTTCCCGGGCGAACCCGCCAAGGAGATAGGTGGTGGCGGTCAGCAGACATATCCAGAAATAGGTCGTGAGCGGGGCGTCAAAATGATAGAGATCCATGATCAGGGTCGGGGCGTCATTCATGTAGAAGACCCAGGCCCCGCCGGTACAGACGGCGATGACGATCCAGACGGCATGTTTGGCGGCGCGCTTGGCCAGTTTGGACGCCGACCAGGGCGCCTTGTCGAGCTTGATCCGGGCGTTGCGGTCACCTTCGAAAAAGCGTTCGACCACGAGAAACAAGTCAACCCAGACGGTCTGGGGGCAGGTATAACCGCACCATATGCGCCCGGCCGTACTGGTGACCAGAAACAGACCAATGGCAGCGAGGATCATCAGTCCGGTGATATAATAAACTTCCTGAGGCCAGATTTCGATGAAGAAGAAATAAAACCGGCTGTTGGTGATGTCGACCAGAATGGCCTGGTCGGGGATGCCGGGGCCCCGGTCCCAGCGGATCCAGGGAGAGAAATAATAGATGCTGAGGGTCACCGCCATCACCCACCATTTGATGGTCCGGAATGTGCCGGTGGCGCGTTTGGGGTGAATTTTCTTTCGCGCGGCGTATAACGACCGTTTTTCCGCTTTGTTGACGGCTTCAACTTTGGCGCGTTTCACCTTGTGGTGGGGAATGATTTTTTCAGATTTGGCGGACTGGGGAGCGTTCGCCTCAGGTGGCGTATAAGCCATTGTGCTGTACCTTAAATGTTAAATAATACCCTATCGGATAATTCTGTCGCCGGGGCCTTGGCCTCCCCGGCAAAACGCCGGCGACGGAATTATATAGTTTACTCTCCACCTCCCAAGGTGTGAACATAAATCGCCAGGCTTTTGATGGTCGCGGCATCAAGGCGGTTTTCCCAACTGGGCATCACGCCTTTACGGCTATAGGAGATTGTGGCGATCAGGGAGTCCATGTCGTCCCCGTAAAGCCAGATGCCATCGGCCAGGTTCGGGGCGCCGAAATCGCGGCTGCCTTTACCATCGGCACCGTGACAGGCGGCGCAATTTTCCTGGAACAACACCGCACCGTTTTCGGGGGCGCTTATGCTGCTGTCAGACAGGGATTTGACATAGGTGGCGACAGCGCGAATCTGGCTCTTGTCGAGGATCTCGTCTTTCAGGAAGGCCGGCATGTCGCTGATGCGGGTGTCTTCATGCACGGCGCGTACGCCGACAGTAAGGGTGTGATGGATCTCGTCAAGGGATCCCCCCCACAGCCAGTCATCGTCGTTAAGATTAGGGTACCCTTTGGTTCCCGATGCGCCGGTGCCATGACAGGCGGCGCAGTTATCGCCAAAGGCCGCCTTGCCGCCAGCGAGAGCGAATTCAAGCAGGGCAGGGGTGTTCTTGATGGTTTCCAGATCGGCGTCGAGCAGTTTCTCTGCGGAAATCTTGCGGTCTGCCTTCACGCTATCAAGTTGGGCCTTGACCACGTCGCGCTGGGAATATCCCAACATGCCTTTGGTATAGTCGCTGACCATCGGCCAGGCCGGCATGGCGATCCAGTAGCCGATCGCCCAGACGATACAGGCATAAAAGGTCCATAACCACCAGCGCGGCATAGGGGTATCCAGTTCCTTGATCCCGTCCCACTCATGTCCTGTGGTGTAGGTATCGGTGACTTCATCATATTCTGGTTCTTGTGACATTTTTAAATCCTTATACCGCCGGGTTAATCTTCATCGAGCGGGCGTCTTGCCGCTTCGGTGAATTTTGATTTGTTGGCAGGCCACAGGGCGTAGACAACGGCAACGGCGAACATACTGAAGAGGATGATCAATCCCCAGCTTTCGGCGAAATTTGCAACTTCTTGATGGGTCATCTTTTCGGCTCCTATCGATTGTTTTCTTTATCGTTGTAGATTGAGAAATCAACCAGGGTGCCCATCATCTGAAGGTAGGCGATCAGGGCGTCCAGTTCGGAAATTTTTTCCGGATTGCCGTCAAAATCGCGCACATGGGCGTCCGGATAGCGTTCTATGAAAGCATCATAATCGTCGGAGTCTTCATCCAGTTGCGCTTTCAGATCGGCCATGGCGAAGGTGATCTGATCATCGCTGTAAGGCACGCCGACCATGCGGTTGGCTTTCAGGTCTGCTTCGATCATATTAAATTGCAGGTCGTTTTCGGCCAGGAAAGGATAACCGGGCATCACGGATTCCGGCACCACGGCGCGGGGGTCCTTCATATGTTCCCGGTGCCATTCGTCGGAAAATTTATTGCCAACCCGCGCCAGATCCGGTCCGGTGCGTTTGGAGCCCCACTGGAAGGGATGGTCATACATGCTTTCGGCAGCCAGGGAATAATGGCCGTAACGTTCCACTTCATCGCGGGTCGAACGGATCATCTGGGAATGGCAGTTGTAACAGCCTTCCCGGATATAAATGTTGCGCCCGGAGAGTTCCAGCGGGGTATAGGGGCGCATGCCCTTGACCTTTTCGATGGTGTTCTCAAGATAGAACAGCGGGGCGATTTCCACCAGCCCACCAATGGAGACGGTGATCAATATTCCGATCAAAAGAATGATGGAATTTTTTTCAAAGATTGCATGTTTGAATGACATTTTCTAAAATTCCTTCTTCTTATTCTGCGGGGACGGCCTGGGCTTCAGAGACGGCGTCTCCTGCACCCTGGGCTGTTTTCCACAGATTATAAACCATGATCAGGCTGCCGATTACGAACAACAGACCGCCTGTGGCGCGGATGATATAGTAGGGATGCATGGCTTCGACGGTTTCGACGAAGGAATATTCCAGAAAGCCAAGGCTGTCATAGGCGCGCCACATCAGGCCCTGCATGATACCGGATACCCACATGGCGCAGATGTAAAGCACGATGCCGACGGTGGAAATCCAGAAATGCATATTCACCAGTTTCAGGGAATAAAGGCCCTTGCGTTTCCACAACCAGGGGAACATGCAATAGAGGGCACCGAAACTGACATAAGCCACCCAGCCAAGAGCACCGGAATGCACATGGCCAATGGTCCAGTCGGTATAGTGGCTCAGGCCGTTGACCGCCTTGATCGACATCAGGGGGCCTTCGAAGGTGCTCATGCCGTAGAAGGCGACGGAAACCACCAGCATCTTAAGAACCGGATCAGTGCGCAGTTTGTCCCAGGCGCCGCTCAGGGTCATCAGACCGTTGATCATGCCGCCCCAGGATGGCATCCACAGGATGATGGAGAAGGTCATGCCCAATGTCTGGGCCCAGTCCGGCAGGGCTGTGTAATGCAGATGATGCGGCCCGGCCCAGATGTACAGGAAAATCAGGGACCAGAAATGCACGATCGACAGACGGTAAGAATAAACCGGACGCTCCGCCCGCTTGGGGACGAAATAATACATGATGCCGAGGAAACCGGCGGTAAGGAAGAAGCCAACGGCGTTATGGCCGTACCACCATTGTGTCAGGGCGCTCTGTACACCGGAAAACAGGGAATAACTGCGCGGTTCGACAAAGGAAATCGGCATGCCGAGGTTGTTGACCAGATGCAGCATGGCGACGGTGACGATAAAGGCGAGATAGAACCAGTTGGCCACATAAATGTGGGGTTCCTTGCGCCGCCACAGGGTGCCGAGGAAAACCAGAAGATAGACCACCCAGACGATGGTCAGCCAGATGTCCACATACCACTCAGGTTCGGCATATTCCTTGCCCTGGGTAATGCCGAGCAGATAGCCGGTGGCCGCCAGAACGATGAAAAGCTGATAGCCCCAGAAAATAAACCACGGCGCAATTTCACCGGCGAGGCGGGCTTTGCTGGTGCGTTGAACCACATAAAAGGAAGTAGCGATCAACACGTTGCCGCCAAAGGCGAAAATCACAGCCGAGGTATGCAGCGGCCGCAAACGTCCGAAATTGAGCCACGGCAGATCGAAATTGAGGGCCGGAAAGGCCAGCTGCCAGGCGATGATGTCCCCGGCGAGAAAGCCGGCCACACCCCAGAAGGCGGCGGCAATGACGCCGGCCTTGATGACCGAGTCATTATAATATACGCCGCTAGGTGATTTTTCCGCTGCTACGCGTCCGCCCGTATTGAACCCGAGATTGAGGACTGCGACAATGCCAAGCACGAAGCAGACGATCATGATATAGGCGTGAATGGCCATGGGGGTCGAGGTTGTCTTGGCCGCGATGATCAGGGACAAAAGAGCGGCAATACCAAGACCCAGGGCGGAAAGCCCTTTGGCGAGGCTATTGACGGTGGGGGGGAGACTTGCAGTCAGGGAAGAGCTGGGGGCTGTCATTTTTTTAACCTGCACTTTAAATGTTAAACATTTTTCGCGTCTACATTCGGGCTAACCCGTCTGTAATATTTAAGATATTGAGCAATGTGTTCTATATATTTGAACAAGTAAGCCATCGCTGTTTTATAAACATTGATATATATCAACTTTTACAGAGGGGTCTAGGGTTTTACAATATTTTGTCGGTAAAAGATTCCCCGATCAGCAGAGTGCTTGATCAACCCGTCGTGACAGGATAAGCTTTCCTTGTATTTTCATATCAGAAAAATATAATATTTAACAGGGAAAGCAACTCATGGCTTGTGGGATACAGTTTAAATTTAACACGTTGATGGTTTCTGCTTTGGTTCTTGCCGGATTGACGGCCTGTGAAGCGGACACTGAAGAAGTATCGGTATCGGATGTCATGGAAATTCATGACCGGGTGATCACACTGGACAGCCATGTTGATATTTCATCTGACTATACTTATAAGCCCGCGTTTGATCCGGGACATCTGACCAGCATGAAGGTTGATCTGCCGAAAATGGTCGCCGGGGGATTGGACGGGGCCTTTTTTATTGTTTATGTGGGACAAACCAAGCGGACACCGGAAAATTATGCGGCGGCAAAAACCTTGGCCCTGCGCAAGTTTGACGCCATTCACCGGATGACGGGCGAACTGTATCCTGACCGCATTGGCCTGGCTTTCAGCCCGCAAGAGGTGCGGGATATCATCGATTCTGGCCGTAAAGTGGCGGTGATCGGCATTGAAAACGGCTATGTCATCGGTACGGACCTTGATCTGGTGGAAGACTATTATAACCGTGGCGCGCGTTATATGACCCTGGCCCACAATGGCCATAACGATATTTGTGACAGCGCCCAGCCGAAAGAAGATTTTGGTGATGTGGCCGCCGAACATGGCGGGGTGAGCGATTTTGGCAAGCAGGTTATCGGGGAAATGAACCGGGTCGGCATGATGGTCGATATTTCCCATGTTTCCCAGGATTGTATGGTGCAGGCCGTGAATCTGTCCCGGGCGCCGGCGATTGCGTCGCATTCGGGAGTGCGGGCATTGGCTGACCATCCGCGCAACTTGACCGACGAGCAGATGAAACTGCTGGCGGCGCGGGGCGGTGTGATGCAGTTGGTCGCCTATACCGGTTTTGTCAAGGCGGATCCCGCCCGAAACCAGGCGGAAGAAGCATTGATGAAGAAAATCGCTGCGGAGAATGGCTGGGCGGCGAATGATTATGAGAAAATAGAACTGACCCCAGCCTGGAAAACGGAACACGCCGCCCTGGACCGGAAATATCCGATCGCGACCGTGGCGGAATTTGTTGACCAGATTGATTATGCCGTGAAACTGATTGGTATTGATCATGTCGGCATCAGTTCCGATTTTGACGGCGGCGGGGGAATCACCGGCTGGGATGATGCGTCGGAAAGCCTGTCGGTGACCCGGGAATTGCTGTCCAGAGGGTATTCAGAGGCGGATATCGCCAAGATCTGGGGCGGAAATCTGTTGCGCGTGTGGGAAGAAGTAGACCGGATCGCAAGGGAAAGCGCCCCTTAGAGGGGGATGGAAACAATATTCATAAATTTTTATGTTAATCTTTACGAGGTTTTTACAGGTTTTTCGTATAATGAGGTCCAGTAGTGATAATCCGAGTATAGATTATTCTGTGACAATCGCAAACCGTCGGTAACGGCGAGACGCAAAGCTTCTGGTCCTGGTGTATGCCATTAAGGGATAGCAGAGCTACCGTAAGGAGACAAAAAAATGGCCCATACGAATACAGTGAATCCCGATGCCGATTCTTCGCATAATTTCGAATATAAAAAAGAACTGGCTTTTCAGCTGGTCAAACGGTTTGGTATGACGGCCGCCCGTCAGACCTGCATCGCCAATAAATGGGACGATGTCCTCAAGGCGGTGGATTCTGTCCGTCCACATTAAGCGTCCGGATTATCTGATCGTTTTTCACGGGTTGTGAAGAACCAGAAGCCGTCCTTGCAGGGCGGTCCGGCGACCACATTGGCGTCTATTATAAAGAGCAGATTTGACATCATTCTACCGAGAGATGATGTCAAATCTGCTCTTTTGCATTTCAGGGGGGAAATGGACATGGTTTTGTCTTCTTTATCTGTAATTGTTCCGCGACTCATTCCGGTAGCGCTATATATTTCATGCAAGATTCGGTAAGCACCATATAATTTCTGTGAAATTCGTTTTTGTAGAAGAATATTTTTCTTCTTAAATATTTTGCTTTTCAAAAGTTACTCATTTCTCTTGCTCATTCTCTAAGCCACAGTAATCACGTAACTTTTTTAAGGGTGTGTAATGTTATTTTATTACGCACTAAAAATTGAAATTCGTGTCAATGGAAAGTTTTTTTTTATTTGAGGTCAGGGAGCCCTTGTAAATTACACAGAAACTAGGATAGTGTTCCATCAGTCCAGCTGTCCGGGTTCTATCTTATAAGAAGAATGTGGGATATGGCCGGATGGGATAGTGAGGCTGACAGGCGCAAAATATAATAATCCTCGACTGAGATCGAGGGTGCTGTGTCTGGCTCACGAAATTTGAAATGTTAATGTACTCATAGGGGAGTAGCTTGATGGTCAAAATTAGTTTAAGTTTAAAGAAGTTTTTCTTTATGGCTTTAAGCTATGCTCATCTTAAAATTTTAAAGCTATTTTTCTATTCATTAACGGCCATTTTAAATGGCGCAAACTTAACAACTCAAAAAAAGCTGTAGGAAGAATAATGATTAAGCATCGAGTTAGAACTGTCGTTCTTTCCGCCGTTGCTGCGGGTGCCCTTGTAATGGGTGCAGGTAGCGCGGGTGCCACTGATTTGGAAGACATTCTGGAAGTCGGAGTGAAAGCCAATCAGGTCGCACAACAATCACAGGAAAAAATCAACAAGACCGTTGATCAGACTGATAAACTTATCGGTCAGTACAGAGGTGTCTTGAGAACGATTGAAGGTCTGCGTATTTATAACGCACAGCTTCAGCGTCAGATTGACCTTCAGAATGTTGAAATGGGCAAATTGTCCAAATCCATTAAAGGCGTGACTGAAATCAAGCGTCAGATTACTCCATTGATGATGAAAATGGTCGATGCTTTGGATGAGTTTATCGAGCATGATCTGCCGATTAAAAAAGCTGAACGTATTGCCGGTATTGAACGTCTGCGCGAGCTGATGGACAATCCGAATATCGACGCATCCGAAAAATTCCGGAGCGTATTTGAACTGTATCAGATCGAAAGTGAATACGGTCGTGCGGTTCAGGCTTACACACAAAAAGTCAATGTTGGCGGCAACGAACTGGAAGTGGACATGCTTCACATCGGTCGTGTGGCGCTGGTGTATCAAACCCGTGACGGTAAACGGTCCGGTATGTGGGATAGAGAAAACGACCAGTGGATGGAACTGGACGATTCTTACCTGAAACCAATCCGTAAGGCATTGTCGGTTGCGAAAAAAGAAGCTGCTGCTGATACGCTCCTGAGATTGCCCATTACAGCACCGAAGCCTGCTACGATGGAGACAGCAAAATGAGAAAATTAGTTAGTGTAATCATTGCTGTTGCTATGGCCGGATTCGGCTCAACGGCATTCGCGCAATCTGCTGCACCAGAAGCGAAAAACCTGGATGAGCTTCTTGAGCTTGTCAAACAGGGCGCTTACCAGCAAAATCAGGAAAACAAGCGTCGCGAACGTGAGTTCGTCGAGCAAAAATCGCAACAGGCAACTCTGTTGGCCAATGCCCGCAACACCCAGAAACAGGAAGAGCGTCGCTCTGATCGTCTGGAAGCGGAATTTAAAGCCAATGAAGACAAAATCTCAAAACTGGAAGAAGAACTGTCTCATGAACTCGGCGCTCTGAAAGAGCTGTTCGGTGTTCTGCAGCAGGTTTCCGGTGATGCGAAAGCCGTTTTCAACGGGTCCATTATTTCCGCCCAGTTCCCTGGTCGTGAAAAATACCTGAATGATCTGATTGCGAAAGCTTCCAGTTCTGAACTGCCGACCATCGATGAAATCGCCGGTCTGTGGTTTGAAGTTCAACGTGAAATGACTGAATCCGGCAAGGTTGTGAAATTCAACGCCGATGTTCAGTATCCAAGCGGTGAAATTGAGAACAAAGAAGTTGTCCGTGTTGGGACATTTAACCTGATTTCCGGTGGTAAATATCTGGAATGGCGTGCTAAATACCAAAATATTGCTGAACTTCCTCGTCAACCAAAAGATCGTTTCCTTGAAACGGCAGCTGGTTTGCAGGCGGCAGATTCCGGTATCGCACCATTCGCACTTGACGTCTCTCGTGGTACCATCCTCGGTCTGTTGATTCAGGATCCAAGCATCCTCGAGCGTATTGATCAAGGTGGTATCATCGGTTATATTATTATCTATGGCCTTGGTCCTCTCAGCCTGCTGCTGATCATCGTTTCCGGTCTGACATTGCTTGTCACACGCGGAAAAGTGAAAGCGCAAATCCGCAGTGATGAGGTGAACGAGAATAACCCGCTGGGTCGTGTTCTGAGTGTTTATGACAACAATAAATCTGTTGATGTGGAAACACTGGAGTTGAAACTGGATGAAGCCATCCTGAAAGAAACACCATCTCTTGAACGCTTCCTGACCATGATCAAAGTGATCGCCGCGGTTGCCCCTCTTATGGGTCTGCTTGGTACGGTGACCGGTATGATCAATACCTTCCAGTCTATGACACTGTTTGGTACGGGTGATCCGAAGCTGATGGCCGGTGGTATCTCACAGGCGCTTGTTACCACTGTTCTGGGTATTGTTGTTGCCTTGCCAACCATCTTCCTGCACTCAATCGTAGCAGGATGGAGCAAAGACATCATTCATACTCTTGAAGAGCAGAGTGCTGGTATCATCGCCGTCCACGCGGAACAGGGTCAAAAAGGAGCCTGATCATGTATGAGCTGATAGATGCATTTGAAAATGTGCGGGATTTTATGGAGAAGGGGGGACCTGTTCTCACCGCGATATTCATCATCATCTTTCTGCTTTGGGCTTTGGTGTTCGAACGTATGATGTACTTCAGAACCGGACACCGTAAACAAGTGAATGAGGTAATGGCAAGCTGGGAGGCGCGCTCTGAGCGCACCTCCTGGTACGCCACCCAAATTCGTGAAGCCATGATCAGTCAGGTGACCATGGATCTAAGAAGTAATCTGTCATTGATTAAGACATTGGTGGCGATTTCGCCACTGATGGGACTTCTTGGAACCGTATGGGGTATGATTGAGGTTTTCGATGTTATGGCAATTCTGGGCAGTAGTAACGTTAAGGCCATGGCGGCCGGCGTTTCTAAAGCCACTATTCCGACGATGGCCGGAATGGTTGGGGCCCTTTCCGGCGTGTTCGCGTCTTCCTACTTGGAAGGCCGGATGAACAAGGAAGCTGAATTGCTCGAAGACCATTTAACAAAAGATCATTGAGAGAGTAGATATGCGTAAACACGCTGCAAAACAAAGTGATGATGCTGAAATTGATATGACACCGATGCTAGACATCGTGTTTATCATGCTCATCTTCTTCATCGTTACCGCCTCCTTCCTGAAGGAAGCCGGTATCGATATCAACCGCCCGGATGCTTCCACAGCTGTGAAAGCGGATAAGGCGAATATCATGATCGCGGTAAGCGAGAAAAACGAAGTCTGGATGGAGAAACGTCGGGTTGACGTGCGGGCGGTACGGGCCAATGTGGAACGTCTGCGGGCAGAAAACCCCGAAGGTTCTGTCGTCATCCAGGCAGATGTTGACGCCAAGGCTGGTGTCGTCATGGAAGTGGTTGACGCGGTCCGTATGGCCAATGTCAGTGACTATGTGGTAGCGACGAAAGAGAATTAGATGATCGCACGCTATTCACTCGCAACCATATTCGCGATCCTGATCACCTTCTCCCTTTTCTGGGGCATGCAATATCTTATTGCCCTGGACAGTAATGCGAAAAAGGAAAAGATTGAAGGTCAAAAGGTCGAGATTGGCGAAGTGCGGCAAGCTCAGGAAATTGAGCAGAAGATCCGCAAACCCGATAAGCCCGAGGAGGCTGATACCCCCCCGGAGACTCCAGAAATGGATATGGATACCAATATTGACAATGTGAATACCGGTATAGAAATTGGCATGGCACCCGTTACCGCGGAAGTGAATGTTTCAGGGGGCGGCGGTTTCGCCGCCAGCGATGGCGACTATCTGCCCATCGTGAAAGTGGCTCCGGTTTATCCGCGTCGCGCTCAGGAACGCGGTCTGTCCGGTTATGTTATCGTGGAATTTACGGTGACAAAACTGGGAACGGTTGTTGATGCCAAAGTCGTCGAGAGCACAAACTCTGTATTTAACCGCAATGCCATCAAGGCGGCGTTGAAATTTAAATACAAGCCAAAAGTTGTCGATGGTGAACCCATTGACGTCGCAGGTGTTTTGCATAAAATCACCTTTGAAATGGCTGAGGACTAGAGGAGTATGAGCATGATAACGATGACTAAACTTACCAAGACCCTCGTGTCAGCTACGGCTCTTTGTGGTGTAATGACATTGGCCTCCCTGTCCCCGGCATTGACCGGGGGCGCGGGGCAGGCTTATGCCGCGACCGACAAGGAAGACCGGAAATTTGAAGACCGGAAAACACGCAGGACTCCGGCCCTGAGTGAAAAAATCTATAAAGTTCTGGGTAAGGCTCAAGAGCAGGCTGATGTGGAAAACTATCCGGCTGCCCTGCAAATTCTTGAGGAAGACCTGGGGTCGAAGGTTGACAAGCTCAATTCTTACGAACGGGCGCAATATTACAATTTCAAAGGCTTTCTTTACTACAGTCAGGAAGATTATCCTAACGCTTTGAAGGCTTATGAAAATGTTTTGCGCCAGGAAAACCTGCCTGCCGCCATGGAAGATACGACAGTTTACACCATGGCCCAGTTGTACTTCATTCAGGAGGACTATAAAAAGTCCATCGAGATGATGAACCGCTGGATGGAGTATCAGCCCAACCCGACCGCCCAGCCTCTGGTGCTTTTGGGGCAGGCCTATTACTCTCTTGGTACGATTGAAGGTGTTTCGAAGGCGGAAGCCGTCCGCAATTTCAAGAAGGGTATACCATATATTCTTCAGGCGATTCAGCTCTACGAAGATGCAGAGAAAGAACCGAAAGAGAACTGGTATCTGTTGCTTCGGGTGATGTATTTCGAAATGCAGGACTATCAGAAAGTTGTCGATATTCTGGAAATTCTGGTCAATAAATGGCCGAAGAAAGAATATTGGCTTCAGCTTGCCGGCATGTATGGCGAGATGGCTTCTGACGAGAAAGATGAGAAAAAACGTCTAGCGCTTGAAAAGAAGCAATTGGCAACATATGAAACGGCTTATCGTCAGGGGTTCTTGCAAAAGAGCAGCGAACTGGTCAATATGTCCCAGCTTTATCTTTACCACGAAACCCCTTACTGGGCGTCCGTGGTTCTGGATAAGGGGCTGAAAGATGGCATGATCGAAGAGACTGAGAAGAACTATGAAAATCTTGCTCAGGCCCGGATCAACGCCCAGGACATGCGTCCTGCTCTCGCGCCGCTGAAAAAAGCTGCTGAAATGTCCGAGGATGGCGAGTTGTATCGCAAACTTGGTCAGGTTTATATGCAGCTTGACGAGTATGAGAATGCAGCCAAATATCTTGGTCTCGCCTTGAAAAAAGGCGGATTGAAACGCCCGGACAAGGCTGCTGTCTATCAGGCGATGTGTTACTTCAATCTGGGTCAGCTGGACAAGGCGCGCGAGGCTTTTGAAGTCGCCGCCAAGGACAAGCGTACTCGGAAAGAAGCCCGACGCTGGATACGCGCTCTGGCGAAAGAGCAGCGTCGTCTGGACCAGATCAAGGAATTCCTCGGCTAAGCCAGGTCCTTGAGAAGGCTACTGAAAACATATAAAAAGCAGGGCGGTCAAGTGGCCGCCCTGCTTTTTTTTATCGGGATAAGTTCTGAGAAGTCTTGTGTGTTATTTCAGACTATTCTATCGTAGGCTAAAATCTTGGAATGAGATAAATTCTATTGAGGACATAAAGGCTGGCTTTTCGACAACAGCCTTCGGGATAGTTTATGACATTACTTGCACATATCATGATTTCGACGACCTATGCTCTCATCGCAACGCTTGTAGGTTTTGTGCTGCCGCGGATTTTCGTTTCACTTGATACGACAGAAGGACTGATAGCCGCGAGTGTGGTTTTTCTCATCGGGGTGCAGCTGCATTGCATGTATATCTGGAAATTTGGCAAAACAGATACCGTTAACCGGCTGCTTGCGCTTCATCAGGATTATCAGGTGACGATTGATCGCCTGGAGGAAAACAAACGCGAACAGGAAGCGTTGCGCGAACAGGTCTATAAAGCCGGGAATGAAAAAGACAAAGAGATCATTTCCGAAATGCATGTCCTGCAGACGCTGTTGAACCAGGTGATCGAAAAATCTGGTAAATCCCTGGAGCACCGGGTGGATCAGGCGCATGCTCTCGAAGGGGCGAAACAGTCCGGCAAGAAGATCTTTCAGCCAGATCTGCAAGAGCTGGAACGGAGCGACGGCGAAGTCCTGAATATCATGCATCATGCGTTGGAAGGAAACCGGGTTGATCTGTATCTGCAGCCGATCGTCGCCCTGCCGTCCCGCCGGGTGGTGCATTATGAATCCTATAGCCGGGTGCGGGACGATGAGGATAATGTTATCTTTCCATCGCAATATCTGCGCCTGGCCGAAGACAGCGGGCTTGTCGGCACGCTGGACAATCTTTTGCTGTTCCGCTGTATTCAGGTTATCCGTCGTCTGGGGCCGCGTCGTCCGGACCTGCGGTTTTTCTGCAATATCTCCTCCATATCGCTGAATGATAAGGAATTTTTCCCGCAGTTCGTTGACTTTATGATGGAAAACAGCGAATTGTCGGATCGGTTGGTGTTTGAATTCGCTCAGAAGGATGTCTTGCGACAATCTTCTGGCGTTCGGCGCAGCCTGGCCAATCTGGGCCGCCGGGGCTTCCGATTCTCCATGGATCAGGTGATGGACATGAATGTTGATCTGGCGGATCTGGGGTCACGGTATTTCCGCTATGTGAAGGTGGATGTGGCGATGATTCTGGAACAGAATCTTGATATCCATCCGGACGACCTTAAAGAATCCTTCGCCCGCTATGATCTGGATCTGATTGTCGAGAAGATCGAAACCGACCAATCGATTGTCGAGATACTTGATTTCGGAATCGATTACGGTCAGGGCTTTCTGTTTGGGGAACCGCGGCTGAGTAGTGATACCCGTCTGGACCTTTAAAAGGCCCCTACGCCAGAATAGAAAAAGCCGCTGACCAGAAGGTCGGCGGCTTTTCGGATTTTGTCAGTAGGAACGGATGGTTTGTTTTAGGAAAACAATGCGTCGATATCTGACTGGGTGGTTTTCTCTTCCGCTTTCGGGCTGAGTCCGGCGGCGGCGTCTTCTTCATATTCGACGGGCTTTGGCAGTTTGGCCTTTGACTTGTCAGCGGCCCGGGCCTCGGCTTTGCGTTTCTTCGCCTGCTCGATGAGATTAAGTTCTTTTTCTTCTGGCGGTTCCGGTTCATCAGCAGCTTTGGTTTCAGGTTGCACTTCTTCCGGGGAAGCCGCGACAGGACTTTCCGGTTCCAGTTCAGAAACCGCCGGCTCGTCTGTGTCCGCGGGGGCGCCATCAAACATAAAGTCGATGTCATCCGCACTGGAATTTTCTGTGACGTCTTCCTGGTCCGCTGTGGGGGCAGCAGGGGCGTCTTCAACGACGTCCTCTGGGGCGCTCTCCGCAGCGGTTTCTGGAGCTTCCTCGGCAACGGGGGCTTCTTCGGGGCTTTCCGAAGAGCTATCGTCGTCCTGCGTACCGTTCAGCAAGCTGTCGATTTCACTCTGGTCAATGCCTTCCCCTTCCAGGGCGGGACCATTGAGCAGGGCTTCATCCTCTGATCTCTCATCAGCGGGTTTGGCCTTGTCGCCTTCGATAACCCCGAGAATATTGATCAGTTTGGCGACGCGGTCTTCCACATGTTCAAGTGTGCTGACCACCTTGCTGATTCTCTGGCCTGTGATGTCCTGGAACGAACAGGCTTCAAAGATCTGCATAACGGCATCATTGATGGTTCCGGTATAGGCGTCCATGTCGCTGGGGTCAGCTTCCATGATGCGCTCTGCGGACTCCATGATGGAATTTGTCGCGCTCTCGGTTTGTTCGACGATCGCTTCGAGTTCCAGTCCGGCCCGGGGGATTTTTGCGGAGTCACTATGTTCTGGCGACAGAGAGGCAATTTCCTGACGAGCATCATCCATATAGTCGGCGAGAGACTGACATTCCTGATATATGGTCAGGTCGATCGACTTGAAATAGCTTTCAAGGGATCGCATCAAAATCTCTGTCAGCGCCGCGACATCAGGCAGGGAGACCGAATGATGGTCGCCATTGCGCAGGCGGTCCACCAGGGGACCGATATGCTCCGGTAAAAGCCCGTGACCCATTAGAATTCTCCAAGTACGCTGGACAGCTTCTGCTTCAGGGTTGCCGCGTTGAAAGGCTTCACAATATAATTATTCACGCCAGCTTTTTTGGCCGCGATCACATTGTCGGTTTTGGACTCCGCCGTGACCATGATGAAAGGTGTCTTTTTCAGCATTTCGTCAGCGCGGACTTCTTTGAGCAACTCATAACCGGTCATGGGTTCCATATTCCAGTCAGAAATAATGATGCCGTAATTTTTAGACCGCATTTTATTCAAGGCTTCGGCGCCGTCACTGGCTTCATCTACGTTGTTGAAACCGAGTTGTTTCAACAGATTCCGAATAATCCGCAACATTGTTTTATAATCGTCCACGATCAGGACGGGCATTGCTTTATCTACAGCCATAATTTTTCCGTTTACATAACTAAAATACATTGTTTTCGGCAAGGTGGGGTTAACCACGTTTTCCTTGCAACTATTTGAAGCTATCCCAATCCTTTAAAAAAAAGGTTAATGACCTGACCATGATGTGGTTTTTTTATTTGCTTTATCGCAGCGAGGGCTTTACCCAAGATCAGAAGTGAATTTATCAAGGTAAATTGAAGGGTGTTGTATGTCGGATGTGAAAGAAGCCTGCTTTGAGGAACTGGGTCTGGGCCAGTCCTGTGTGACCCATAACCGGGTGACGGAAGAAGATATTATTAAATTCTCCGAAGTTACGGGGGACGTCAACCCCATTCACCTGGACGCGGCCTATGCGGCAGAGTCGGTTTTTGGCGAACGGATCGCCCATGGTATGATCTCGGCAGGCTATATTTCCGCTATTTTCGGCACAACATTTCCGGGACCCGGGACCATTTACTTGTCCCAGAGTCTGAAATTCAGGGCGCCGGTGAAAATTAATGATATGGTGGATACCACCGTCACGGTGACGGAACTGAATGAAAAACGCAAGCGGGTCACGCTGTCCTGCGAATGCAAGGTCGGTGATACAGTTGTTCTGACCGGGGAAGCCCTGCTGATGGTGCCGAGCCCAAAAACCGTATAACCTGGACGAGTTGATGACCCGATTGAAGGAAAAACCAGTGACCATGAAGATTTTCAGGCATTATGAACACCTGCCCGATGCGGCGAAGGGCAGTGTTGTTGTGTTGGGGAATTTCGATGGCTTTCACAAGGGCCATCAGACTGTGGTCGGTCGGGCGGGACGATTGGCGCGGGAAATGAACACCACCTTGTCTGTTCTGGTGGTCGAGCCCCATCCGCGGTATTTCTTCAATCCTGATCAGGAAGAATTTCGTCTGACCTCATTTCGCACCAAGGCGCATCTGATGGAACAATTCGGTGTCGATACTTTATTCGTTTTGCCCTTTGACCAGAAATTGTCACAGATGAAAGCCCAGGATTTTGTGCTGGATGTGTTGCGGGACGGACTTGACGCCTATCATGTCTTTGTCGGCTATGATTACCGGTTTGGCGCCGGCCGCGGCGGCAGTGCCGACGTGCTGCGACAGATGGGGCAGATGGAACAGTTCGGCGTCACGGTGGTCGAAAAGATTATGGAAGGCGATCATATTTATTCGTCGACCAATATTCGTACGGCGCTTCGGGCTGGTGACGTGCGCGGCAGCGCAGATCGTCTGGGTCATTGGTGGCATGTGGAAGGACACGTGCAGAAGGGCGACCAACGGGGACGCACAATCAATTTTCCCACCGCCAACCTGTCAATGGAAGGTTATATCAAACCTAAACTCGGGGTCTATGCCGTGCGGGTGACTATCCCCAGTGGTCCGGCAAAAGGGACGTGGGACGGGGTTGCTAATGTGGGACGCCGCCCGACCTTTGAAAAAGACGACCTGACCCTGGAAGCCCATATTTTTAATTTTGATCATAATATTTATGAACTGCCGATCCAGGTGGAATTCGTGGGGCATATTCGGCCGGAAATGAAATTTGACGGTCTGGAAACCCTGAAAAACCAGATCGCCAGGGACTGTGATACGGCCCGGGAAATTCTGGCCCGACCGGAGAATCAATCAGCCTATATTCCGGCCCCGACCCTGAAAGATCATCTTTCAGAGGAGTGAGTTTCTGTTCTCGGTCTAAAAACAGGGTCTCTCGCCCGGATTCTAGACAAAAAGCTCGACAATGCCAGCATCTCCTTGCTACAAAGTAGCATTTTTATATCCGCAAATTGTAAGTATTCAAATGACCACAGATTATCGATCGACACTTTTTCTGCCCAAGACCGACTTTCCCATGAAAGGCAGCCTGCCCAAGCAGGAACCCAAATGGCTCGCCAAGTGGGAAAAGATGGATATTTATCAAACGCTTCGTGAGAAGGGGAAGGATAATCCGGATAAGTTTATCCTGCATGACGGCCCGCCTTACGCCAACGGCAATATCCATATTGGTCATGCCATGAACAAGACCCTGAAGGACATTATCGTCCGGGCGCAGCAAATGTCCGGCAAGGACGCGCCGTATGTGCCGGGCTGGGACTGTCACGGTCTGCCGATTGAGTGGATGATTGAAAAGCAGTATCAGAAGAAAAAGATCAAGAAGGACGATATCGATCCGATCGAATTTCGTCAGGAATGTCGTAATTTCGCCGCCAAATGGGTTGAGGTTCAAAAAGTTGAATTTAAACGCCTGGGGATTTTCGGTGACTGGGACAAGCCCTATCTGACCATGAATTTCGACAGTGAGGCGCAGATCGTGCGCGAACTGCAGAAATTCCTGATGAACGGCAGCCTCTATCGCGGGTCCAAGCCGATCATGTGGTCGCCGGTGGAAAAAACGGCGCTGGCGGAAGCGGAAATCGAATATCAGGATCATACCTCTCACATGATCGATGTGGGATTTGAAGTGATCTCCTCTCCGGTTGAAGCGCTGGTAGGCGGCAAGATCGTCATCTGGACCACCACACCCTGGACCATTCCGGCCAACCGCGGCATCGCCTACGGCAAGGATGTTGACTATCAGTTGTTCGAAGTGACCGCCGTCACCGATGGCGCGCGCGTCGCCGTGGGCGCGAAGATTTCGACCTGTGATATTTTGCGCGGGGCCTTTATGGAACGCGCCGGTATTACGGCTGTGACTGAACTCGCCCGCTTCAAAGGCTCTGATCTTGAAGGCACCATCTGCCATCACCCTTTTTACGCCAAGGGCTATGATTATGACGTGCTGGTGATCGAAGGCTATCATGTGACCACCGAGGCCGGGACGGGCTATGTCCATATCGCGCCAAGTCACGGTCAGGAAGATTTCGAAGTGGGCACGGCGGCCGGTCTGCCCGCCCCCTTCACGGTGGACGCCGCCGGGGTCTATCATGACACGGTGCCGCTGTTCGCCGGGGAACATGTCTACAAAGTGCATGATCATGTCTGTGACGAGCTGAGCGAGGCCGGGGCCCTGATGGCCCGCGACACGCTGGTGCACAGCTACCCGCACAGCTGGCGCTCGAAAGCGCCGCTGATCTACCGCAACACGCCGCAATGGTTTATTTCCATGGAAGAAAACGGCCTGCGCGACAAGGCGGTGGCTGAAATTGACAAGGTGCGCTGGGTACCGGCAAGCGCCAAGAACCGCATCACCGCCATGGTCGCGGATCGTCCCGACTGGCTGTTGTCGCGGCAACGGGCCTGGGGCGTGCCGATCACGGTTTTTGTCCATAAGGAAAGCGGCGACCTGCTGAAAGACGAAGCGGTGAATGACCGTATCGCCGCCGCCGTTGAACAGGATGGCGCGGACGCCTGGTATAGCCGTCCGGCCGAGGATTTTCTTGGCGACGCCTATCAAGCGGATGATTATGAGCGTATCGAGGATATTCTCGATGTCTGGTTCGACAGTGGCTCGACCCACGCTTTCGTGCTGGAAAACCGTGACGACCTGCAGTCGCCGGCGGATCTTTATATTGAAGGCACCGATCAGCATCGCGGCTGGTTCCAGTCTTCGCTGCTCGAATCCTGCGGCACCCGGGGCCATGCGCCCTACAAGAATGTCGTGACCCACGGATTTACCCTGGACGACAAGGGCCGCAAAATGTCCAAGTCGCTGGGCAATGGCATTGAGCCGCAAAAGATCGTCGACCAGTATGGCGCGGATATCCTGCGCCTGTGGGTGACCTCGACCGACTATCTGAACGACCATCGCATCGGCAATAACATCATCCAGGGTCAGGTGGAAGCCTACCGCAAGCTCCGCAACACCCTGCGTTTTATGCTCGGCAACCTGAATGACTTCAGTGAGACCGAGAAGCTTGATGTTGCTGACATGCCGGAACTGGATCAGTTAATGCTGCACCGGCTGTATGAACTCGACAAACTGAACCGTCAGGGCATTGCCGACTTCAACTTCAACCGGATCTATACGGCGCTGTATAATTTCTGCACCGTGGATCTCAGCGCCTTCTATTTCGATATCCGCAAGGATTGTCTCTATTGCGACGGCGCATCAAGCATCCGCCGTCGGGCGACGCGGACAGTGCTGGATCAGATATTCTATGTGCTGACCAAAATGCTGGCGCCAATCCTGGTCTTTACCGCCGAGGAAATCTGGCAATCGCGTTTCCCCGATGAAAATGACAGTGTGCATCTGAAGGGTTTCCACGAGGTTCCGGCTGACTGGCGCAATGATGCGCTGGCCGCCAAATGGGAAAAAGTCCGTCGTTTACGTCGGGTTGTTACCGGGGCCCTGGAAGTGGAACGGCGTGAAAAACGCATCGGGGCCTCACTGCAGAGCCAGGTGCGGGTGTATGTCGCGGATGCGTCTTACGTTGAAGCATTGCAGGATGTGGATCTGGCCGAGCTGGCGATTACTTCCCAGGCGGAAATTACCGTTGAAGCAGCCCCCGAAGGGGCGTTCCGGCTTGAGGACATCGGCGATATCGCGGTGACCAGCAGTCTGGCGGAAGGCGCCAAATGTGAACGCTGCTGGCAGATTCTACCGACGGTGGGGCATGTGACAGGCCATGATGATATCTGTCCCCGTTGTGCCGAAGCCGTTACGGAAGCGCAATAATATGAAAGGCCTTACCAGGTTTCAATTGGGATTGACCATTGTGGCGTTGGCTTTTGTGCTTGACCGTCTGAGCAAGTGGTGGATCACGGATATACTGGAATTGCCGAAAATACAGATGGTCCAAATTCTGCCCATTTTTAACTTACAATGGGCCGAGAACCGCGGGGTGAGCTTTAGCATGTTCACGGCCGATGGAGATCTCGGGCGCTGGATGCTGGTCGGGGTGACGTTGTTGATCGTGATCGGGTTGAGCGTGTGGTTGAAATCGGCGCAAACCCGGCTTCTGGTGGTGGCGCTTGCTCTGGTGATCGGGGGCGCGCTGGGCAATATTTATGACCGGGCGCTGTTTGGTTATGTGATTGATTTCCTGCAGTTCCATGTAGGGGACTGGTCATTCGCCATCTTTAATGTGGCGGACAGTTGTATATCTGTCGGGGCTGCGTTATTACTATGGGACAGTTTCTTTGGTCCTGACACGAAAAAAGATCGATCTGAAGAAAAGACATCTGATCCGCGTTAAGAATCAGAATGCAAGAAAAGGAAAAATGAGTGCAGAATAAACTGGCAAAAATCGCCGTAATCATGGGGTTGGGCTTTGTACTGACCGCATGTTCCGGCGTGGGAAGTCCTGATGAATTCAGCGTGTTGAAAAACCCGCCTCTTGTGGTGCCGCCTGATTACCATCTGCGTCCGCCAGGGGATGACAGTGAAGTGCGTGGTGCATTTACCCCGCAGGAGATTGCAAAACGGGCGCTGTTCGGAGAGAATGGCGCATAAAGGCGGAGGGCCGGTAACGGCAACTGCCTTGTGTTCAGAAAATGCACTGGCCCTCTTCCATCGGGAAGCAGGGCCAGAGTTGTTTAGGGTTGTTTGCGGGTCTCGTGACGTGCTTTAGTGGCGTTGCTTTTTCTGGCTGAGCATCAAAGCGATGTCGCCAAGGATGACGATGGCGCCGGCCATAAAGACCGGAATGGCGTATTGTTGGGCCAGACCACTTGCGCTCGCTGTTATCAGCCCTAATCCAGCGCCAAATATAAGTCCGTTGATCAGTCTCATGATGTTTCCCTCTTGTGCTATAACCCTGGGCCAGATTTTAGCCCTTTTCCCCTGAATGGAGGCTGAATATCAGCTCCTCAGTATCCTTATTCTCAAGTCATATTATTTCAGGGGATTTTGTTCACAGGGTGATCGAAATAAGGTAATCTTGTGACAACATAAGCGCGGGAGAATATGAGCCTTGAAAATTCGTCTTTTATCGGAAAATACCATCAATCAAATCGCCGCCGGGGAGGTCATTGAACGACCGGCCAGCGCCGTGAAGGAACTGGTGGAAAATGCCATCGACGCCGGGGCCAGCCAGATTGACGTGGTGATGGTCGCGGGCGGACGGGAGCTGATTTCGGTGACAGACAACGGCTGTGGCATGTCGCGGGCGGAAATAGAACTGGCGGTGGAACGTCATGCCACCTCGAAACTGCGCGAGGATGATCTGACCGACATCAAAACCATGGGGTTTCGCGGGGAAGCCCTGCCATCGATCGCCTCGGTCAGTCGTTTTTCCCTGACCAGCCGGGCGGCGGGCAGTGAAGAGGCCTGGAAAATGCAGATCGACGGCGGGGCCAAACAGGCCGTGCAGCCGGCGGCGCAAAGCCAGGGCACCCGTATCGAGGTTCGGGATCTGTTTTACGCCACCCCGGCGCGGCTGAAGTTTCTCAAGGCGGAACGAACCGAATTTAATTATGCGCTGGACGTGATCAAGCGGCTGGCCATGGCGCACCCGGATGTGGGTTTTTCTCTGCAGGATGGTGAGCGGCGGGCATTCCGTGTCTCTGCGGCCCAGGGGGAGCTGCTTGACGCCCGGCTGCGGCGCCTGACGGCGGTGCTGGGGACGGAATTTGGCGACAATGCCCTGGCGATTGAGGTGGAGCGCGAAAATATCAAGCTCGGCGGCTATGCCGGCCTGCCAACCTATAACCGGGGCAATGCCCAACATCAGTTTCTGTTTGTCAATGGCCGCCCGGTTAAGGACAAGTTGTTGATCGGTGCGGTGCGCGGGGCCTATATGGATTATCTCGCCCGCAATCGCCATCCGGTGCTGGCGCTGTTTCTTGAAGTGCCGACCGCGATGGTTGATGTCAATGTGCATCCGGCCAAGGCCGAAGTCCGCTTTCGCGATAGTGGCCATGTGCGCGGCCTGATTGTCGGATCCCTGAAACGGGCGCTGGCGGAAGCGGGGCATCGCGCCGCCACCACCGTCGCCCAGTCGGCGCTGGGGTCGTTTCAATCCGGCGGCGCGGCTGCGGATGCGTCTTCTTCTTACCAGGGGGGGCGGTACGGCGGTTCTTATCGACCATCAACACCATCCTACGAGACACGGGCGCACGGGCAGGCGTTTCAGAAACCATTGTCTTCACCCGGCCTTTCTGATCACGGGCAAATGCCCTTTGGTGATCATTTCGCCCCGCCACAGGGGCGGGTGGAAATAGACGATCCCGTGGCGCAAGCTCCGGCTGCCGTCGATCTGGTGAACTATCCCCTGGGGGCGGCGCGGGGGCAGCTGCATGAAACCTATGTGGTGTCGCAGGTGAAGGACGGCATTGTGATTGTTGATCAGCATGCGGCCCATGAACGTTTGGTCTATGAACGCATGAAGGGATATCTTCTGGACAATCAGGTGCCGCGGCAGGTGCTGTTGATCCCGGAAGTGGTGGAATTGGAACAGGACGCGGTAGATCGCCTGTTGCCCCGGGCGCAAGAGTTGCAGGAACTCGGGCTTTGTATAGAGCCTTTCGGGGATGGCGCGGTAGTGGTGCGGGAAGCACCGGCCTTGCTCGGCGATACAGATATCAAGGGATTGGTGCGGGACCTTGCCGATGAACTGGTTGAACTGGATCAGGCGTTGTCATTAAAGGAACGCATGGAAGAGGTTTGTTCGACCATGGCCTGTCACGGCAGTGTGCGGGCCGGCCGGCGGCTGACTGTTGCGGAAATGAACGCTTTGTTACGGGAAATGGAACAAACCCCGCATTCCGGTCAATGTAATCACGGACGGCCCACTTATGTGGAACTGAAGCTCGGCGATATCGAACGGTTATTCGGTCGGCGCTGACGGCCATATACTTGTGATTTCCTCGTCGTCCTGGGATGCATCACGCGGGCCCTGGGCCTTCAGTTCATCAATGGCAATTTTCAGATGCAGGCTGACGTCCGGCAATCCAATGCTGTCGGCCTCTTCACATAAATAATACAGGGTATTGATCATGGCGGCATATTCAAATTTTACATCTGTGACATACGCCATGGCGCTCGCGATATCGTCTTCCTGGGACATGTGACCTTTCCTTTATATTTCTGCCTTATATAAAAATCAACTATAACGTGTGTTTATTATAGATATATCAAATGCAGAGAGAAAAGGGAAGGTAAAATATAGAAAAACACGTGTTAAGATATTACTTCCAGAAAGGAGAAGTGGGCTTCTCCATAGGTTTTTTCCGTTGAAACTTTAAGAAAATCAGGGAATTCTATGGGGTTGGCGGCAGCATACTCTGCGATAACAAGGCAATCTTTAGCCATGTAGCCAGATTTTTTCAAAGAGATTATAGTCTCATTTATCACGTTTAAGTTGTATGGCGGGTCGAGAAATATGAAATTGAACTGTGCCGTCGGACGCGGCAGTATGGGGGCAGAAACGCACTTTATACGTGTCTTTTTTTCAGCTTGCAACAGGGCGATATTTCTTTTCACCAGATCAAGAGAGGGGCGGTGCTTGTCGAAAAAAGTGACATGGGCGGCCCCGCGTGACAGGGCTTCGAGGCCGAGCGCGCCGGTGCCGGCAAAAACGTCAAGCACATTGGCGCCTGTCAGCGAAATGGGGGCATGGGAGAGGATGTTGAACATGGTCTCTCGCATGCGATCCGAAGTCGGACGGATATCCTGGTTAGATGGCGAAAGCAATTTCCGCCCACGATATTGTCCGCTGATAATTCTCATTTTTTCCCCGAGGGCCGCGGTGTTTTAGCGCGGGCGGTGGCGGGGGACTTGCCGCGCGGGGGTGTCGAAGGCCGGTTGCCCCGGACCTTTTTCGGCAGATCTTCTTCGAAACGTTTCGGGTCTGTACGTTTTTTGTTGGCGCGCCGGTTATTGGTTTTGGGTTTCGCCTTGGCCCAGCCCTGGCGTTCTTTGGCTGGCCGCGAACTGGGTTTTTCGGCTGTAACGCCGCCGGGAGCTTCGATGCCTTTGTCCTTGAAGTATTCGGCGCAATGCAGGTGGGTGTCCTTGGTCGGCACCTCCAGAATTGTGCCCCGGGCCATTTCTTTCAGTTCAAACGGGCCGTATGACAGCCGGATCAGGCGCGTCACCTGCAAGCCGATATATTCGAGCAGCTTGCGCACTTCCCGGTTTTTGCCTTCGCGAATGGCGATGGTCAGCCACAGATTGGATTTTTCCCGGCTTTCATTAATGTCGATCTTGACGCCGCGATATTTGACATCGTCGATGGTCAGGCCCCGGCGGATTTCCGCCAGCCGGTCGCGATCGAAATAACCGTGACAGCGCACCTTGTAGGTCCGCAACCAGCCTGTGGACGGCAGTTCCAGCCAACGGGACAATTCCCCGTCATTGGTCAGCAGCAGCAGGCCTTCCGTATTCAGATCAAGGCGGCCGACGGACAGGACCCGCGGCATATTGGCCGGCAGGGCTTCAAATACAGTCGGGCGGCCATCGGGGTCGAAATAGGTGGTCACCCGACCGGCCGGCTTGTGGTACAGCCAGATTTTGGTGGGTTCCGGCGGATTGACTTTCTGGCCATCGACGGTGATTCCCTCGACGCTGGTGATCAGGGTGGCGGGGGTATCAATTACCCGGTCGCCCTGCTTGACCATGCCGGCTTCAATCATCCGTTCCACGGCCCGGCGTGAGCCGACACCGGCCCGGGCGAGCATTTTTGCGATGCGTTCGCCTTTGGCGGGAGCATCCTGAGGTTCTGTGCCGGCCGTAGCGGGCTTTTGCGTTTCATCTGTCATGCCGGCAATGTAGGCCTAATTTTGTAAAAATCAACATTTTGCTGATATTCTGTGATAATGCTGGGGGCGCAAAGAAGGAAAGCGGCCCTTGTGATGAGCGGACATAAGAATAAATACATGGAATTAGCCCTGAAAGAGGCGGAAAAGGCCGCGTTGCGTGGCGAAGTGCCCGTGGGGGCGGTGATTGTTGCGGGCGACAGCGGCGCGGTGATTGCGGTGGCCTCCAACCGGGTGATGGAGGACCGGGACCCTTCGGCGCATGCGGAACTTCTGGCGATTCGCGCGGCCTGCGCGGCGTTGGGAAGTGAACGGCTGCCGGGGTGTGATCTCTATGTCACGCTGGAGCCTTGCCCCATGTGTGCGCAGCTGATTTCCTTCGCCCGTCTGCGGCGTCTGTATTTTGCCGCCGATGACCCGAAAGGCGGGGGGGTGGAAAATGGTCCCCGGGTCCTGCATGCCTCAAGCTGCCACCATCAGCCGGAAATCTACGGTGGCATCGGGGCGAGGCCGGCGGCGCAGATGTTGAAAAAGTTCTTTCAGGCGCGCCGCTAAGCCTCCCGACCGTGAAAGGGTAATGGTTTATCTGTTTGCTGTTACGGTTTTTTTTAGCTACCATTCCCGGACAAGGATAATTCATAATACTTCAAGCGCAGGCGTGGTTCTCTTATGAATGAATTAATTGCAAAAGCCGAGACATGGCTGGCCGCCGTGGTGGTCTGGATAGATGTCACCCTCTTGTCCTATCAAAGCCTGGTCCAGTTGGGGATAATTCTTCTTCTCTGGGGCATCAGTTGGGGAATCGTACGACTGGTGCGGTTTATGTTTCCTGTGGGGCTCGGCCGGTATGAAATTTATCGACGTCTGCAACCCCAATTGTCCCCCCTTTATGACCTGCTGTTGTGGGCTGTGATGATCGGGCTGGTCAAGGCCGTGGCGGACCAGAAGGAAATCCCCACCACGGCATTCAATATTGCGGAAAGCCTGATCTGGGCCTGGATCGTCATTCGTCTGGCCACCAGCCTGATTGATAACCGGGAAATTGCCCGGTTGGTGCGGGCCTTTGCCTGGGGTGTGGCGGCGCTGAACATAGTCGGCTGGCTTACGCCATTGATTGAATTTCTTGATCAGATGACCTTTTCACTCGGGCAGGGGGAAGTCAGCGCGCTGGGCATTCTGACGGGTGTATTGACCCTGATATTTCTGGTGTGGCTGGCGCTGATCAGTACGAATTTTCTTGAAAGCTGGCTGGGCAAGGTGCAGGGGGTTAATCCGTCCGCCCGGGTTCTGCTGTCGAAAATTGCCCGCATTGTACTGATTGCCGCGGCCTTTCTGTTTGCGGTGTCCAGTGTCGGGATTGACCTGACAGTCTTTGCTGTCTTTGGCGGGGCGATCGGTGTCGGGCTTGGTTTTGGTCTGCAGAAAGTGGTGTCCAACTTCGTCAGCGGGGTGATCCTGCTGATGGACCGATCTATCAAACCGGGGGATGTGGTGGAAGTTTCAGGCACCTATGGCCGGATCAACAAGCTGGCCGGGCGCTATACGTCGGTGATTTCCCGCGATGGCCGGGAACATCTTATTCCAAATGAGGATATGGTCACCCAGACCGTGGTCAACTGGACCTTTTCCCACCGCATGGTGCGGCGTCATTTGCAGGTGGGAATTTCCTACAAAAGCGATGTGGACCTGGCCATGAAATTGATGGTGGAGGCGGCGGAAGAAGTGCCGCGGGTGCTGGATGATCCGGCGCCGCGGGTTCAGTTGCGCGGATTTGGCGACAGCTCCATTGATCTGGAACTGCGCATGTGGATCCGGGATGCCAAAAACGGCGTCAGCAATGTGGCCAGTGATGTCAATTATCTCATCTGGAAGAAATTCAACGAGCATGGTGTTGAATTCCCTTATCCGCAGCGGGATATTCATATCGTATCGGATGAGAAAAAGGCGGAGACGCTGGTTGCGCCGTCCGCCGAAAAATCATAAATAGAAAGCACCACGTCCGTCCGGAAACGGGCGGCGGGGTTACGTCTTTTTGCTGTCTTCTATAATTTTCTGAATGAAGGCTTTTATCGTCGACAGATGAGGTTCGGCCTCTTTCAGGTGATCCTCAAGATGATCAATTTCCTCATGCTGTTTATCAAGCTTGCGCTTTTGCAGTTCTTCCTTGAGCAGGACCAGAACCTCTTCGGTTTCCTTGATCAGGCTCTTCAATTTGCCTTTTGACAGGCCGGAAAAATCCTCATGTTCCATCATGGTGTCCTTATGCAAAAAATTGATATAGAAAGACCATAAGGCCGGGGGTAACAAAGAATACGCCAACCATATAGATCAGCGCAATGATTTTGCGCTTGGCCGCGACCCTGGCAAGCCACATGGCGCCGCGGATCGGTATCTTGCGCAGGTTCTTGATGCCATAAATCAGGATGACAGCGGCAGAGTTGTAAATCAGATGCACCAGGGCAATCTGCAGGGCCAGAATGGCGGTCGGGCCGGAAATCGCCGTTGCCGCCAGAAGGGCTGTGATGGTGGTGCCGATATTGGCCCCGAGGGTAAAAGGATAAATCTGTTTCAGTTTGAAGACCCCGTTACCGGCAAGCGGCACCATCAAACTTGTGGTGGTCGAAGAGGATTGAACCAGAATGGTCACGACCGAACCGGAAAAGATACTGGTCAGGGGGCCACGGCCAATGGAAGCATGCATGATTTCCTTTGCCCGGCCAACCATCAGTTTTTTCAACAATTTGCCGATAAATACGATGGCGCAGAAAATAATGGTGATGCCGAAGATCACCAGAATGATGTAGGTGCCCTGCTCTGAAATCATATGGGCCAGATTTTTGAATTCTGCGATGACCGGTTTGGTAATCGGTTTGATGAAATTCAGACCTTTAACACTCATATTTTCTCCACCGACAAAATGCTCGGCGAGAAAACCGGCCGCTTTTTGCAAGGGGTGAAAAATAATTTCAATGGGCAGGAAGATGGCGACCGCCATCAGATTGAAGAAGTCATGCACGGTGGCGGCGGCAAACGCCCGGCGGAATTCTTTGTTGCGCCCGATATGGCCAAGGCTGACGATGGTATTGGTGATGGTGGTGCCGATGTTGGCGCCCATGATCATGGGCACCGCCATTTCAACCGGCAGGCCGCCCGCGACGAGACCGACGATGATTGAGGTCACCGTAGAGGAGGATTGCACCATGGCGGTGGCGATGACGCCGACAATCAGACCCATAAAGGGGTTGGTGGCGAAGGCAAAAAGATCCCCAACCTGACCTTTTGTCGCGCCTTTGAAACCGCTGCCGATCATGCCTACGGCCATAACCAACATGTAAATCAGGAAAATAACCGTCAGCCACTGCAGTGTCTTTTTGACCAGGCTGTTATTTTCTTCCGTCTGTACCCCGGACGCTGAAAAATCATTCATTATCTTTACTCGGTGTGTTTAAACCAGAAACATTCATCAATTTGTGACGGCATAATTTCAGTTATATGACCAAATAGCAACAAAACTATGGTCAAAAGCGTTACTTGTAACACTACTGAAACATAACTGTAACACAGCGTAAGATTTTGAGGCCAGTCTTAGTTTTTTTCGCGTTCGACGGCGCGCCAGCCAATATCCCGGCGGCAGAAACCGTCAGGCCAATCGATTTTATCGACGGCGGCATAGGCGGTGGTCTGGGCCTGGGTTACGGAGTCGCCAAGTGCGGTGACATTAAGCACCCGTCCGCCGGTGGCGAAAATATGACCGCCTTCCTGTTTTGTGCCGGCATGGAAGATCATACAATCCTCATTCTCTCCGGCCTCGGACAGATTACCGATCAGGGTATTTTTCTCATAAGATTCTGGATAACCGTTGGCCGCCATCACAACGGTGAGAGCGGACCGGTCGCGCCAGTCGAGCTTGATCAGGTCGAGGCCGCCCTCGGCGCTGGCGATCAGGGCCGGAAGAATATCGGATTTGAGACGCATCATCAGCACCTGACATTCCGGATCGCCGAAACGCACGTTATATTCAATCAGTTCCGGTCCCTTCTCGGTGATCATCAGCCCGGCGAAAAACACGCCGCGGAACGGGTGGCCGCGTTTCTTCATGCCGCGCACGGTCGGCAGGATGATCTCATCAATGGTGCGCCGGGTCATCTCGGGCGTCATCACAGGGGCGGGGCTATAGGCGCCCATGCCGCCGGTATTGGGGCCCGTGTCGCCTTCGCCGACCCGTTTATGGTCCTGGGCGGTGGCAAGCGGCAGGATATTGTCGCCGTCACACAGCGCGAAGAAACTGGCTTCCTCGCCGACGAGGAATTCTTCGATCACCAGCTCGGCCCCGGCGGCGCCAAACTGTCCGCCGAAAATGTCGTCGATGGCGGCGTTGGCCTGGTCGAGGGTTTCAGCGATGATCACGCCCTTGCCGGCGGCGAGACCGTCAGCCTTGACCACGATCGGCGCGCCTTTGTCCTGGGCGAAGGCCTTGGCGCTGGCGGCATCGGTAAAGCGGCCGTAAGCGGCAGTGGGGATGTTGAATTCGGCACAGAGGTCTTTCGTAAAGCCTTTCGAGCCTTCCAGTTGCGCGGCGTAAGCCTTGGGGCCAAAGGCGGCGATATTTTCTTGATCGAGATGATCGACAAGGCCGTCAACCAACGGGGCTTCCGGGCCGACGACGACAAAGCCGATATCATGGGCGCGGCAGAAGGTGACGACGGCGTCATGATCGGTCACATCAAGGCTGACGCTGGTGGCGAGCTCCTGGGTGCCGCCGTTGCCGGGTGCGATATAGATTTCATCGGCCAGCGGGCTTTGGGCAATTTTCCATGTCAGGGCATGTTCGCGTCCACCGGAACCAATCACCAGAATATTCATCGTCAACATCCTTTATCATCATTTGGCCTTTGTCATCATTAGGCCTTTATCTGAGCTGAGCTCTCTTGTAGCATAGGGGCAACTGGAAACAAGGTGAAAAAATCACGGAATATGTCTGATTATCCCTACAATGCTGAACAAAAAGCCAGCAACGCCCCGGAATATAGTGTCACTGAATTGAGCATGGCCCTGAAACGCACGGTCGAGGACACCTATGGCTACGTGCGGCTGCGCGGGGAAATCTCCGGTTTCAAGCGCGCCGCCTCCGGCCATATTTATATGGCGTTGAAGGATGACAAGGCGGTGATGGACGCCGTGATGTGGAAAGGCGTGGCGGGAAAGCTCGGCTTCCGGCCGGAAGACGGCCTTGAAGTGATCGCCACCGGCAAGCTCACCACCTACCCCGGGCGTTCTAAATATCAGATCGTTATCGAGCGAATGGAGCCCGCCGGGGCCGGGGCGCTGATGGCGCTGCTGGAAGAACGCAAAAAACAACTCGCCGCCGAGGGCCTGTTTGATCAAAGCCGCAAGAAGATGATTCCGTATTTGCCGCAGGTGATTGGCGTCGTGACGTCACCCACCGGGGCGGTAATCCGCGATATCCTGCACCGGTTGTCGGATCGCTTTCCCCGCCATGTGCTGGTCTGGCCGGTGATTGTTCAGGGTCAGGGGGCCGCCGAACAGGTGGCCGAGGCGATTCGCGGCTTTAACGCCCTGGAAAAAGGCGGCGCCATTCCCCGCCCCGATCTGCTGATTGTCGCCCGGGGCGGCGGCAGTCTGGAAGATCTCTGGGCCTTCAACGAGGAAGTGGTGATCCGGGCGGTGGCTGACAGTGAAATTCCGCTGATCTCGGCGGTCGGCCATGAGACCGACACCACCCTGATTGATTATGCCTCCGACTTGCGGGCCCCGACGCCGACGGCGGCGGCGGAACATGCGGTGCCGGTGCGCGATGACCTGCTCTATACGGTTCAGGATCTGGGCACACGTCTCAACCGGTCGGTGCGGCGGATGGTCAGCGACAAGGCGCAGAAGCTTGACGGGCTCGGGCGCGGGTTGCCCAAACCTTCCGATATGTTGGCCCTCAGCCGTCAGCGGTTCGATGATGTGGCCGAACGGCTGCCCCGGGCGCTGAAGTTGCTCGGCGAACGGCGTCAGATGCAGCTTGACAGCGTCAGCCGGATGCTGCGGCCGGACCTGCTGCGCCGTGATATTGTCCGCACCCAGGAAAAGACTCAGGAACTCGGTCTCAGGCTCGACCGGGCGGAAGGGCAAAATCTGCGCCAGATGCGCGAGCGGTTCGAGGCCACCAGCCGTCTGTTCGACAGCCTGAATTACAAGCGGGTGCTGGACCGCGGTTTCGCGGTTATTCGTGACGCGGGCGGCAAGGCGCTTTCCTCGGGGGCGGGATTGAAATCCGGCGATGGCATCGGCATTGAATTCAAAGACGCAGAGGTCGCGGCGGTGGTGGCCGGCGGACCAGCCCCGACCCGGAAAAAAACCGCGGCCAAGACCAAGAATAAAGCGGCGTCCGGGGACAACCGTCAAGGAAGTCTGTTATGAGATTTTTTCGGATGATGTTTCGGGCGATGATGCTGGCGTTTGTGCTTACCGGGGCGGCGCAGGCAAAAAATGCGCTCGGCTTGCCGGATACCCTGATCCAGGGCGGTTTCTATGTCGGCAAGGTCGCGCCGGGCGGTCAGGTCTGGCTCGGGGACCGTAAGCTGAAGGTCTCCGGAGAAGGTGATTTCGCCTTCGGCCTCAACTGGAAGCAGGGGGCGATGCTGAAAATGACCTATGCCGCCCCGGGGGGACAAAAAATTCCGCAACGCTTCACGGTGACGCCGCAGACATATGACGTGACCCATATCGATGGCCTGCCGCAAAAGATGGTGACGCCGCCTGCGGAGGTACTCGCCCGCATCCGGGCGGACGGCGCCCGGGTGGGCAAGGCCCGCACCACCGACAGTGCGCGCAAGGATTTCACACAAGGTTTTATCTGGCCGGTGCGGGGGCGGATCAGCGGTAATTTCGGTAACCACAGGATTCTTAACGGCACTCCGAAAAGTCCCCATACGGGCATGGATATCGCCGCGCCCGAGGGCACGGATATTGTCGCGCCGCTCGGCGGCAAGGTGACGATGGTGTCGGACCTTTATTATACCGGCAATACGCTGATCATCGATCACGGCTTCGGCGTCAGCACGGTGTTCGCCCATCTGCAGCAGGTGGCGGTGAAAGAGGGGCAGGATATTCGTCAGGGGGAAAAGATCGGCACCGTCGGGGCGACCGGTCGCGCCACGGGACCTCATCTGCACTGGGGCCTGAACTGGTATAAGGAACGGCTCAACCCGGCGCTGGTGTTGGGGGAGTAGGCTACTCGCCGATCTTGAGGAATTCCGTCTGGTATTTTTCCCGGTAAAGCGTGCGTAGATTTCCCCCGATCCAGGCTTCATACGCCTCACGGTATTCTTCGGTCTGACGCACCTTTTTTAAAGCGCGGCTGATGGCGGCGATGGCGTCCTTACCCTGGGGGGTTTTGCTGCACACGGCCCAGGAATGCCCAAAAAGCTGACTTTCGGTAATGGGAATGGTCACGATGTTGTCCATGTTATCCATCTGTCGGGTCAGATAACTGACTTCTTCCGGATAGGCGAACATATAGGTGAAACGGTTATGCTGCAGCATCCGCAACATGGTTTCACTGAATTGTGCGTTGGCGGTGGTTCTGATGTGGGGGGCGCCCTGATGGCGATCAAGAATGGCTTGCAGGCCTGGTGTGTATTTACGGCCTTCTGACAGCATCAGAATCAGATCTTTATTTTTCAGGAGCAGGTTTAGAGATATTTTTTCTGGCCGGCCCCAGGATTCGAATGTTTCTTTTCGGGTGACGATTTGAATATCGAAAAAATGAAATACCGGGACGGTGGAAAAGGACATGATATCCATCCTTTCCGGTGTCTTCATCACCCCGACGGCACATTTGAGGGGGCCATTCTTGACGTCCTGGGTGGCGCGCTGGTAATTTCCGCCCAGATGCATGGCATGGTCATAGTCCGGCAATTCCGCCTGGATCAGACGCAGCATTTTAACCCCATACCCGGTATAGGCATCATCCCTGACATAGGTAATGGGGGGTTCCTGTGCCAGAACCCAGGTTATTTTTTCCTTGGCTGATGTCGTGCTTTGCCCTGTCAGCAGCATCAGGCTTGCGACCAGGGGGTACATAAGGCGCGGCATATCGAACAACTTTATCAAAAGTTACCTTTCAGACAGGTGAAGGAAGGTTTCAGGCTAGCACGATATTGCGCCAAGGTAAAATTTTACGTCATATTTGTGTCATATACCAAACCGTTGACGATATTCGCTGGGGGATACCGCCATGTGGCGCTGGAAGTTTCGCCGCAAAATTTCCGGGCTGCTATAGCCGCATTGATGGGCGATTTGATCAAGGTTGAGTCGGGTTTCCGCCAAGGCCCGTCGGGCATTTTCCAGGCGGGCTTTTTCGACGAACTTTCCCGGGGACAGGCCGACGGCGCGGGTGAAGTGGCGAATGAAGGTACGTTCGGTCATATGGGCGTCTTCCGCCATCTGGGGAATACGATAGTCGCGGTTGGGGTGGGTCATGATCTGCAGGCAGAGATCTGCAAAGTCTTTTGTTTTTGTCTCCTGGGCGATCTGAAACGCGGAAAATTGCGATTGCCCGCCCGGTCGGCGGTAGAAAATCACGAGATGGCGGGCGATGGTCGTGGCAGCTTGTCGCCCCTGGTCTTCCTCCACCAGCGCCAGGGCGAGATCCATGCCGGCGGTTACCCCGGCGGAGGTGATGATTGACCCCTGCCGGATATAAAGCGCGTCGGGATTGACGGTCACGCGGGGATTTTTCTTCTGCAACTGGGTGGCATAGGCCCAGTGGGTGGTTATGGTTTTGCCGTCGACCAGTCCGGCGGCGGCCAGAAGAAACGCGCCGGTGCAGATGGAGATCAGGCGGCGCAGCTTAGGGGCCTCCTGCTTCAGATATTGTACCGTGATCGGATCCGTGGCTGCTTTGCGACTGCCGTCGCCACCGGAAATAATCAGGCTGTCAAAACCGGTGAGATCCCGAAACGGTTCGGTATCAATCATCATGCCGCAGGTGGCGCGGCAGGGGCCACCGACAAGCGACAGATAGTGGATATCATAGACGCCGCCAGGGGCCAGTTCATTGGCGCTGCTTAGCACCTGGGCCGGGCCGGTGACATCAAGGATTTGAAACTGGTCAAACAGCAGGAAAGCGATTTTTCTCATGTTGATCTCGAATCGGGGCAATCTTTATATCAAAAAGCGTTTAAAAGCCCTGAGCATGTAATAGACAATGCCGATCACCAGAATGAATTCAAGCAGGGCCCGCGGCCAATAGCCCATATAAGTCATGGTGAAATAGGTTAACCCGGCGGCGAGAAGCAGCACTAAGGGGTAAGGCAGCCAGCCATAGGGGGAATCGGACTGTAAAACCGTAATGGCCTTGCCCCGGGGCGAACACCGCCAGATGCGCAGGCCGATATAGAGGGCCGCCGCGAAGGTCAGGAATTGCGATCCAATATATTTGAACTGGGCGGGCAAGGGCCAGAAAATAACGGCTGTTACGATTACAACGCCGAGCACCAGCGCAGGTTTTTTAAAAACCTGTCCCGTCATTTTAGGCTCTTTGGGGCCGTGCCCCGGTTGGGTATCTGTCATGTCTTTATGGTACGACCCGTTGGCCGATGGGTAAAGCCTTTTGCGGTGAAATGGCATAAATCGTGGGTAATATGTCATTTTCGCCAGATTGAGGATAGTCATAATGGACTCTTCTATAAATAAAGGAGTGTGAAATGTTTACCATCGGTATTATTTTATTTGACGATTTCGAAGAGCTGGATGCTGTCGGCCCCTGGGAAGTTTTTCGGGTGGCGCAGGAAATGGGGGACGCGGCGGAAGGACCGAAATTACAGTGCGAGATGACATCCTTAAGCGGGAACAGAGTGATGGCTAAAAAAGGCATGGAGGTCATTGTGGACAAGAACCTCAGCGAGGACAGCAGCTATGACCTGATTCTGTTGCCGGGCGGTGCCGGAAGCCGGGCGCTACTGGCCAACCCGGACGCGCTTGAAACAATACGTCAGGTGGCGCAAAAGACACCCTGGGTCACCAGTGTTTGTTCCGGGTCTCTGGTTTATGCTGCGGCCGGGCTTTTGGCGGGCAAGAAATGCACCTCGCATCACAGTTGTTTAGATTTCTTGGCGCAGCTGAGTCCCACCAGTGAAGTCGTGAAAAATCATCGGTTTGTCCGGGATGGTGCGGTCATTACGTCGGCGGGGGTTTCGGCGGGGATTGATATGGCGTTGTGGGTGGTGGGGGAAATATATAGCCCGGCCTTTGCCCGCCAGGTGCAGCATTATCTTGAATATTACCCCGATCCTCCCTATCAGACGGCCTGATTTCTGATGTTCTTCTGTGCCGTTTTATTATGCGTTGTGGACTGGGGTGCCAAAAAAAGATGCATGCCATAGTCTTGCCAAATTACTGGTTTAGATAACCAGGGGTAAAAATTTAGCTTAAGCTTATGTTTTATCATTAATATTAGGGTAATTAAATATTAATATAATAGGGTCTAAACTCAAGACCTGAAATTGGCATGCTATTTGAATAGTAGTGCAGTAGGCAGAAAAATCTGCTGATAATCAGAACAAAGGAGAGAGACGTGACCTTACGAAGAAAGGCAATATTCACCACATTACTGTTGGCGGGTACCCTGGGGGCAACCTTGCCGGCGCAGGCAGAACTTGGCGGCGGATTTAGCGCCAATATCACCATGACCAATGATTATCGCTTTCGTGGCGTGTCCCTGAATGATGAGGGGTTCTCTCTTCAGGGCGGGCTCGACTGGGCCCATGAGAGCGGTTTTTATGTGGGAACCTGGGCGACCAATATCTCCGATTTCAATGGTGCGAGCATGGAAACCGATTTTTATGGAGGCTATGCCGGTGAAAAAGACGGTATAACCTATGATATTGGGGGCTTGCTCTATCATTATCCGGGCGGGAGCAATACCGACTATTTCGAAGTTTACGGGTCTGTCGGCATGGACCTCGGGTTTGTTTCTGCTTCTGTTGGTTCCAATTATGCCTTCAGCAGTGACAATACAGGTAATGATGACAATCTCTATCTTTATACCAAGGGCGATGTGGTGATCCCGGATACGCCGTTCACCGTCAATCTGCATCTCGGGTATGAAGACGGGGCCTTTGCCAATAAAAAGTGGGACTGGTCCGTGGGAACGTCTGTGGCTTATCAGGGGCTGGACTTCGGTATTACCTATATCGATACCAACCTTGCCGGCGATAATGCCGACGCGACGGTGCTGTTCAGTGTCGGGGCAAGTTTCTAAGGCTTCAGAATTGAAGTTAAAATGAAAAAAGCCGCTCTGCATTCAGGGCGGCTTTTCTTGTCTGGAACAGTTTGTCAGGTGCCTGTGACCATCAGGCCCCCGCAACCATCATCCCGTCGACCCGCAGGGTCGGGGCATCGGTGCCGTATTTCAGCACAAGATCATCGGCGGCGGTCATCTGTAGGAACATGTCCTTGAGATTGCCGGCGATGGTGATCTCATTCACGGGATAGGAAATCTTGCCGTCTTCAATCCAGAAACCACTGGCGCCGCGACTGTAATCACCGGTGACGCCATTGACGCCCATACCGATGAGGTCAGTGACATACAGCCCCTGTTTGATGTCCTGATAAAGTTCTTCCGGCGGCAGGCTTCCGGCGGCAATATAAAGATTGGTGGTGGACGGCGAGGGCGGGGACGAGGTGCCGCGGCTTGCCCGGCCATTAGCCGTGAGCCCCAGTTGTCGGGCGCTGCTGCTGTCGAGAATCCAGCATTTCAGAATACCGTCCGTGACCACATCCAGAGGCGCGTTGCGGCAGCCTTCCCCGTCAAAGGGTTTGGAGGACGGACCGCGCAGGATATGCGGATTGTCGATGACCGTGATGCCGGGGCTGAAAATCTGTTCTTCCATGCGGTCTTTCAGAAAACTTGTGCCGCGGGCAATGGCCTGACCATTGATGGCGCCGGCCAAATGACCGAGCAGGCTGCGGGACACCCGGGGATCGAAAATTACCGAAGCCTTGCAGGTTTTGGCTTGCCGCGCCCCGAGACGGCGCAGGGTTTTCTCCGCCGCTTCATGGCCGATGGCGGCCGGATCACGCAGATCCATGAAATGACGTTTGGACGAATAGGCATAATCCCGTTCCATTTTGTCATCGGTTCCGGCGATCACGGAAATGCTGAGCGCGAAATGACTGGATTGGTAATGACCGGCAAAGCCGTTGGAATTGGCGGTGGCGATCAGGCCGCTGCTGCTGCTGGCGCTGGCGCCTTCCGAATTGGTAATGCCTTCTGTGGCCAGGGCGGTTTCTTCTACTGTCCGGGCCAGGGCCTGCATCTCGTCGGCGGATTTCACCGTGTCGTCATAGAGATCAAGATCTGGGATATCTTTCGGTGACAGGGCGAGAAGCGCCGGGTCGGCGAGACCGGCATAGGGATCTTCCGGCGCATTGCGCGCCATGTCCATCGCCCGTTCCACCAAGGTGTCGAGAGTAGCATCATTAATGTCGCTGGATGAAATGAGCGCCTGTTTGTGCCCGACCAGAACCCGCAGACCAAGGTCGGTGCTTTCCGCCCGCTCTACGTCTTCAAGGGCGCCCAGTCGCCAGGACACCGATTGCGACTGACCTTCATAGATAACGGCATCACTGGCGTCCGCACCCGCTTTCCGGGCGGCGGTGATTAGATAATCCAGCTTTTCGAGAAAAAGATCAGCTTTTTTTGTGCTGTCTGACGGCATTTCATTTTCCTTACCAATGCTTAAATATTTTGCTATAAAATTGTTTCATGATGCAATCACAAGATGCGTTGTTATTATTTTTAAAGCCTTTTTATAGCCGAGACCTCAAGAAGAATATTCGAATGATCAGATTTTTTAGTGGAATTAGGCAACGATTTTGTATTATATACTATTTAATATATCTTTTAGATAATTGATATTTAAGCCTTAAATATAGAGGCGTTGATATTACAGAAAGTTATTATCACATTTAGTAATTAGTAAAAAGGGGTTCCTTTGGAAATTGTAAAGCCGAGAGCAGAAAGCCAGAGCTTAAACGAGTCTTTGGAAATGTGTGTGTGCACCCAGGTTCGCCGTGCGGCCAGGGCCATAACACGATTATATGATGATGCATTGAATGAAACCGGCATCCGGTATACGCAGATGATAATCTTAATGGTGCTTCATAAACATGAAGGCATTACGGTGAGTGGTCTGGCGGATGAACTTTTGATGGATGCCTCGACAGTGGCGCGTAACTTACGACCACTGGAGAAGCAGGAACTGATTACCATCATGAAGGGCAAGGACCGGCGGCAAAGGCTGTTGGCGTTAAGCCAAAAGGGGATTGAAGCCGTCGAAGAAGGCGTTAAATACTGGAGAGTGGCGCAGTCTAAAATTTCTTCTAACTTTAGCGAGCAGCAGTTCCGCAGCCATATTGAGGCCGTCGCCGCCCTTGAGGTTGTGGCGACAAACGCGTCATAATCCGGCCTATCCGGGCAGTTTGTACTGCAGTTATTTTTTCTTGTCAGATGAGGGGGGCGACCAGATCGGGGCGCCTGAGGTGGGCAGCCCGAGGCTGTCCCATTTCTCGCTCACCCGGTCAATGACATCGCGGTCCATGGCGATTTCCTCGCCCCAT